>JBCAZI010000094.1:0-9696 GCA_038533095.1 Pseudomonadota bacterium
TGAATGTAGGTGCGCACATCATCAAAGCCTTCTGCCTCGGCCATTGATCGCAACGTGGCCATAGGAAGCTTGCCGGTACCACCAACATTTACGGCGCGTAGAAAAACAATATGGGTTTCCATCACCAAACTATAGGGCCGCATCAACAAAGGGAACAGCTGGTGCTTTGGCAGCCTGCGGGCGCGCCGTTCTTTTGCCATTCAAACTTCGTGGTATGTCCGCTAGTTGGGCCTCATGGACATCAAAGCAATCTTCATGGGCCTTGCGTTTGCCTGCATGTGGTCCTCGGCCTTCACTTCTGCCCGCGTCATTGTTGAATATGCACCGCCTCTTAGCGCTTTGGCGCTGCGCTTTCTAATCTCTGGCTTGATTGGCGTCGGTATCGCCTGGCTTCTTGGTCAATCGGCGCGGTTGACCGGTAAACAATGGCTCGGCGTTGTCATCTTTGGTGTTTGTCAAAACGCCCTCTATCTGGGTCTGAATTTTGTGGCGATGCAGACGATCCCCGCATCGCTTGCCGCAATTATCGCATCAACCATGCCGCTGTTGGTGGCTTTGGCCGGATGGGTTGTTTTCGGCCAACAGGTCAGACCGCTGGGGATCGTGGGGCTTGTCGCAGGTCTTGTCGGTGTGGTGCTGATCATGGGGGCACGTTTGCAAGGTGGTGTTGATATCTATGGGCTGATCCTTTGTGTGATTGGTGTGGTGTCTTTAACCATCGCCACATTGGCGGTTTTGGGTGCGTCCTCTGGCGGCAATGTCCTGATGATTGTTGGGTTGCAGATGCTTGTCGGAAGCGCGTTGCTGTGGGTGCCCGCGCTGACCTTAGAGGTGTGGGCGGTCACGTGGAATTGGCAGCTGGTTGTTGCCTTTGTCTACACGACCTTAGTACCGGGTCTGGCCGCGACGCTCGTCTGGTTCTTACTGGTGGGGCGCATTGGGGCGGTCAAAGCCTCGACCTTCCATTTTCTTAACCCGTTTCTGGGCGTCGCCATCGCAGCCGCCCTTTTGGGCGAAACGATTGGTGTGCTTGATATTATCGGCGTCGCGATCATTGCGGGTGGCATTCTGGCGGTGCAGCTGTCAAAACACCCCACGCCAAAGTGACCGTTTGACATCATATTCAGGGCTGACAGGGCGACCCTTGTTATCGCACAAAGCGGCATGGATTTAGTCTTTGGATATCTTGCCGGGCTTTTGACCCTGATTAACCCCTGCGTTTTGCCAGTCTTGCCGATCATTCTGGCGACTGCGCTACAGGCCGGGCGCGCCGGGCCCTTGGCACTGGCTGCCGGGATGAGCGTGTCTTTCGTCATCGTGGGTATGAGTGTTGCCGTCTTTGGCCGTGCGCTGGGTATTGATGATCGGATGATCGCGCAAGCCGGTGCCGTGATGATGGTGCTGTTTGGCTTGGTCTTGATCATACCGCAGTTTTCAACCGTCTTTGCTACCGCCACTGCGGGCCTATCGGCACGCGCTGATGCGGGCATGGATGGGATCAAGACCAATGGTCTGGGTGGTCAGTTTATCGGTGGTGCCTTGCTGGGCGCTGTCTGGGTGCCATGTGTAGGGCCCACTTTGGGTGGTGCAATTGCGCTGGCCGCGGCGGGTGAAAACCTTGGCTGGGCTGCGGCAACCATGCTCAGCTTTGCGCTGGGCATTTCGACAATCATCGTCGTTTTGGCCTATGGCGCGCAGAATGCGCTGCGCAACCGCCGCGATATGCTGCGCAAAATCTCGGGCAAGGCGCGCCTTTTCATGGGGCTGATCTTTGTCGCGGTCGGAACCGCCCTACTTTTCAATCTGCATATCTATGCAGAGCTTTGGTTGCTGGATCATCTGCCTTACTGGCTCCAGGACCTGTCTGTTCGTTTTTGATCAAGGAGAACGTCATGAAACGTCGTGAATTCATCGCCCTGAGCGCCGCTGCAACGCTGATGCCTATCGCAGCACAGGCCGCGGACACGTTGGACTATACCCCCGGCCTGGTGAAAGAGCGGCTTGCCGCTGGTGAGACGGTGTTTGTTGATTTCAAGGCAGATTGGTGCACGACATGCCGCGCGCAAGAACGGGTGATTGGCGCGTTGCGGGCTGAAAATGCTGCCTATGATGAGGCCATCACATTCATCAACGTCGATTGGGATGAATATGGGCGTGGTGATCTGGCCTTGGAACTGAACATCCCGCGCCGGTCCACGCTGGTCGTCATGAGAGGCGAGGATGAGTTGGGGCGCCTTGTGGCCCGCACGTCGCGCAGCGATATTCAAGGTTTGCTGGACACGGCTTTGGCCGCCAGCAGCTAACCGATCTGCCCGCGCACCCCACCGGTTTGGCCCCGATCCAGCAACAGGTGATCAAGGATCACGCATGCCATCATCGCCTCGCCCACCGGGACGGCACGAATACCGACACAAGGGTCATGACGGCCCTTGGTCACCACCTCTGTCGGGGTGCCATCCATGCGGATCGACTTGCGCGGTGACAGGATGGAAGAGGTCGGCTTGACCGCAAACCGCACCACGATGTCCTGACCGGTGCTGATCCCGCCCAGGATGCCGCCGGCATGGTTGGACGAATACTCCGGCCCTTGCGGCCCCATGAAAATCTCATCCGCGTTGTCGCGCCCGGTCAGGGAGGCTGCAGCCATACCTTCCCCAATCTCGACACCTTTGACAGCATTGATCGACATCATCGCAGCGGCCAGATCAGTGTCTAGCTTGGCGTAAACGGGTGCGCCGATGCCTGCGGGTACGCCGCGCGCCACAACTTCGATAATTGCACCGACTGAGTTGTGATCGTCCTTGCGCAGCCAAGTGAGGTAGTCGTTCCATTCGGCGGCGGCCTCTGCATCCGGGCAGAAGAAATCATTTTGGTCGATCTGGCCCCAATCAACCTTGGCCGGGTCGATTTTCTTGGTGCCCATCTGGGTCATATAGCCTTTGATCTGTACACCCGGTGCAATCGCCCTGATCGCCTCACGTGCAACACCACCAGCAGCCACCCGCGACGCTGTTTCGCGCGCAGAAGAGCGCCCACCACCACGCGGATCACGCAGACCGTATTTCTGGTGATAGGTGATATCGGCATGGCCAGGGCGGAATGTGTTCAGGATATCGCCATAGTCCTTCGACCGCTGATCGGTGTTCTCGATCATCAGTTGAATCGGTGTGCCTGTGGTCTTGCCCTCATAGACCCCAGACAGGATTTTGACCGCATCGGGTTCATTCCGCTGGGTCGTGTTCTTGTTCAGACCGGGGCGACGCTTGTCCATCCATTGCTGGATCATCGGGGCCGCCAGCGGCACACCGGGGGGGCAGCCATCAACGGTCGCACCCAAGGCAGGGCCGTGGCTTTCACCCCAGGTGGTGAACCGAAACAAGTGACCGAAACTGTTGATCGACATGGAAATCCCCTTTGCCAGATGGGTCTAGCGGGGGCGGCAATCAGGCTCAAGTGCTTTCCCTTGCACACCTGCGCGATCCGGCTTAGCAAGGTGCCACCTCGGGGGGCCAGAGACTGGCTGAGATGCGCGTAGCGCGGACCCGTTGAACCTGAACCGGTTAAGACCGGCGGAGGGAAGGTTTAGCAAGCCCGCTATCCCCCAATCCGCCCGCCTGTATTTGGAGGATACGATGAAAAACACCACCTATCTGCCAGCTGTCGCGGGACTTGCCCTTTGTGCCACAGGTGCATTGGCCGAGACCCCTGTGCTGCAAGTCATGACATACGACAGTTTTGTCAGCGAATGGGGCCCCGGTCCTGCGATTGAGGCCGCGTTTGAAGAGGAATGCGGCTGCGATCTGCAATTTGTCGGTACCGGTGATGGTGCCGCTCTGCTCGCGCGCTTGCAATTGGAAGGGCCACGGACCGATGCGGATATCGTGCTGGGTCTGGATACAAACCTGACAGCTGCTGCCCGCGAAACGGGGCTGTTTGCGCCACATGGTGTTGAGGCTGATCTGGACTTGCCGATTGAGTGGACGGACGCAGAGTTTCTGCCGTTTGACTGGGGCTATTTCGCCTTTGTTGGCAACGCAGGTGCGGATGCGCCTGCATCATTGCAGGCCTTGGCGGATAGCGACACCAAGATCGTCATCCAGGATCCGCGATCTTCCACCCCCGGTCTGGGCCTGCTGATGTGGGTCAAAACAGCTTACGGTGACGAAGCGCCTGCCCTTTGGGCAGACCTGTCCGATAATATCGTGACGGTTACATCCGGCTGGTCCGAAGCTTACGGTATGTTCCTTGAAGGCGAAGCGGACGCTGTTTTGTCTTACACCACATCCCCCGCCTATCACCTGATCGCGGAAGAGGATGACAGCAAGGTCGCATGGGCCTTTGACGAAGGCCATTACATGCAGGTCGAAGTTGCGGGCAAAGTCGCTGGCACGGATCAGCCAGAGCTGGCCGATCAATTTCTCGCTTTCATGGTATCTGAAGGGTTTCAGGGCGTAATCCCGACGACCAACTGGATGTACCCGGCTGTCACGCCTGCTGGCGGCCTGCCAGAGGGTTTTGAGACTTTGGTCACACCAGCCAAGTCCTTGTTGCTGTCCCCCGAAGAGGCAGCAGCCAAGCGCGATGCGGCGCTGGATGAATGGCGCACAGCGCTGTCCCAGTAACAGCGCGTTGGCCCAGTGCCGCGGCAGCGGCACTGGTGCTTGTGCTGACCCTTGGCACGCTGGGCGCTGTTGCCTGGCGTGCTGAATGGGGCGGCGGATTGGCCCCGGCGGATTGGGCCGCGATCCGGTTCACCGTTATCCAGTCATTACTATCTGCGCTGTTGAGCGTGCTGTGCGCCATACCCGTCGCCCGCGCCTTGGCGCGGCGCAGGTTCAGGGGGCGGCAATTGCTGATCACCTTGCTGGGTGCGCCTTTCCTTCTGCCCGTTATCGTCGCTGTCCTTGGCCTTTTGGCGATCTTCGGGCGTGGCGGGCTGTTGAATGACGGGTTGGTCTGGCTTGGGTTTGAACCGATTTCTATCTTCGGGCTGCATGGGGTTGTTCTGGCCCATGTGTTTTTCAATATGCCATTGGCGGTACGCTTTATCCTGCAAGGGTGGTTGACCATCCCGGCAGAGCGGTTTCGTCTGGCCGCATCTTTGAACGCACCCATAGGGCGGCTGCTGGAATGGCCGATGCTGCGCGCGGTTGTGCCAAACACATTCCTGGTCATCTTCCTGA
The DNA here is from genome assembly GCA_038533095.1 of Pseudomonadota bacterium. Classification (GTDB taxonomy): domain Bacteria; phylum Pseudomonadota; class Alphaproteobacteria; order Rhodobacterales; family Rhodobacteraceae; genus Yoonia. The sequence continues at coordinate 5,184 of JBCAZI010000094.1, forward strand.
TTTGCCTGACCAGCTTTGCCGTGGCCTTGACCATGGGTGGCGGGCCGCGCGCCACGACGGTTGAGTTGGCGATCTATCAAGCGGTGCGCTTTGACTTTGATCTTGGCCGCGCGGCCTTGTTGGCCTGTATTCAATTTGCACTCTGCGTGGCAGCCGCCGCATTGGCGTGGCGGATGACCGGGACTGATCCGGTCGGTTCTGGTTTGGACCGTGTGGTGCAGCGTTGGGATATGGCGCGCCCGGCGGTCGATTATGCATTCATCGCTTTGGCTGCTGTGTTTTTGTTGTTGCCTTTGATCATGATCGGCCTTCGCGGTGTCCCGGGTTTGCTGGAGATGCCCGGCTCTGTCTGGGTGGCGGCGTTGCGATCTTTGATGGTCGCCGTTGGGTCAGCGTCTCTCTGTGTTTTGATGGCGCTTGCACTGGCATTGCGCGGTGGGGCGATGGTTTCGGTGATTGGCGTCATGCCCTTGGCCGCCTCTGGTTTGGTTGTTGGGACGGGCGCGTTTTTATTGGTCTTTCCCTTCGTGCGCCCGGCAGAGGTGGCTTTGCCCGTGACGATGTTGGTTAATGCGACATTGGCCTTGCCCTTTGCATTGCGATCACTGGCGCCGGCGGTGGCGCAGGTCAATCAGGACTATGGCCGCTTGGCGCTGTCCTTGTCGGTGGATCGCTGGTCATGGGTCGCCTTGGTGATATTGCCGCGGGTCCGGCGACCACTGGGTTTCGCGGCAGGCTTGGCGGCGGCCCTTTCCATGGGTGACTTGGGGGTGATTGCCTTGTTCGCAGGGCAAGCCCAGGAAACGCTGCCCTTGGCGATGTATCGGTTGATGGGGGCCTACCGGATGGATGCGGCGGCGAGCGCGGCGCTTTTATTGGTTAGCTTAAGCTTTGCGCTGTTTTGGATTTGTGATCTCTGGGGGCGTGCCAATGCTGAAGTGTAGGGAGTTGGTGCTTCAGCAAGGGTCGTTTTCGCTACGTGCCGATGTGACGTTCGCGCAGGGCCAAGCTACCGCGTTGATCGGTCCTTCCGGTGCGGGCAAATCGACGCTATTGGCCGCGATCGCCGGGTTTTTGGCGCCTGCATCGGGTCAGCTGATATGGGATGACAATGATCTGACAGATACCGCGCCCGGTAACCGGCCTATCAGCATGTTGTTTCAGGACAATAACCTGTTTCCGCATCTGTCGGCGGCGCAGAATATTGGCTTGGGTCTGCGACCTAATCTGCGCTTGGATCGGGGTGACGAGGCCAAGGTTACAACGGCCTTGGCTGACGTTGGCTTGGACGGGTTTGCAGACCGCAAGCCCGCTGCAATGTCAGGTGGCCAGCAAAGTCGGGTGGCACTGGCGCGTGTCCTGGTGGTCAACCGCCCAGTTGTTTTACTGGATGAGCCCTTTGCAGCACTTGGTCCGGCGTTGAAGGATGACATGCTGGATTTGGTGAAAGCGAAACTGGTGGCGGCGGGCAAGACAGTAATTATGGTCACACATGATCCGGCTGATGCGCGGCGGACTGCAGATATGGCCGCCGTCGTGGCTGAGGGTGATGTGACCGAACCCATCGCGACTGATGCGTTGTTCGATCATCCGCCAGCAGCATTGAAGGCCTATTTGGGGTAAGGTGGATCATGATCCACCTTACGCAATGCAAAAGGCCCACCAGAGTGGCGGGCCTTTGTCTTTGTCAGGTCAGTCTGACTTAGTCTTTATGCTTATGCGGTGCCCACAAACGCTTGTTTGTCAGGTAAAGCAGCACGGACAACACGGTCAAGAACAACACACCGGTCAAACCCGCTTCCTTCCGCGCGACCAGCTTGGGTTCAGCTGTCCACATCAGGAATGCGGCGACATCCTGTGCGACATCCTCCAGCTCGGCTGAATGACCGTCTGCATACTCGACATCGTCACCCCACAACGGCTGCGACATCGCAATCCAGGACCCTGGCACCATGTGCTTGCCTTTTTCGTCGATGCAGCTTTCGGGAAATCCACCTGCAGCAAAAGCCACGTTGTAAAAGCCGTCCATCGGTTCGCCTTCCAGCGCGCATTCAGGCTCTTCGTGGTAACCAGTCATGAGCGATGCGATATATTCCGCCCCGCCCATACCGTTCACGAACTGGCTGATCCCTGTGCCGTAAGGCCCGTGGAAACCGGCCCGTGCCTTCGCCATCAGGCTGAGGTCAGGTGCGTTAGAAAGACTGGACCCGGGGAAGAAATCCGCAGGTGTCGCTGGACGGAAGTCGCCTTCGCCATCAAACAAAGTCTCGTCAAAGACCTCATAGAATTCGGCATAGGCCCGCATCTGATCTTCAGGCAGGCCGGGGCCGCCGTCGTCAGACAGGTTGCGGAAGTTGACGATTTCCAGCCCGTGGCAGCCAGCGCAAATCTCAGTGTAAACCTGAAGGCCACGCTGAAGCTGCATTTGGTCATAGCTGCCAAATGGCCCCTCGAAAGAGAAATCATAGTCGGTGATCTCTGTCTCGACTTCGGCTGCGATTGCCTGCCCAGCGGTCAGGGCAAGCGCTGCAGCAGCGGTGAGTGTGAATTTACGGAACATATTCATTCGTCCTCTCTCACTCGGCCGGGCTGGCGACAGGCTTAGCGCCGTCAGCTTTTGGCGCGTAGTGCGCGTTGAAGTCTTCTTCGATGGTTGCCGGTGGTGTGTTTGGCTTCTCGATCACGCCAAGCAGCGGCAGGATGACGAGGAAGTAAGCAAACCAGTAGGTGGAGCCGATCAATGCAATGTAGGGGTAAATCCCTTCTGCTGGGCGGGCGCCAACCCACATCAGTAGCATGAAGTTTACCGCGAACAGCCAGAACCACCATTTGAACATCGGACGATAACGGCCAGAGCGCACGGTGGATGTATCCAGCCAAGGTGCTAGCGCCATCACCACAATCGCACCAAACATCGCCACAACGCCAAAGAACTTGGCGTCGATGATCCCAAAGGTGATCCAGTTCACGGCAATCACCAACCAGACATCTTGGTCAAATGCCCGGAGGATCGCGTAGAAAGGCAGGAAGTACCATTCGGGCACGATGTGCGACGGTGTCACCAGCGGGTTCGCTGGAATGTAGTTATCCGGGTGACCAAGGTAGTTTGGCATAAAGCCAACGACCGCCACGAATACCGCCAAAATAACGGCCAGCGCGAATAGATCTTTGATCACAAAGTAAGGCCAGAATGGCAGCGTATCTTTGGCCGCATCCTCTTTCGATGTGCGCCGCACTTCAACACCGGTTGGGTTGTTGTTGCCTGTGGTGTGGAACGCCCAAACGTGTACGATTGTCAGACCCAGCAGAATGAAGGGCAGCAAATAGTGCAGCGAGAAGAAGCGGTTCAGCGCAGGCTGTGCGATAGACCCGTTAGGCGTACCCAACAGCCAGATCTGCACAGATTCACCGATGAATGGGATCGCGCCGAACAAACCTGTGATAACAGCCGTACCGTGGAACGACATCTGCCCCCATGGCAGCACGTAACCCATGAAGGCGGTGCCCATCATCAGCACATACATCAACATGCCAACGATCCAAGTCACCTCGCGTGGTGATTTGTAGGAACCATAGTACAGCGAGCGGAAGATGTGGGCGTAGACCGCTACAAAGAACAGCGATGCGCCGTTCATGTGGAAATAGCGGATCATATGGCCGCCGTTTACGTTGCGCATGATATGCTCAACCGAATTAAACGCCATATCAACGTGCGGCACATAGTGCATCACCAGAACGATACCTGTGATGATTTGCAGCACGAGTGTGAAGACAAGAACGATACCCCAAATCCACATCCAGTTTAGGTTCTTGGGTGTGGGGATCATCAATGTGTCATACATCAAGCCAACGATGGGAAGGCGCGAGTGCAGCCACTTTTCGCCTTTGCTGTTTGGCTCGTAATGGTCGTGGGGAATTCCGCCCATGGCTTTCTCTCCTTAACCGAGTTGAATTGTTGTTTCGTCCACAAAGGACGCGACAGGTACAGGCAGGTTGCGCGGCGCTGGGCCTTTGCGGATCCGACCAGATGTATCGTAGTGCGACCCGTGGCATGGGCAAAACCATCCGTGGAAGTCGCCGGCATCACCCAAGGGTACGCAACCAAGGTGGGTACAAACACCCATCTGAACCAGCCAAACGCCATCTTCGGTCAGTGCGCGATTTTCATCTGTTGCCGGTGCTGCACCCAGATTGTCGTTGTTGGCATCTGCGTCGGGCAGGTCGCTGACATCAACAGCACGCGCTTCGGCGATTTCTTCTTCGGTCCGGGCCCGGATAAAGACCGGTTTACCCTGCCATAGCACTGTAATCTGGGTGCCGGGATCAATCGCGCTGACGTCAACGCGGATCGAGGCAAGCGCCAACACATCGGCTGACGGGTTCATCTGGTTTACCAGTGGCCAAACCGCAGCACCTGTTACAACCACACCCGCACCAGCGGTTGCGTAGTAAAGAAAGTCGCGGCGTGTGCCCTGATGATCATCTGCATGTGACACGGGGTGCATCTCCGATT
>JBCAZI010000095.1:0-9461 GCA_038533095.1 Pseudomonadota bacterium
CTGCAACGTTCGAAATATTCATGCCCTTCACGCCGATGTCCCGCAGGTCCAGCAGGGTCAGACCGCGGGGGAAAAGCTCGCGAAAAATCACCCGTTCGTTGAACCCCGGTGCTGTGCGAAACCCGATCCGCGATGCCAGTTTGGCAATCGCGCGTTCCATCTTCAGCTTGTTCAGCATCGCCTGCGCGCCCAACCGATTGCGCACGACGATCCAATCGATAGGTTTCAGCCCCGCCTGGCTGCGCAACTGCCGCGCATTCCAGACCATTTCGGAATAGACCGATGGTCCGGTGATATCTTCGCCATCGCTATCGACATGGGCCAAAAGATCAAAATCGATGAAACTGTCGTTCAGCGGTGTGATCAGTGTATCTGCCAGCGAATGGGCGACTTGGCTAAGGCGGGTATGCGATCCGGGGCAGTCGATCAGGATGAAATCGGCGTCCGCTTCCATTTCGGCAACCGCCATCGACAGTCGATGGTCAAAAGCGTTTTCGCCCGGCTGGATGATTGTTTGATCGATATCGGGCAGTTCGTGATAGCTTGGCGTAGGGAGGTCCAACCCCTTTTTGCGCAAGAAGGTCTGCCGGTTCAGAATATAGCGCCCCAGCGTTTTCTGACGCAGATCAAGGTCGAGCGTGCCCACCTTGTGCCCCATGCGCGCAAGGGCTGTTGCGACATGCATCGACACGGTCGATTTGCCTGCGCCGCCCTTTTCGTTACCGACCACAATGATATCCGCCACTGTCCGATTCCCCGTCTTTTCACGCCTTGCACCTCTATATGATGTGGCTGGTAAGAGGGGAAGCACATGCAACATGCGGGATGACATTTTCAGCCACCCTTGACAGAGGCGGCCCTAACCCTCATGTCACGCGCAACCGACGCAGGCTGCCGCGTGAGCAGAGCGAGGCCGGAACGGTCTATCCGCAAAGCGTCGTTTATATCTCAGGTTCCCACATCACGCAGGGGGTCCCGCGCCAAATCGGCGCCCGGACAATGCGGTCTTGGCTGTCAGCATATTGGCGCAACCTTGCTAGGGGTTCACGGCATTCGCCGCGGACCAAACGATATGTGCGGGCCGAATGCCCGCGAAAGATAGGATATCCATTCATGGATTTTGACATGCTGGGCCTCGCGCCCCGATTGATTAACGTACTCAAAGAACAGGGGATCACTGATCCCACCCCAATCCAAACGCAGGCCATCCCGCATGCGATGAACGGCCGCGACGTGATGGGGCTGGCCCAAACCGGCAGCGGCAAGACCGCCGCCTTTGGCCTGCCGATGATCCATGCATTGCTGAAAGCAGGTGTGAAGCCAAATGCAAAGACTGCCCGTGGTCTGATCCTCGCGCCGACGCGCGAGTTAGCCAAACAGATCGCAGACAACCTGACGGCCTACACCAAAGGCAGCCATCTGAAAGTTGCACTCGTAGTCGGTGGGGCCGGGATTGTGGCGCAGACCAAGCGTCTGGCTGGTGGTGTTGACCTGCTGGTCGCGACCCCCGGGCGTTTGATCGACCTGTTGGACCGCCGCGCAGTCCGTTTGGACGAAACAATCTATCTGGTGCTGGATGAAGCTGACCAAATGCTCGACATGGGCTTTATCCACGCGCTGCGCCGGATCGCGCCTTTGCTGGCCAAGGATCGCCAGACCATGATGTTCTCGGCCACCATGCCGAAACTGATGGGTGAATTGGCGAATACTTACCTGACGGATGCGGTGCGCGTACAGGTGAACCCGCCGGGGCAGGCCGTGAAGAAAATCAACCAGTCCATCCATTTCGTGGCACAGGCGGCCAAGACCGATCTGTTGGTCGAGCTACTGGATAAGCACCGTGATGAGTTGGCCATCGTCTTTGGGCGCACCAAACATGGCTGCGAAAAGCTGTCGCGCATCCTCGACAAAAAGGGGTTCGCCGTCGCCTCAATCCACGGCAATAAATCCCAAGGGCAGCGTCAACGGGCGCTGGACGCCTTCAAGGCCGGCAAGGTGCGGGTGCTGGTGGCGACAGATGTTGCGGCGCGTGGTCTGGATATCCCGGATGTGCGCTATGTTTACAACTACGACCTGCCGAATGTGGCCGAAAACTACGTCCACCGGATCGGGCGGACGGCGCGTGCCGGGGCTGATGGCTCTGCCGTGGCGCTTGTCGCGCCGGATGAAATGATTGAGTTGCAGGATATCGAGAAGGCGATGAAGGGAACGATCCCCGTCGCCTCTGGTCGTCCGTGGGAGATTCAGCCGGGTCAGAAGAAACGGCCCAATGGGGGCGGTGGGCGTCGTGGTGGTGGCGGCAACCGGAACGGTGTCCCGCGCGCCGGCGGCAAACCCGGCGGGCGTCGCCGCGGCGGCGGCGGGCGTAATCGCGGTAAGTCTGCGGCTTAGGCCAGGCCGTTAACCGTATTTCCGAAACGCTTCCATTTCGATGGCAAGCTTCGTGTGAAGTTCCGACAGATGCAGTTGCGCCTCTTTGCGTGCGGCTGCGTCTGTTAGTGACGTCAACCGTTCCTGAGCATCCAAGATCTGCTGTCGCAAAACAACAACGGGCGATTTCGCATCAGCCTCACGCATCATCCGGTTCAACACAGCGTTCTGCGGATCATCCAGATGCGCCAATGGTTTGCCCGCACCGGGCAAGTCATCAAATTCGCCGCGTTTCTCGGCGTTCTGGACAATCTGGTCGATCAAGCCACTGAGTGGGTGATGCATCTTTCTATTCCGGGTGGTGGATCAAGACCCACCTTACACCCTTCAACACAAAACGAAAACGCCGCCCTGATGATCAGAGCGGCGCTTGATGTCGTAGCAGGGTAAAGGCTTAGAAGCCCAGACCTGCGTATTTGTTCTTGAACTTGGACACACGGCCACCGGCGTCCATCAGGCGGGTGCCGCCACCTGTCCAGGCAGGGTGTACGGATGGATCAACGTCCAGCGCCAATGTGTCGCCTTCCTTGCCCCATGTGGATTTCATCTGCACCACGGTGCCATCGGTCATTTTGACGTCGATGATGTGGTAGTCGGGATGCGTATCTTTTTTCATGACGGCGATCCTTATGCTTCTGCGCCCTTGGGCGCTTTGTAGTTGGTGACCTCTGCGATACGTGCGGACTTACCGCGACGCGAACGCAGGTAGTACAGCTTGGCGCGACGCACGCGACCACGGCGGACCACGGTGATGCTGTCGATGTTGGTGGAATGCAGCGGGAAGACACGCTCTACACCTTCGCCAAAGGAAATCTTGCGCACTGTGAAAGACCCGGCAATGCCTTTGCCGTTCTTACGGGCGATGCACACGCCTTCGTAGTTTTGCACACGGCTGCGTGTGCCTTCGGTCACTTTGTAACCGACGCGGATGGTGTCACCCGCTTTAAAATCTGGGATTTCTTTTCCCAGCGCGGCCACTTGTTCCGCTTCGAGTTCTGCGATCAGGTCCATCTGAAACGCTCCTTATAATGCTTGCGGTTATCCGCAATGTTTGTTCGCGTGGCCCAGAGCTCTGTGTGGTTACCGGGTCCGGATCTACCGCCCGCCAGAGGTGCGTCATCGTTCATTCGTTGTGGTTGTCCGGCCTGACTGGTGAAGGACACGCCAACGCAAGGCGCACTCAATATCCAGATGGTTCCATAAACCAGCACCCGGAATCAGCCAAGCTGACCGGGAATGCTGCCGTATAAGCGCATCCCAGCGACGGATCAAGAGGTGTCGACCTGATCTTTCCAAGTCTGTTCAAACTTCGGGGTGAGGCGCGGCCGAGGGGCAGCGCCCCTATTTCTTTTGGTACTTCTCCCACAGGTCAGGGCGCCGGTCCTGCGTGATCTTCTCCGCCATCTTGCGCCGCCATTCGGCAATCTTGGAGTGGTTGCCGGACAACAGCACCTCTGGAATTGCCATCCCTTGCCATTTTGCTGGTTTGGTGAACTGCGGGTGCTCCAATAGCCCGGCCGAGAAACTCTCTTCGACCGCACTTTCAGCATTGCCCAACACACCAGGCAGCAGACGTACAGTGGCGTCAATCATTGCTTGCGCCGCAATCTCGCCCCCGGTCATGACAAAATCACCAAGGCTCACTTCTTGAATGCCGAAGTGATGCAACACACGCTCGTCGACACCCTCAAAGCGTCCGCAGAGCATCGTGACCCCATCCATGCGCGCCCACTCGCGCGCCATCGCCTGATCATACGGCCGCCCGCGAGGCGAGAGGTAAACCAATGGGGCGACGCCCTTGGTGCCCCGGCGCGCGTCCACGATCGCTTTCTCCAGCACATCAGCCCGCAGCACCATGCCCGCCCCACCGCCTGCTGGCGTGTCATCGACATTGCGGTGCTTGCCGATGCCATAGTCGCGCAGATCATAGGTTTGCAGCTGCCAAAGGCCGTCCTGCAGGGCTTTGCCTGTCAGGCTTTCGCCCAACACGCCGGGAAAGGCCTGCGGGAACAAGGTGATGATCTGTGCGGTCCATGATCCGGCCAGATCAGGCGTCTCAGTCATCAACTCCCGCGGTTTCAGCGTGGGGCGAACGGCGATGCGGCCCGCGGATTTGGGTGTCTTCTCAGTCATCGGTAGGGAACAGGCCATCGGGCGGGTCTGCCACGATGCGTTTGGCGGTCAGGTCAACTGTGGGCACTGCGGTTTGGGTGAAGGGCAGCAGTACTGTGTCGGATGCGCCGGGAACATTGATTTCCAAGAGATCACCTGCACCGTGGTCCATCACGTTCTTCACCGTGCCCAGCGTGGTACCGCCGGTATCGACAACGGTCAGGCCGATGAGGTCCGCATAGTAATATTCATCATCCGGCAGCGATGGCATCACATCGCGCGCGGCATAGAGCGCCGCGTTGCGCAGCGCATCGGCATCTTCTTTGGTTACGATCCCGTCGATGCGCGCGGTAAAGCCGTTCTTCAACTGACCAGTCAGTACGATTTGTGCAAAGCTGCGTCCGTCTTCGGTGGAAAGCGGGGCGTATTCCGCAATCGCTTGCGGATCGGCGCAGTAGGACTTCAGGCGCACTTCGCCAGATACGCCAAATGCGCCACCAATTGCCCCGACGATGACACGCTCGCCCATCAATTTAACTCCGGTCCGACGCAGATATTCTCGATCCATAGCCCGCCGCCGATTTCACAAATCTCTTGGCTGCCTTGCCGTTCAAAAAGCATGCCGGCCACAAAGGCAAACATCACCAAAATGATCGTGCGCAACAAGCGGAACATGGGTCTGGTCCCTAAGGGAAAGGGTGTTGCCCCAGTGCGGGACCGGGGCAACGATCAGAGGTTTACTCTTCTGCAGCAGCTTCTTCAGCTGGCGCTTCCTCTGCAGGCGCTTCCTCTGCTGGGGCGTTGGCCGCTTCTTCAGCGGCAGCAACCTTGGCAGCCTTTTCTTCAGCCCGCGCCTGAGCAGCCTTGCCGGGTGTACCCTTCTTGGGGTTGCTGCGGTCTTTCTTGGGCAGTTCGCCAGCGGCTTCCAACATGCGGGAGACACGGTCAGTTGGCTGTGCGCCTTCGCCCAACCAGTACTTCACGCGCTCCATGTTCATTTTCACACGCTCTTCACTGTCTTTCGGCAGCATGGGGTTATATGTGCCCAGCTTTTCGATAAAGCGGCCATCGCGCGGCATGCGGCTGTCAGCAGCCACGATTGCGTAGAATGGACGTTTCTTTGAGCCGCCACGGGCCAAACGGATTTTCATAGCCATCAGAGTTTCTCCTTAAAGATGGGTGTGAGGGGATTGCCCTCAGGATTGGTGTTGTTTGTGGTGTTGGATGACTTCCTCAATAATGAAATTGAGGAATTTCTTGGCGAATTCCGGGTCGAGATCGGCCCGGTTTGCAAGGTCGGTGAGCCGCGCGATCTGGGTCGCTTCGCGCGCGGGGTCGGAGGGGGGCAGGTCATGTTCGGCCTTCAGCTGCCCCACGGCCTGCGTATGCTTGAACCGCTCGCCCAATGTGTAGACGAGGATCGCATCAAGCCGGTCGATGCTTTCACGATGCCCTTTCAGGATCTCAGCGGCGCGGGTGGCGGTGTCGGTCATCGGGTGTGTCCTTGTGCGGAAATATAGCGGGTCATGCGATAGCGCCTGCAGCTTGTCTGACAGCGCGGGCGTCGTCATAATTGAGGTGACGGAAAACGATGCAATCTTCGCCGTCGACAACATCGCGGCGTTCCTCTACGGCGCCCAGCCGCGTGGCAAGCGCAAGTGAGCGTGTATTCGTTGGCGCGATCAGAGAGATCAGCGGCTCTAGCCCTAATGTGCGCCCGGCCCATTCGCGCACAGCGCAGGCGGCCTCAAAAGCATAGGACCGCCCTTCAAACCCATCAAACATATGCCACGCCATTTCCGGCTGTGGCCATTCGATATGGTTGATCACACCGACGCGACCGGCAGCAACTCCGCTTTTCCGCTCCGTCACTGTGAAGAACCCATACCCATGCCACTGCCAATGACCGATCCCCGCGATGAACCCGCGCCAGGCGTCCCGTTCTGTTCCCTTGCCGCCCACGGCCTCCATCCGCGCAGACTGCGTCATCCAAGCGGTAAACGCCGCAAGGTCCCGCTTTTGCGGGCCGCGCAGGACAAGCCGTGCGGTGGTGAGTGTGGGGGCGGGTGTCATGTCAGATCAGGTGTTTCGCGCGTTGTGAGTGCCGGAGCCTCCGGCGGGAGTTTTTTGGCCAAGATGAAGTTGATAGCGTTATTTCTTTTTCCCAAAGCCTGAGAGGCCAGGGGGGAGCTGCATTCCGCCGCCACCCAGACCGGGCAGCCCACCGGGCATCTTGCCTTGCAGCGCCTTTGCAGCTTCGGCCATTGCTTTGGGGTCGTTCATGTCAGGCATGCCGCCTTCTGGCATTCCGCCCCCTTTGCCGAACATGCCTTTCATGGCCTGTTTCAGCATCCCGCCTTTGCCCATCTTTTTCATCATATCGGCCATCTGGCGGTGCTGTTTGACGAGCTTGTTCAGTTCAGAAACCTCAAGCCCTGCGCCCTTTGCGATCCGCTTTTTGCGGCTTGCGGCCAGCAGATCAGGGTTAGCCCGCTCTTTCTTGGTCATCGAATTGATCAGCGCGATCTGGCGTTTGAGGATGCTGTCATCCATGCCCGCCGCGGCCATCTGTTTCGACATTTTCTGCGCGCCGGGCATCATCCCCATCATGCCTTCCATGCCGCCCATCTTCATCATCTGCTCAAGCTGCATCTTGAGGTCGTTCATATTGAAGCGACCCTTCTGAAAGCGCTTCATCATCTTTTCGGCCTGTTCGGCCTCAATCGTTTCCTGCGCCTTTTCGACGAGGGCCACGATGTCGCCCATGCCCAGGATGCGGCCGGCGATGCGCTCGGGCTCGAACGTCTCAATCGCGTCCATCTTTTCGCCCAGACCGACGAAACGGATCGGCTTGCCCGTGATCGCCCGCATCGACAGCGCCGCACCACCGCGCCCATCACCATCCATCCGGGTCAGGACAACGCCGGTCACGCCGATCTTGTCGTCAAATTCCTGTGCGACGTTCACGGCGTCCTGACCGGTCAGACCGTCAACGACCAGCAGCGTTTCGCGTGGGTTGGCCACATCGCGCACGGCCGCTGCCTGCGCGATCAACTCCTGATCAATGTGCAACCGGCCCGCGGTGTCGAGCATATAGACGTCATAGCCACCAAGGCTTGCTTGGGTTTTGGCACGTTTGGCGATGGAAACGGGGTCTTCGCCTTTGACGATGGGCAGCGTGTCCACGCCAATCTGACCGCCCAAAATCGCCAGCTGTTCCATCGCGGCAGGGCGGTTGGTGTCGAGCGAGGCCATCAGAACGCGCTTGCCTTCTTTTTCTTTCAGGCGCTTGGCGAGTTTGGCCGTTGTTGTGGTCTTACCGGAGCCCTGCAAACCGACCATCAGGATCGGGGCAGGCGGGTTGTCGATTTTCAGCGCACCGGGGTCTGCGTCGCCGGTCAGAACATGTTGCAGCTCATCATGGACGATCTTGACGACTTGTTGGCCCGGCGTGATCGACTTGGTTACCGCCTGACCGGTGGCCTTTTCCTGCACCGCCTTGATGAAATCACGAGCGACGGGCAGCGAGACATCGGCCTCAAGCAATGCCACACGCACTTCGCGTAATGCGTTTTTGACGTCATCATCCGTCAGCGCACCTTGCTTGGTTAGCTTGTCAAAGACACCTGATAAGCGTTCGGATAGATTTTCAAACATCGGCCAAGGCCCTCGTCTCGTTATCGTTGCCCAGCGTATATAGGAACGCATGGCATAAAGCAGTAGCGCCCCCGTGGGCATAGGCCCAAAGCAGCGCGCCCCCGTGGGCGCGACGCGCTGACGGAGGGCGATCCCCTTTATCGTGGGGACCGGAAAGCTGATGCTATCCGGGTGTTGGGTGGCATTTACGCCGGCCGTGTGTCTGAGTCAACATCTTGGGTAAGCCAGTCATTGATCGTATCTGCTGCCGTTCTCGCTCCTTGGCCGAGGTAGTGGTTGCGCGTGATGATGTGTTTGCCAGCGTCCATCCCCTTATCCAGCACCAGTGCCAGTTTTTGCCGCTTGAGCAATGGGGCGTCGCGCAGGTCGATGGTTGCATGGCCCAAATCACCCAGTGGGTGCCTGACCCGGTCCCGCCCGAGCAGGCTGTATCGCCTGATCTCCAACGTGTCATCGCGGCGATCTAGTGAAATGATATCAATGTTGATCAGTCGGCTTAGGTGGTATCCAACAAACAGCGTGATCAGGGCAAGCGCAGGGATCGCGATGTCATAGGGGCCGGTGATCAACGCCAGAATCAGGGACCCAGACAAAATAATAAAAAGCAGGATGATCCAGACCCCCTCAATCGGTGGCAGGGCGCGCAGTATTAGTTGCTCTGGTGTGTTTCTGACGATCCTCATGGCGTCGGGTTTTGTGCAAGCCAGTCGTTGATCGCATCGGCACCGCGTTTTGCGCCATTGCCACTTGCATAGACTGGCGTGACCGGATGCGTGCCTGCATCCATGCCACCGTCGAGGACCAAAGCGATCCGGTAGGTTTTGCCACCGTCATCACTCTGGCTGCTTTGGATCATCGCGCGGTCGAGGTGTTCGAGCTTGTGTTGCACCCGCGTGCGTCCGCGAAAGGTGGAATGTCGTAGTTCGAGTAGGTTTTGGCTGCGATCGAGGATCAAATCATCGCGCCTGACAAAGACAAAAAGGAAGAGCGACAGGAACAAAGGCAGGGCCAACAGCCCCCAGAACGCATCCGTCGTATTGCCATCCATCAGGGCGGACAGGCCGAAGGCGATGCATGCCAATATGAACCCGCTCAGCAGTATGCCCATGATCCAAGGAACGGATTTCAGGACTAATCTGTCAGGGGTATTTTCGACGATCTTCATGGCGCAGGCATAGCGCGGGCAACACTAGCCGATCAAGCGCGCGATCTGGTCGCGGTAGACCCATGTGACGGTCCCGGTCCCGAGGATCAACAGCAGC
>JBCAZI010000096.1:0-9439 GCA_038533095.1 Pseudomonadota bacterium
GCTAGGCCGCTTTCTTGCAAAGTTAGAAGGGTTAGTCCGCAAGGCATGAATAATCTCAAGATGCAGTTTGACTGTCGAGGCAGCGCGCTCCCCTAAAGCCGCCCTTGGCGCAGCCGCAGCGAAAGTTCATTAAGTCCCTCGAAGCCGCCAACTAGGCGCAAAACCGACTCGCCGCAGCGCCGCATGTCCGCTTGGAGCCCAAAGCTACAGTTGCTGCGCTTTGCACGAATGGCCGCTTTTCATGGGCCGTTCTGTGACTGCTAGGTTAGGCTTCTGTTGCGAGACGGCAGTTCGATCAGTGCATGAGGTATACATCTCGTTGAATTTGTCGCATGATGCAATGATTGCGATATTAACCACGCGGCTTTCCCAGACGGCCTGAGTAACAGAAAAACCAAACGCAGAACACAAATATGGCCTCTTTAAAATCATACTTGCATTCTATGCCGGCGCATTCGCGCAAGGAGATGATCTATCAGAAGCTTCGAGACAGGATCTGCTCCGTGCAGTATCCTCCCGGTAGTATATTGCGCGAGACTGAGCTTGCCGAAGAATTCAACATCAGTCGAACGCCAATTCGGCATGTTTTGACGACATTAGAACATGATGGATTGCTGGTTGTTAAACACGGGGTAGGCAATATCGTTTCAGAGATTGAGCCGCGCGAATTGGTCGAGATTTTCACCGTTCGGATGATCCTTTGGCAGTCGGCAGGCGACTTCTTTGTCTCTCCGTTTCCCGAGGGAGCGGCAGAGCAATTTACCGAGTACAAGGCCGCCTTTCAATCTGTGGAAGCAGGCGATGTGGTCGGTTTTGGCCGGGCGAACAATGCTTATTATACTGGATTGGCGGAGCTCATTACCAACAGCACCTTACGCGATACGATACTGAAGCTCTTTTTTCAGACCTCGCGCATGTGGCTGGTCTCACTGCCTGCGCTTGATTGGGAGGAAGTGATTGTGGCAGTTTCGGATGAGCTGGATGAACTGAACCGGTTGATACGTCTGGAAGATCCAATTGGGTTGGGGTTGGCCGCAAGAAACCATGTTTTTATGGCTAGAAGGCGTATTTTGGAAGGTCTCGACATAAAGCTGGAGGACGTCAGAAGGCCGATCTGACGGGCGAGGTTATGGGCGTGTAAGCACCACGAGATGGTCCCAGGGTTTGGCGAGGCCTTCAAATGGCATAGGCGGCATGTGTTGACAGAGTGGTCAAACCGCCACGTTCAGCGATACCTTGCTGCGGTCCATGACCACCGAGGTCCTAAACCGCTTTACATTCTTGTCATCGAAAAACAGCCTCTGGATCAGCGCCTGATATTCATCCATGTCCTTGGCCAAAGCGATTAGCGCGAAATCTGCCTCGCCGGTGATATAGTAGCATTGCTGGATCTGCGGCTCAGACGCCATCTTGCGGCGAAACGCATCGAGGATGTCAATGCGCTCTCTTTCAAGCTCGACCAGAATGAGAAACGTCATTCCCTGACCAACACTTTGCGGATTGACCAAAACCGTTTCACCATCAATCACGCCATTTTCGCGGAGTTGGCGCAACCGACGCTGAATGGTCGCGACGGACGCCCCGGCATCTTCGGCGATCTTTTCCAGTCGGCAACTGGCATCTCTTTGGACGATTCGCAGGATAGCGCGATCTACCGACGTTAGATCTTGGTGAACTTTTGGCATTAGTACTTTTGCTTTTTTGAGTTGTATACATCATAGTGTAGCAAAAACTGAGAAATATAAAGGCAAGTCTTGCCGTAGAGTAAGAAAATATCGCGTTCAGCGCGAAAGACAGTACCGGACGATAAATTGGTGCAACAACAGAGAGGACCTGAAATGAAATTTCCTTTTAAATCCAAGATTATATCAGCGATCGGAGCGATCACGCTGATGTCTTTTGCAACGACGGCCTCAGCCGATGAACTGACAGACCGCATTAATGCAGGAGAGCCGATCCGGTTGGGCTTTGCCACCGCGATTCCCTGGGCCTACCCTGGTGACAACGGTGAACCACTGGGCTTCGTGAACGCGCTGACGCTGGTTGTGCTCGAAGAGATGGGCATCACCAATTACACAACGTCGGTCAATGAATGGGCTGGTCTAATCCCCGGTCTACAGGCCAACCGCTACGACATCATCACCGGCGGGATGTATATTCTGAAAAGCCGCTGCGAGAATATCAACTTCTCTGACCCGATCGGGCTGTTTGGCGATGCAATGCTGGTGCCCGCAGGCAACCCACAGGGTATTCACAACTACCAGGACGTGATCAAAACCGGTGCGACGCTGGTCACCGGCGCCGGGTTCAACACAGTTGAAGCCGCCAAGAAAGAAGGCGTGCCGGATGGTCAGATGATGCTGGTTGCCGGTGAGGTTGAAATTCTTGCCGCGATGAAGGCAGGCCGGGCTGACGCTGCGGTACAGACCTTCTTTGGCGCGAAAGAGCATGTCGACAAATCAGACGGCAAGTTCGAAGTCACAGACCCTGCAGATATGCCCGAATGGACCCAGAACTGGGTGGGCATTGGGATGCGCCACTCGGACACTGATTTCCTTGCGGCCTTTAACGAGGCGATGGCCAAAGTGATCGGCGGAGAAAAGTGGATGGAGGCCGTGGCCCCTTATGGGTACACCGAATTCCAGCTGCCGGGCGACGACGCCTCGACTGAGTACGCTTGCGCAAACCGCTGAGGTCACGAGGCAGGCACCGGGTGGATTCTCTCCCCGCCCGGTGCCACTAGCTGGAGCAAGCTCTTGAGCTACATCGAGTTTCTGTCTGAATTTCTGCCCAGACTCGCCAGTGGTGCCGGAATGACCGTGATGGTTATGATCTGCGCGACCCTCCTGGCGGTATTCATCTCTTTGCTGTTTGGCCTGATGCGCCTGTCATCGAACTTTGCCATTCAGGGCACCGCGACAGTCTATATCGAGTTCTTTCGCGGCACGTCTTTGCTGGTTCAGCTGTACTGGATTTACTATGTGCTTCCCCTGATGGGACTGACGCTGACGCCGTTCGTTTCGGGTGTTCTGGCGCTGGGGCTGAACTTCGGAGCTTATGGCGCTGAAATCGTGCGCGGCGGCATCCAGTCTGTCCCGCGCGGACAATATGAGGCGGCGCTGGCGCTGAACATGTCGCCCGCCAAACGGATGCGCCGGATCATCATACCGCAGACGTTTCCGCTGATCCTGCCACCCGCCGCCAACCTGACGGTTGAATTGCTGAAGGCGACAGCGCTGGTGGCGCTGATCACGGTGGTGGATCTGATGTTTGTGGCCAAGCAGATCAACGCGACGACCTGGCTGTCGGCGCAGGTCTTTGGCACGGCGCTGATCGTTTACTATGTCATGGCGCGGTTTGCGCTGATCCCCTTTCTGCGGTGGCTTGAGGTTCTGGCCGCGCGCATGGTTGGCAAAGCGTAAGGAGGCCGGGATGGAATGGCGCTGGGAATTCACCTGGGAAATTCTGCCCCGCATGCTGTGGGCCACCGGCAACACGCTGCTGGCCGCCGGTGTGGGATATCTGATCGCGGTGGTGGTTGGGCTGGTTCTGATGCTGGGGCAGCGTACACCCTATCAGATCGTCAACATTGTTGTTCGTGAAATCGTCGAATTCGTACGCTCGACCCCGTTGCTGGTACAACTGTTCTTTGTCTTCTTCGTGGCTCCTCAGTTCGGTATCAAGCTGTCGGCCTGGACAGCAGGGATGCTGACCATTGGACTGCATTTCGGCACCTATCTGTCCGAGGTGTACCGGGGCGCGTTAGAAGGTGTTCCGAAATCCCAGTGGGAGGCGTGCCGTGCGCTGAACTTTACGACCCTCTACACTTATCGGCGGATCGTGCTGCCTCAGGCCTTTCCCATCGCCCTGCCGGGCATGGGCAACTACCTGGTAGGCATTTTCAAGGATACACCACTACTGGCCACTATCGGCGTGGCCGAGCTGATGCATACTGCCAATGCGCTGGGTGCGGAAACCTATCGATACCTGGAGCCATACACGATGGTTGGCTTCATTTTCCTGATCATTTCCCTACCCACAGCCATGGGTCTGAGACGGCTTGAAGCCGCAGTCGACCGTGCGCAGGGCAAACGAAGAAACTGAGGCAGATATGACACTTGATACACTTCACCCCCAAAAGCTTGAGGATGACGGCCCGCTGGTGCGGTTTGCCGATGTGACCAAAAGCTATGGGTCGCTGACGGTTCTGGATCAGCTGAACCTCGATATCGCGCAAAATGAAATGGTGTCGATAATCGGCCCCTCAGGATCGGGCAAGACAACTGTGCTGCGGGTATTGATGACGTTGGAAGGGATCAATGACGGCGTCATCTATGTGGACGGCGAACCGCTGACACATATGCCAAAAGGCAATGGTCTGGCGGTGGCGAACGAAAAATACCTGCACGAGAGGCGCTCGAAAATCGGAATGGTGTTTCAGCAATTCAATCTGTTCCCGCATATGTCTGCCTTGCAGAACTGTATTGAGGCCCCCATGCAGGTGCTGGGCCTAAGTCGGGATGAGGCCGAAGAACGCGCGCTCAACCTGCTGGACATGGTGGGGATGAGCGCCAAGAAAGATCAGCACCCGACACGTCTGTCAGGCGGGCAGCAACAGCGCGTGGCCATTGCGCGCGCGTTGGCCATGCGGCCCCAGGTGATGCTGCTGGATGAGGTGACATCGGCCCTTGACCCTGAGGTGATCGGCGAAGTGCTGAATGTGATCCGGTCGCTGAACAGTGAACACAACCTGACGATGATTATGGTGACCCACCAGATGGGTTTTGCCCGCGAAATCTCGGACCGGGTCTGTTTTTTCTACGAAGGCAAAATAGCCGAACAGGGCACGCCGGATCAGCTGTTTGGTGACCCACAAAACGAAAGAACCAAACAATTCCTGCACGCCGTGCTGGACGCCAATTGAAAACACCCAAATCGGGCTCCGGCCGATGGCCGGGCCCCCGAAACCAAAAGAAAGGCCGGTGCCATGACGCCAGGACTAGAGGATACTGTTGTCAATCGCGATGCATATCAGCGCAATGTGGAACACCTGCGCCAGCGTGATGTCGTTTTGCCGAAGATTTCCGAACTGGCAGGTCCTGCGGCGCATATTGCTGGTAAGATGGGGCGGATTTCCGATGCTGATCCCAATGCCGCTGATCCGCGCAACCTGTTTCGGGTGCACTGGCACAATGCGCAAGATCGCATAGGTCTGGCTGATGTGCCTGTTCACATCGTCCTGGATGAGAAGGTTACAGGTGTGAAGGCGAAGATTGTCGTCGCTCTCGGCAATCGCTTTCCGATGATCGACTGTCACAAGGTCCTGGCGGCCTACGGCTGTCTGATCCCGCGTCTGATGTCGGGTGTGTTTGATGCCACCAAACACCGCGCGGTCTGGCCTTCGACCGGCAATTACTGTCGCGGCGGGGTAGCAATCGCTAACCTTTTGGGTTGCCGCTCTGTGGCGGTTTTACCCGAAGGGATGAGCCAGGAGCGGTTTGACTGGTTGAACACTTGGTTGACCGACCCGAATGATATCTACCGGACACCGGGTACCGAAAGCAACGTCAAGGAAATCTATGACGCCTGCCACGAGCTGGATCAGAACCCTGAAAACCTAATCCTCAACCAGTTCGCCGAATACGGAAACTACATTATTCATCGTGCGGTCACCGGCCCGGCAATGGAGCGAATTTTCAACCATCTGAATGCGGATGGCAACCTGACCCCGCGCGCCTATGTCTCGGCAACGGGATCGGCCGGGACGATTGCGGCTGGCGATCACCTGAAACAGGCTCTGGGCATGCAGATCGGCGCGATTGAGGCACTGGAATGTCCCACGCTTCTGTTGAACGGCTATGGCGAGCACAACATTCAGGGGATTGGCGACAAACATGTGCCTCTTATCCACAACGTGATGAACGCGGATTTCGTGATTGGCGTCTCTGACAGCGCTAGCGATGGTATGAACATGATCGCCAACACCACCGCTGGGCGCGAGTATCTGTCAAACTACCGCGGCCTGGGGCAGGAAGCGATTGCCGAGCTTGGGCATTTTGGCCTGTCTGCGCTGGCCAATATCATCGGCGCGATCAAATACGCCAAATACATGGATCTGGGCCTCGATGACGTTGTGATGACCGTCGCCACCGACGGTGCCAACATGTACCAAACCGAGTTGCAGACCACCGAACAAAAGTACTTTGCTAATGGGTTTGATCAGGTCAAAGCCGCCGAAGCCTTCGGCCATGCGGTTCTGGGGGCGGGCACCGACAACATGATCGAGATGACCCGCCCTGATCGCGAGCGCATCTTCAACCTGGGCTATTACACCTGGGTCGAACAGCAAGGCATCACGTTGGCGGATTTCGACCGCCGACGCGATCAATCCTTCTGGGATGGTCTGCTGGATCTGGTGCCGGTCTGGGACGGCATGATCGACAATTTCAATGCGGCTTAACGGATGGTCGGTCGCAAAGAATTCCCTCTGACCGCCGCGCATTGGGGTGTGTACCGCACCGAAGTTGTCGACGGTCAGGTCAAGGCGTTCCATCCCTTCGAGCGTGACCCTGCACCCTCTCCCATAATGCAGGGTTATCTGGATGTGATCGACGGCCCCTTGCGCATCAAGGCGCCGATGGTGCGCAAGACCTGGCTGGAGGGCAAACGTGGCGATCCGCCAAATCGTAGTGGCAAGGATAGTTTTGTCCGAGTGTCCTGGAATGAGGCCGAACAGCTTGTTGCGGATGAGCTGGAACGTATCCGCAAAACCCATGGCAATTCGGCGATCTTTGGCGGGTCCTATGGCTGGGCCTCTGCCGGGCGGTTCCATCATGCCCAAAGTCAGCTGCATCGGTTTTTGAACTGCATCGGCGGCTACACCCGCTCGGTGAACTCCTACTCGCTTGCCGCCGGTGAGGTGATCCTATCGCATATCGTGGGCGATGCAGCCTCATTCATCCACGCGCCGCCTCCTTGGCAATCGGTTATTGAGCATACCGGCCTAATCGTAGCATTCGGCGGCATGGCGGTGCGCAACAGCCAGATTAGCGCCGGGGGTACCGGATATCACCGCACCGGAGAAGCTCTCAGACAGGCGCGCAATGCGGGAGTGCAGATCGTCAATATCTCGCCCGTGCGCAATGACGTTGAGGATGATCTGGGCGCCCAATGGTTGGCCGCGCGTCCGGGCAGCGACGTCGCTATCATGCTGGGGTTGGCTCATGAAATCTTGCGCAACGGCTTGCAGGATCAGAGTTTCCTGGATGCGTATTCGAATGGGTTCGAACAGTTCGCAGCGTATCTGATGGGTGAAACCGACGGGGTTGCCAAGACGCCGCATTGGGCTGCCGAGATCGCCCAAATTTCCGAAAAAGACATTGTAGCGCTGGCCAAGCGCATGGCCGAGAATAGGACCATGATCACGGTCAGTTGGTCGCTGACGCGTCAAGAGCACGGCGAGCAACCCTTTTGGATGGCGACCACTCTGGCGGCGATACTCGGGCAGATCGGCCTGCCCGGAGGCGGCGTTGCCTATGGCTATGGCGCGTCAAATTCGGTTGGAAACGAGCGCCGGAATGCGCATTACGCGGCCCTTCCTCAGTTCAAGAATCCGGTGAAGAGCTTCATTCCAGTGGCCCGGATCAGCGACATGCTACTAAACCCCGGGGCAGAGTTCCGCTTCAATGGCGAGACCCATAACTATCCCGATATCCGTCTTGTTTTCTGGGCAGGTGGCAACCCTTTTCACCATCACCAGGATCTTACAAAGCTCTGCGCGGCCTGGCAGAAACCGGAAACAGTGATCGTGCATGATTGGTGCTGGAATGCTCAGGCCAAACGGGCCGACATCGTGCTACCCTGCACAACTCCGCTTGAACGTGACGACCTCATGATCACCCCGCGCGACCGTTTTATTGTTGCAATGAAAGCCGCCATACCCCCTGTTGGAGAGGCTCGGAATGATCATGATATCCTGCGTGGCATCAGCCGAAAGTTGGGTGTAGAAACACAGTTTTCCGAAGGTCGCAGCTCCGGCGAGTGGATAGAGCATCTCTATCAGCAAAGCCGTGAACTGGCCTTAGACGCAGGAATAAAGTTGCCACCCTACGCGACATTTATGGAAACAGGCGTGTTCGAGACGGAATTGCCCGATGCGCCCTGGGACGCCTTTACGGCCTTCCGCGACGCGCCGGATCAAGCGCCTTTGAAGACGCCGAGCGGCAAAATCGAAATCACATCCAACACGATTGCGTCTTTTTCGACGGACCGGGTTTTGCCCCATCCTGCCTGGTATGAGCCACAGGAATGGCTTGGCACAGCAACGGATGTCTTGCCCTTTCATCTGATTTCGGGCCAACCGGCAGATAAACTTCATTCGCAACTGGATCACGGTCGTATCAGCCGAATGGCAAAGCTGAATGGTCGCGCATCGCTCGGCATTCATCCCACCGATGCAAGTCGACTAGGATTGTCGAACGATGACTGCGTGCGGGTTTACAACGCCCGTGGCGCATGTCTTGCAACTGCAGTTCTTGACACGGGTCTGTTGCCTGGCGTCGTGCAGATGAGTACGGGGGCCTGGCTTGATGCCGTCGAGCAGAGCGATGGGACATTGCTGTGCCGACATGGAAACCCCAATCTCGTCACCCGCGATGCGGGCACATCCGAATTGGCCCAGGGTCCCGTCGCGCATTCATGCCTGGTCGCACTAGAGCGATACGATGCCGACCCGTCCATTGAGGCCTTTGTTCCGCCGATCATTCAAACGTAATTCGGGCGTACTCTTTCGAAGTGTTTTCAGAAAGCAGTGACGACAGAGTTTGATGGATGCAATCTGCCAAGAACCAACGGCTTCAAAGCTGACATTTAATACAAATTCTGTAACGGCGGCTTCGTCCGCAGTCTGTGAGTTCACTCACCCCCAGATTTCGCGCGCGCGGCGAATGGCTGGTAAGCGGGCGGCGCCCGCAGCATTTTGAACGGTCGGCCAACGGCAGGAATGGGCCGCAACCTGAGTGAGAAGGGCTGAAATTCCTACCTATAGGTCAGTTATGCTGACATAACGCATAATCTATCTTATGTTAATATTTTAATCTTAGTAAGGTACCAACTCCGGTCACTCGTTCTCGCCGCAGCAGCTTCACACTTTGAGCCCAGACTCACCGATGCTGCAATGTGCACCAATGTCCGCTCCCTGAACACCGGCCAAAAACGTGACAAAATCAAAGGCAGTTTTGCCAAGGGTTTGTGACACAAGATTTTTCAACGGTTCTGGCACCATCGGCCAATGTGACAAAAACGACCGTTTTTGGCATCCATCGCCCGCCTAGCGGGTCTGCCTTAGGTTCTTTCTTATGATCCGCAGCAAAGCTTCGGTTTCAAAATCCCCATAGGAAGCTAGTCGTGCTGCGGCGATGGGCAAAATCCACCTCTTAAT
>JBCAZI010000097.1:0-9351 GCA_038533095.1 Pseudomonadota bacterium
GCAGGGCCCGCGCCATTGGCGCAGGTACAGGCCTATGTTGGCCTTAGCTTGTATCCGGTCGCCGGTATGGAAGATCTGCATATCAGCTTTCCCCAGACTCATCGCGCAGACATGCGCTTTGATGTGTTGACCTTTGTGGACGGCAGCCTTCAATCACACGGTCCACGCGTGCTGCCGGATGGTGGCACCGTGACGTTTGAGGGCGCGTTAATAGAGTTACGGGTTCCGGGGCATGCGCTGTGGCTAATCATGTGCCTTGTGGTCGCACTATTTGGCGGGGTCCTTTGGCGCAGCGGGGTTATGGCAAAGACGCAAACGTTTTAAAGGTTACACTGTAAATTAGGGGTAGATTCCGGGGGAGTGCAGAATAGTACGTTAAGGCGGGTCATGGGCGGCTCTTCCATCTGTATTCGCCTGTGAGCAGGATGTGCGCCCATCCAAGGGGTGAGATGTGCGAAAGGAGGGCTGGTGAGCAGTCGAGGCCAGCTTGATTTCTGGCAGCGACAGCATGGCCAAGGTGCTTTGTATTCCAGTAAATGATGATCGCAGCGAGGAGATTTAGACCCGCCATGCGATAGTGCTGGCTTTCGGTGGTACGATCTCGGATCTCGCCCTGACGACCGATGCGCAGCGCGTTTTTCAATGCATGATGCGCCTCCCCTTTGTTCAGACCGATCTGAGCGCGCCGCTGCATGTCAGCATCGAGCAGCCAGTCAATGATGAACAGCGTCCGTTCTATGCGACCAATTTCGCGCAGGGCTACGGCCAGCTCATGTTGACGGGGGTAGGCCGCGAACTTCTTCAGCAACTGACTGGGCGGCATGATACCCGCGGCCATAGTGGCCACGGCGCGCAAGATGTCTGGCCAATTTTCAGCTATGAGCTTTTCTCTGATTTTGCCACCGATCAGCCCACGCAGTTCCTTTGGCGCAGCTGCCGGGTCAAACAGATGTAGGCGCTTGGACGGCAGGTCGCGAATACGTGGAATGAAGCGATAGGACAGCAATGCTGTCACCGCGAAGACGTGATCTGTGAAGCCGCCGGTGTCGGCATATTGTTCTTTGATTTTCCGGCCCGTCTCATTCATCAGCAACCCGTCAAGTATGTAAGGCGCTTCATTTACGGTGGCCGGGATGTTCTGAGTGGCAAACGGTCCAAACTGATCCGAGACATGGGTATAGGCTTTCAGGCCAGGTTCGGAGCCGTATTTTGCGTTGATGAGGTTCATTGCCTCGCCGTGACGCGCGGCGGGAAAGAACTGCCCGTCGCTTGATGCGGTGACACCGCCGCCCCAATGCACTGCCATCGGCAATCTTGCTTGTGCAGCAACCACCATGGCGAGCGCTCGGTTGATGGCATCGCTTTCAATATGCCAACGCGAGAGGCGCGATAGCTGAAAGAAGTCGTGTGTGTTTGTCGCCTCAGCCATCTTGCTCAGGCCAAGATTCACCCCTTCAGCCAGCAAGACGTTCAGCAAGCCGACACGATCCTTGCAGGGTGAACCGGTTCGCAGGTGCAGGAAGGCATCGGTAAAACCTATCTCGTCATCGACTTCCTGCAGGAGATCCGTAATGCGAACGGCTGGGAGACGGCCATAAAGATCCAGCACCAGCGCGTCGGCCTCTTCTGGCACCGCGGGACTCAAACGGTCGATTTTCAGAACGCCATTTTCAATTGATCCACCGGGGATTGCGCCAGTTCTGGCGGCTTTGGCGAGGCGTTCAAGTCCATCGGCCAAGCGAGCTTTGCGATCAGCAAGCCAGGATTCCGGATTGAAAGGCACAGTCAGTCTGGGTGTGGCTTTCGCCGCTTTAATTGGTACCAATGCTTTTTTCAGATCCGCATAACGCCGAGAATGCGCCAGCCAGATGTCGCCGGACCGAAAGGCGTCGCGCAGGTGGAAAAACACTGCGATCTCCCACAACCGGTGGTCGTCTTCGTCCTTCGCATTGAAGTGACGATGCCATTTTGAGCCACGTCGCAGAAAGTTATTGTACCGATGGGCATCTTTCTGGTCCCGTGCAATGACCGCAGCGGCAGCCATGAGCGGTTCGGCTACAGCCGCCGCATGGATGTCGAGTGCGCGCAGCATTCGTGGGGCATAGCGCCGAAAGCGATGATAGCCCTGCACCATATGAGCGAGCGGGTCGGCTGACATAGTATCAGTCAATTCTGCGGCCGTCGCGACCAAGCCTACCAGATGCGACCAGCCACAGGCCGTTTCGGTCGCCACATCAAGTGAGGCCTGATCCTCTTTGGCTTCCAGCAGGGCGGCTCCCAAGTTCTTGAACGATTTCAGCGTGTCGTGTAGTGTAACCTTCGCATCAGCAATACGCGCGTCGCATATCTTCTTTGCCTCCCGCCAGGTCTTTCCAACAATCCGGTCATGGGTTTCCACGAGCGCATCTGAAATGGCCGCATGCCATTCCACGACACAGACGGTGAGGATTGCAAGCCGACGATCACTGCTGATATCCCGCAATCCATCTGCAAAATATCGTTCACCTTGTCGGCGTAATCGTGTGACACGATGAGGTGGGATGTTCCCCAGCAATTCTGGACAAAGCCCCAGACCCTGCAGGAACTCCAGGCGATCAATGAGGCGTGCCGCACCCGCCGAGTTACTGCCGACCTCGAACTGCCTGAGCCAGACATAACGGCTGACGGTACCACCGACCAGTTCTGTCAGCAGACCATCCAGCTGGTCTTTCTCTACATCGGTGAGCCGATCTGTGATACGGGCTTCTATTCGGCGCTCGGCCGCGACTAGGGCATCTGCACACAATCGCTCGATGACCGACACACCGGGCAGGATGGTCTGGGTGCGTCGGCATTGTTCAACAAACCCCTGTGCCAATTCCTTGTTCGAACCGCCAGTCTCGGCCGCTTGTTCAAGCCACGCCCTCAGATCACGCGCGCCACGGCCGGAAAACATCTTATAGCCAAATACAGATCGAAGCTCGATAAGATGTGTGCGTCGCGTTTCGGCGCGATGCGCATAGTCGGCCAGATCATCGGGATTAAGACCAAGCTGAGCGGCCAGAAACATTGTGAGTTGCTCGGGGATTATTTCTCCGGGTGCCAACAAACGCCCGGGATAACGCAGCGCACATAGCTGCAGCGCAAAGCCAAATTGGTTGCGCGCGCGGCGGCGAGTCCGGATGATTTCCAGATCTTCATCAGACAGGATGTAGTGTTGAAGGATTCTGGCTTCGTCAGTCGGTAGGTCAAAAAGATCAGAGCGCTGCCGCTCTGTCAGAATAGTGCGATGCGCCATGTTTCTTTTGCTTTCAAAGGAATGATTGGGTACCGTTGAATAAGAAACTGATTATGTAACGTCTTATGTGGCTATCGCGATGGGAGTTCAAACCATTCCTCAAACGACCGTTTGTGAAATATGCTGATCGGGTATGCGCGGGTATCGAAAGCGGATGGAAGCCAGTCCCTTGATTTACAACGGGATGCGCTGATCGCCGCGGGCGTTACCGAGGATCAGATCTATTCTGATCTGGCATCCGGCAAAAAAGATGACCGGCTCGGCCTCGAAACCTGTCTGAAGGCGTTGCGGAAAGGCGATGTGCTGGTTGTCTGGAAACTCGACCGCATGGGGCGCAGCCTCCATCATCTTGTCAAAACTGTTAGCCTACTGTCTGAGAGGGGAGTTGGTCTCAAGGTGCTGACCGGGCAAGGCGCGCAGATCGACACCACAACGGCGGCGGGCCGTCTCTCATTTGGCATCTTCGCCGCCCTGGCCGAGTTTGAAAGCGAATTGATCCGGGAACGCACCGTGGCCGGACTGAAGGCGGCCCGGGCCAGGGGTCGCAAAGGCGGGCGGAAATTTGCACTGACCAAAGCACAGGTCCGCATGGCGCAGGCCGCAATGGCCAACCGCGACACGTCTGTTTCCGAATTATGCAAAGAGCTGGGTGTCCGGCCTGTCACACTCTACCGATACGTCGATCCAAAAGGGAATTTGCGCGACTATGGGACACGCGTGCTTGCTAAGTGAATTTTTCGTTTTCCTCGTAGGCACAGTGTTGGCGGGTTAAAAATGCCATGAGTACGTCAGACCCATTTCCGTGGTTTGACCCGAGATGTGGTCATTTTCATACCTGGAAATCAATCGAAGATCCCTGTCGCGCTGACTACCGATCCGAAGGACGAGATCAGATTGGAGCGTTGGTTTCTCATAGTTTTGGAATGGAGCGAGGCTACGTGCCGATAACATCATCTGCACACTGTCATCTAGGCGCGCTATTGCGCCAACTCTAAATCCAGCTTGGAGGACGTCGCTTCCAGTATCCAGCCGACCTTCAACCATTCCATATAGAGCGGTATTTGCTGTTGGAGAGAAAGCATGTCCATAACCGAACTCAGCTAGCGCAACCACGTCTCCATCCCTGGCCAAACTCCCGCTCTCGGCCCCGAACCGCAGCCGCCAAGATGGCTTGTATTCGTAGGGTAGCCCCGTCCTACGCGTTGAAATAGAAGTGATCCGCAATGCATCAAATGTTTGAAGACTCGCCTTTCCGTCTCGCACGATGAAGCTAAGATCGCCCATAGAAAGTTCCGAGAAGGGCGCCTCACCAGCTGAGAGGGAGAGGAAATCAGTCAGGACCGGCCGTAGCCGCAACTCAATTCCGCCGCCAAGACGATTGTTGTCAACATATGTCATCTGTGCTGTTGAGGTGCGGTGCCCTTCATGTGGTGGGCGTGCATCATCGTTCAAACCGATGCCAGTATCTCCAGCAGGCAGTTTTATCCGTTGAACAAGGAACGCTGTGTCAAGGTTGGCAATGTCTTCAGCCGCATCACCGTCTTCATCCTGCGCCCGTATCATTGCAATGTACAAAAGAGCTGCCTCGACGACCTCCGCGCGATCTTTGTCGGAAATGTCAGAGCGACCAAAATAGGGTGCAGGTGTATAGGGTTGATTGGCATTCAACGCAGAGCGAACGGACAATTCCAGTGCAGCTTGTTGCTCATCGTTCAAAGCTTCAAATGCGCTTAAGAAGCGCGTGGTCGGGGCGTGGATTCTCTCGATGTTAGCAATCAGCGGCTGCCCATTAGAACCCCGCATGGTGGACAGATCGACAAAAACGTCGAGTGGAAGTGACCATGGCTTACCTTGAAAATCGATATCTTGGCCGGTGGCCAAAGCGACTAGCTCAGCAAAGCGATACGCACAGTTTTTCGAAAGAAAATAGTAGGTATTCTCCTGCTGGTAGAGCTCCCAACTACTTGCAACCAGCAGCTCTAGCTGATCGGGTGTCAGGTTCAGCTCATACTCCCAGAGGTCGCGATCCTGACTTTGTACATAGTCGCCACGCTGTTCATAGTATTCGACGCTGGTATATGTAGATGAATAACCGCCAAACAGCCCTTTCACCACGTAGACAACAGCATTCTCGTTTTCGGGGAAAACTGCACCATAGTTGAGTGATGTATCCAACAAGTTACCCTGGCCAGTCTGGCGTGCCGCGTTGCCGCTAAACGTAGCGTTGCTCGTGAACTTCAGCAGGATATGTCCATAGAATGTCGCCGGGTCCCCCAGGCTCCCAGACGCAAATATGAGCGTGGCGCCGGTGATACGGCCGTACCCTGACCAAGCATCGTAATTGGGACAAGACAGTTCTGGTAAATCGTTGGCATCAAGCACCCTTCGCAGGTACAAGACGCGTGCCGGAAAGCGACAGATAGCATGGGTATTTGGGTCATCAGGGATAGTGGCGTACGCTGCATCAATGAAGGCCGAGAGTTCAGCCAACGGGTCTTGGTGTCCATTTTCTGTAAGAAAGAAATCGCCCGGCAATACATCGCTACGGGGCGAAGCGCGCGAAACGTCATATTGCAGAAGATTGAGCCACAGAGGATCGCTGGCGTGGCTGTTAAGCCGAACAGTATCCTTCAGCGAATGGGGGGCCGCATTACTAGACTGCGAGGCAAAAGCCAGGCAGAATACCAGAAGAAACACTGGTAATCCGGTCGATCTCAAGAATTGTTCCTCCGAACGTAATCAGGCGGCCACCGCCGCCTGATCCAGGTCAACTACAACTGATCAGCTTGATCAGAAGCTTTCGCAACTATCTGCATAGTTTGTTTGCACAACGTCACGCAGACCAAGGAAATATGCTTCCGCTTTTCCGCTGTCGTCTTTGGCCGCGTACTCGGCGTCTTGCAACTGAACGGCGAAACCATCGCGAACATCCGCAAGCAGCGCTGGTTGAACGGCTGGATCACAGTTGATCCCATCCATCAGCGTTTGCAAATACTCGCCATCGCCGACGACGGTTTCGCGTGAGATGTGGTCATATCCCAGTCTGACAAAAGCGGCGACCTGAACCGTCGAACCTTGGCATTGGTCTGGGCTGGACATTGCGGAACTGACGGCTGTTGTTCCAAGGTCCCAAACGACATTTGAGATTGCCGACGCGGTGCCATTGTCTGGAAAAACCATGGCGCCGATCCCACACTCTTGCCACGGATTCACGTCTTGCGCGCTCGCCATTGAAACAGAAGAAGCAACAGCCACCGCTGTGCACATCATGATTGCATTTAGTTTCTTCAAAGTACTCTCCGTTCGTACGTGTTATGATTCAGATCTGAATGTTGATAATCTTCAACACGAAAATGTTACGAAAGCTTACAATGCGTGAACACACATCATTCACCTTTGAGTTGATCTAAAGTGATACCGTGGTTTCCGAGGCACAGTTTCCATATTGCCCCTGCTTGGAAGGTCACGAGAAAGGGATTTCACTCGCTGAGTGTAGCTGACTGATTTCTTGGCAATCACAAGAGCCTGCGCTTAACGTACTATCCTGCACTCAGCCGGAATCTACCCCAATTACGTGGGACAATCTGGCTGACATCAATTGCAGCGTCTTGTGCTAATAGCGCTGCTGCCAAAAATCAATCTGCTGCCAGTTCTAGCAGCGACAACCCCCTGGCTTGTCCTTGGTTGCGCCAATGCCCGTCACATAATGGAACCCCAGGTCGAAAGGCTGCTTCGCGGCGATTTTGCGCATCTGTATTCCTGACAATAAGACTCGACATTAGCAGAACCGGACCTTATTTTCTAGCGCAATATGTCCTGCCAGCCGCCGCTCGCCGACGCAATTTCACTGACAGGAGACGACATGACCTTCAAATTTAGCCGCCGCGCCGCAATAGCATCCAGTGTTGCGGCCCTTCTAACCCGCCCTGTTTGGGCGCAAGAGGCGACAGTGCATGAAGTGCAAATGCTGAATGCAGACCCAGACAATCCGCGCGCACGACAGGTGTTCATTCCAAGGGTCGTCGTGGCGCAACCTGGCGACACGATCAGGTTTCTCGGGGTGGATCGCGGGCATAATAGCGAAAGTATTGCCGAAATGATGCCAGAGGGCGCAGAAGGATGGGAAGGCAAGATCAATGACGATGTCGAAGTCACCGTCGAGGTTCCCGGCTTTTACGGATATAAATGTACGCCACATGCCACCGTTGGTATGGTCGGTCTGGTGATCGTGCAGGGTGAGGGCATGATGGACAACCTTGATGCAGCCCAAGGGGTGCGCCAGCGCGGACGCGCACGGCAGGTCTGGGATGAGATTTGGGAAGAAGTCGACGGGCTTGAACTGGCCTGATTGAATTGTCACTCAAAAGAAATTGGGCCCAGCGTTGTATGCGTGGGGCCTTTTTTTGCGCGGTTATCATATGAAATTTCAGTCAGTCGCCTCATGGGCGCAGCGCCCAGGCTGTTTGGTCAGCAAGATCCGAGGCATGCAGCCGTGCCTTCAACCGTCCTGATATCGGTTTGCGGGCAAGTGGTGCAATGTCGTAGACGCTGACATAAACCCGCTTGATTTCAGTCTCATCGACGGCAAATGGCGGTCCGTTCATGGCGGTCTGATCATATTCAAAACATAGCAATAACTGCGGCGCAGCACCCGAGAGTTCTGCGATATGTGCTGCGTATTTCAGGCGCAGATCGCTTGGTAATGCGACAAGTGCCGCCCGATCATACACCACATCAATCTGCCCTACGTCTTTGGAGGTCAGATCAAAGATGTCGCCGACAAAGATATCAATCCCCGGCCCTGCGAAATGCTGGCCGGTACTGCGATCTGCAACCTGTGCGGTGATACTAAGTTCAGCGAAAAGTTCTGTGATTGCCAGTGTGCTCAACTCGGCACCAACCACGTGATACCCCTGCCCCATCAGCCAGGCGATATCGCGCGTTTTGCCGCAAAGCGGGACAAAAACGCGTGCTGGGGTTGGTGGGGCGACGGTGCCGAAGTGGGTGATGATACCGGGGTTCACATCTGCTTCGTGAAACCCGATATCATTCTGGTCCCATTTGTCATGCCAGAATTGCGCATCCATCGCCGTTCTCACCCCTTCAAGTCAGGCAACCGCCTCGGCCCGTTTCATTTGTTGGTGTTCATCTTCGATCAGACCAATCTTCCAATAGCCAGAGATATAGCAGTCCTGTTTGGGTAGGCCCTTATCCGTTAGCAGAAAGCTGCGCAGTGCTTTTATGGCGGTGCTTTCGCCAGCAATACAAGTTTGTACCCTGCCCTCCGGCCAATCCCAAGCGATCACTGCATCCACCAACTGACGGCTGGGGGCATGGGGGTTTGGATGGATCAGCCACTGCATAGCAATCCCTTCTGGGGCTGCAATGTTCTGCACATCCTCGGGGTGATGGATTTCAAAGAATGCAATGCCCTTGGCGTCGCGCGGCATCGCTTCAAGCGTGGCGGCAGCAACAGGGATTGCGGACATATCTGCGACGATAAGGTAGTGGTCTGCATAGAAGCTTTGCAACTTCACCGGTCCTGGCCCGGCGAAACCGCAGAATGCGCCGGGTACGGCCGCACGCGCCCAGGCGGATGCCGGCCCCGCATCGCCGTGATCCACGAAATCGATATCCATTTCACCTTGCTGTGGGCGCATGTGGCGCACCGTATAGGTGCGCACCGTCGGGCGCGGCCCTTCGCGCAGTTGCGCTGTAAATGATGCATCTGATTGGCCCGGTGCAGGCAGGAATAATTTGCAATTCGCACCTTCGCAGTTTTCAGGCATCTTTCGTATTGCGGGGCTGGTAAGGGTGACGCGGATCATATTTGGCGTCACATGGCGCGCATGCTTCACTTGCAGCAAACTGGGCGGTTTTTTGGGTGATTTCATGTTTCAGCTTCCCTGAATTCTGCGTTCCGCTTGGTTTATTTCATCGGGTTCTTCGACCTTCCCTTAGCCGCTGCTGCCTGCCACCTGCGGCAAAATGAATGCATGCTGGCTTTGCGGCACGGTGTTGGTCCTCAGGGCGCATTTATATGCGACTGACAGCCAATGGTCGGTAAAGACATC
>JBCAZI010000098.1:0-9166 GCA_038533095.1 Pseudomonadota bacterium
GTGATCAAGCGGATCGTCGATGGCTCGCGTTTTGATGAATTCAAAGCGCGTTTCGGTGAAACACTCGTTTGTGGTTTTGCTCATATCGACGGCTGGCCTTGCGGGATTATCGCAAACAATGGGGTGCTGTTTTCGGAAAGCGCACAAAAGGGCGCGCATTTTGTCGAACTGTGCAGCCAACGCAAAGTGCCGTTGGTATTTTTACAAAACATCACGGGTTTCATGGTGGGGCAGACATACGAAAACGAAGGGATCGCGCGGCACGGGGCCAAGATGGTCACGGCGGTGGCGACCACGAAGGTGCCAAAGATCACGATGGTGGTTGG
Organism: Pseudomonadota bacterium; assembly: GCA_038533095.1. Classification (GTDB taxonomy): domain Bacteria; phylum Pseudomonadota; class Alphaproteobacteria; order Rhodobacterales; family Rhodobacteraceae; genus Yoonia. The sequence goes on from JBCAZI010000098.1 coordinate 327, forward strand.
CGGATCCTTTGGTGCGGGGAATTATGGCATGTCTGGAAGGGCTTATAGCCCGAACTTTATGTGGACGTGGCCGACGTCACGGATTTCAGTGATGGGCGGCGAACAGGCAGCCGGTGTTTTGGCAACCGTGAAGCGGGATGCCATTGAACGTGCGGGCGAAAGCTGGTCGGCCGAGGATGAAGCGGCCTTCAAACAGCCCACAATTGATATGTTCACCGAACAATCCCATCCGCTCTACGCCAGCGCACGGCTATGGGACGACGGGATCATCGACCCACGCAAAAGCCGTGAGGTGCTGGCACTATCGCTGGCGGCGTCGATGAATGCACCGATAGAGGACACACGCTTTGGCGTGTTTCGGATGTAATGGCGATATTTCGTGGTCAGATTGAAGACTGGTTCAACATTCCCAAGCCGCGATTTGGCCTCATGCTGACCCAGATAGTGGGAGCGCCTAAAGTTGGCATGCGCGTGCAAATCGAAGGCTGCTTCGGAACAATTTTGGAATTGGGCAGGAACTCTACCGATGGCCAACCGGTGTCATATCGTGACTGTGTGTCTGGAATGCCTTGCGCAGGTTACGGATCAATTCTTGTAGAATTAGACGACTATCAGCCAGAACGTGGACAATGGATCGAAGAGGTGGCTGGGACAAAATGATTGCTAAGATCCTCATCGCCAACCGCGGCGAGATTGCATGTCGCGTCATCCAGACCGCCCGATCGATGGGGGTCTGCACGGTTGCGGTCTACTCAGACGCGGACGCACAGGCGCTGCATGTGACCCAAGCGGATGAGGCCGTCCGCCTCGGCCCGGCACCCGTTGCTGACAGCTATCTGCGTGGTGATCTGATCATTCAGGCGGCTTTGGAGACGGGCGCAGAGGCCATTCATCCGGGCTATGGGTTTTTATCCGAAAATCCCGATTTTGTGGATGATGTGAGGGCGGCAGGGCTGGTCTTCATTGGCCCCTCGGCTGAGGCGATCCGTGCCATGGGGCTGAAAGACGCGGCCAAGGCATTGATGGTCAAAGCCGGTGTGCCCGTGGTGCCGGGGTATCATGGCGAAAATCAGGATCCTGATTTTCTGAGCCGACAAGCGGCAGAGATTGGCTATCCCGTCCTGATCAAAGCGGTTGCCGGTGGCGGGGGCAAGGGGATGCGCTTGGTCGAAGCCGCACCAGATTTTCTAGAAAATCTGGCCTCCGCACAGGCCGAGGCGCAGACCGCTTTTGGCAATCCTGATGTGCTGATCGAAAAATACATCACTGCCCCCCGTCATATCGAGGTGCAGGTTTTTGGCGATGGCACGGATGCGGTGCATCTGTTCGAGCGTGATTGCTCGCTGCAACGCCGCCACCAAAAGGTCATTGAAGAGGCCCCTGCATCCGGCATGACCGAGGATGTGCGCCGCGCCATGGGCGACGCGGCGGTCAAAGCGGCCAAGGCCATTGGCTATGCCGGTGCAGGCACGATTGAATTTATTGTCGATGGCAGCGATGGGCTGCGCACCGATGGCTTCTGGTTCATGGAAATGAACACGCGCTTGCAGGTCGAACATCCGGTGACCGAGGCGATCACCGGCGTTGATCTGGTGGAATGGCAATTGCGTGTGGCTGCGGGCGAGGCTTTGCCTATGCGGCAAGAGGATCTGTCGATCACCGGACATGCCTTTGAGGCGCGGTTATATGCAGAGGATGTCCCTGCCGGGTTTTTACCTGCGACAGGTGTGATTGACCATCTGGTCTTTCCACCTGATGCGCGTATCGACAGCGGTGTTGTGGCGGGTGATGAAATCTCGCCCTGGTATGATCCGATGATCGCCAAGGTGACGGTGCATGGGCCAAACCGGGCACGCGCCTTACAGTCACTCTCGGCGGCTTTGGATGCCACGCAGGTTGCAGGAACGGTGACGAACCTTGATTTTCTAAGCCGACTGTCACGGCTGCCTGAGTTTGTTTCGGGCGATGTCGACACCGGGCTAATTGCGCGGTTTAGCGATACGCTTTGCGCGGCGCCCAGGCCCTCTGCGCGCGATAGCGCGATTGCTGCAGTGACGGCGGCGCAGCTATCCGACGACCCGTTGACCGGTTTCTCGCTTTGGGGCCCGTTGGAACGGCAGATTGCCCTGCGACATGGCGATCAAGCAATTGACGCGACGCTGACAGTGCAAAGCGCGAAGTCTTGTGTCGTGAAGATTGGTGATCAGACTATCACGCTGACGCGCCGTGGTGCCGATTGGGGCACCCCCGCCATCCGGCACGGTGCGCGCGTCACCGTTTTTGGTGCATCCAGTCTGAGTTTTGAAATCGTCGATCCTTTGGCCCGTGCCGATCAGGCGATGGGCGGCGATACGGTCCTGGCCCCCATGCCGGGGCTGGTGCGCGATGTGGCGGTGGCGGCCGGGCAAGCGGTGGATGCGGGTGACCGGTTAGTCGTGCTGGAGGCGATGAAGATGGAACATGTGCTGCGTGCCCCGCGCGAGGGCACGGTGGCCAGCGTGGCTGTGGCAACAGGTGACCAGGTGACCGCCGGTGCACTGATGGTCAGCCTGGAGCCAGAGGCATGATCAGGCTGCACCATTGCCCGCAAACACGCTCAATGCGCAGCCTTTGGCTGTTGCATGAGCTGGGCGTTGAATTCGATGTCGTGGAATACCCGTTCGACAAAACGTTGCGCGAGGAACCTTACCGGTCGTTGAACCCGACAGGTCGTGTCCCGACCTTAGAGATTGATGATGTCGTGCTGACCGAAAGCGGGGCGATTGCCGAATATCTCTGCGAGCGTTTTCCCGCAGCGGGCTTGGGTCGCGACCCAAGTCACGCAGAGCGCGCGCCGTGGCTGAATTGGATCCATTTCACCGAGACGATATCACAGCATACCGCCGCACTGACCCAACAACATATCGCACTTTATGAAGATCACATGCGCTCGCCCATCATCATGCAGCTGGAGGCCAAGCGGCTGGCCAAGACATTGGCCACGCTGGAGCAGCGATTGGAGGGTGACTACCTGCTGTGCGCCTTTTCTGCGGCAGACATTGGTGTGGGGCAAGCGGTCTATATGGCCCGGCATTTTGTGACGCTTGATCCATTTCCGCGTGTGTCTGACTGGTTTGCCCGGCTTGAAGCGCGCGCGGCTTATCGGCGGTCTTTGCCTGATGGGCCGGGGCTTTATGCACGCGATTTCTATCCGCCCTGGGAGGTGAAGGCGTGAGCGCGCTTGCGCTGATAGGGGCGCTGCCCCCGTCGCTGCGCGCCTCCCCCGAGGTATTTTTGAACATGAGAAGGGCAATGTGATGGGGGAGTTTGTCCGCATGTATGAGGTCGGCCCCCGTGACGGGTTGCAAAATGAGCCGGGGGTGATTTCTGTGGCACGCAAAGTGGCGCTGATTGATCTTTTGGGCCAGTCGGGCCTACGCGATATTGAGGTGGGCAGTTTCGTGAACCCTAAATGGGTGCTGCAGATGGCCGATACCGATCAGGTCCTAGCGCAGATCGATCCTGTGGAAGGTGTGCGCTATGCGGTTTTGGTGCCGAATATGCGTGGGTGGGACGGGTTTCTTGCGGCACGTCGCGATGACATGGTCACGGATATCGCTGTCTTTATCGCGGCCTCCGAAGGGTTTTCCCAGAGCAATCTGAATTGTTCCATCGCGCAGTCTATTGAACGGCTGCGCCCTGTTGTTGCAGCAGCGCAAGAGCAGGGCACGGGTATCCGTGGGTATGTCTCTTGCGTCACCGATTGCCCTTTTGACGGTCAGACTGCGCCGCAGCAGGTCGCAGATACTGTCGCGATGCTGCGCGATGTCGCCCCGATGCAGGTCTCATTGGGCGATACGATCGGGAAGGGAACGCCTGAGCGTGTTGCTGCGATGTTGGACGCGGTTGTGAAAGTCGCCCCTGCAAAAGAGTTGGCAGGCCATTTTCATGATACGGGCGGGCAGGCGCTGGCGAATATTGAGGTGTCGCTGGATTACGGGTTGCGTGCTTTTGACAGCGCCGTTGGTGGATTGGGCGGGTGTCCTTATGCCCCCGGTGCGCCGGGCAATGTCGCGACCGAGGCGGTTTTGGGTCTGCTGCATCGCCTCGGGTATGAAACCGGCGTTGATCAGGCCTTGATCGCGCAGGCTGCAAATATGGCGCGAGGGATGCGATGATTGATTTAAGCGTACACGAAAATGGGGTCGCCACGCTGGCGCTGGCCCGGCCAGAGAAGCACAACGCCTTATCCCAGGCACTGATTGATGCGCTGGCTACAGCGGCCAAGGATATTGCGGCTGACTCCGCAATCCGTGTGGTCGTTTTGACCGGGCAGGGGCCGACATTTTGCGCTGGTGGTGATCTAGGCTGGATGCAAGAACAAATGGCGGGTGATACGGCGATGAAACGGGCGGCTGCTCAGTCGATTGCGCAGATGTTGGGGGCGCTTAACGCCTTGCCACAACCTGTCATTGGGCGGCTACAAGGTAACGCCTTTGGCGGCGGCATCGGCATGGCCTGCGTTTGTGACGTGGCGATTGCCGTCGATGATGCAAAATTCGGTCTGACAGAAACCAAACTGGGGCTGATCCCCGCCACTATCGGCCCTTATGTGCTGGCCCGGATGGGAGAGGCGCATGCGCGGCGGGTGTTTATGTCGTCGCGGATTTTTGACGCAGCAGAGGCGGTAACGTTGGGTGTGGTGGCCAAGGCTGTGCCAGCCGCAGAACTGGACAATGCGGTCGCCGCAGAGGTGGCCCCATACCTGCAGTGCGCACCTGATGCGGTGGCTGCGGCCAAGGCCTTTGCCCGCTCTCTGGGCCCAACAATTGACGAATCGGTTGTGGCGCGTTCCATCGACGCTTTGATCGCCCAATGGGAGGGTCGTTCAGCGAAAGAAGGCATTTCTGCCTTTTTTGAGCGGCGCAAACCCGATTGGGCCGTCACAAAGGGGCCGTAATCGTCAGATTGCCGTCTCACTTCTGACCGATTTCGCAGCGCATTCTGTCCCCGAAAGAGGAGACATCAATGCCCTTTGTATGGCCAACACATGAACAAATCGTTTACCGTGTTATGCGGTTGCGCCGCTTAATCGCGCTGGCGGTGATTGTGCCTGTTGTTGTTATGCTGGGTGTGGCGTGGTTTGACCCGGCCGTATTATCGCCTGAACGTGCGACCCTGGCCTCCATCGCCGTGGCGCTGCTTGTCGTTGGCCATGTTGTCCTGTTTCCCAATGTCACGCTTGAAACGATCAGCCTTTCATTGTCGGTAACGGCTTTGGTTGTGGCCATGCCATTGATCAAGATCGTTGCGGGATGGGCGCCTGCGCCGCATCAATCGGCGGCACTTGTGATCCTTGTGACTTTCGCGGTGGCCGCAATGGGCGTGTTGATGGCGCTATTGCAGATTGCCCTGAATATTTTGGCCTATGCTGGGCCGATGGTACGGCTGCGGTTGAAGACGCAGCTGGATTTGCCCTGTTCGGCAACGGTGGCGCGTCGTCAATGCGCTTTGCAGCCACAGACACGCCGGGGTCGGGTGCTGACCGGTCCTGCGGATGAAAACGGGTTCTTTGATGTGGCGGTCGCGTCGCATCATGTGGATGATCCTGCCAATCCCGCGCAGCCATTGGTCGTGAAGGTTGACGCCAAAGTTCTGAATACAAATGATACCCAACATGATGTGATGATCGTGCTGCCGAATGGATCGGTCACCGTCACATCGCAGTCATTCACGTCGACAGAGGCCGGTTGCCAAATTGAAGTCACTGATATGCCGGGCGATTTTACTGCTGGCATGCACGCGCTGTTTTGGCTTACAGATCAGCAGGCCGACAATTTGACCGAGATGTCTGACGTTATCATGGGCCATGATGCGCGTGCCAATGGCCTGGCGCATGCGGTATCGCTTCTGTCTGTTGCGGGGCTGGTCATCTCACCCCGTGCGCCGGCCGCAAACCGTACCGAATAAATCCTTTCAAATCGACATTCTGCGACACTCCGCTTGGTTGACCCTGTGGGGTGTCAAAGGTATGCATCACGCAGCCAACAGACGGTGCGCATGATCGCGGGCCGAGCCGAAAGGAACACCCCTTGCAGGAAATGCTTTCCGAATACCTGCCGATCATGATCTTTCTGGGGCTTGCGATTGCGCTGGGCCTGATCCTGATCATCGCCGCAGCCATTGTTGCGGTGCGCAACCCGGACCCTGAAAAAGTATCTGCCTATGAATGCGGCTTTAACGCGTTCGACGATGCGCGGATGAAGTTTGACGTCCGCTTTTATCTGGTCGCCATCCTGTTCATCATCTTCGACCTTGAGGTCGCGTTCCTGTTCCCTTGGGCGGTCGCCTTTCAGGATGTCAGCATGGCCGGTTTCTGGTCGATGATGGTGTTTCTGGGCGTATTGACCATTGGTTTCGCCTACGAATGGAAGAAAGGGGCGCTCGAATGGGAGTGATGACCGGAACTGCCGTCGGCGCTGACAAGGAACACGGCGCGCAATTGCTGAACGCAGAGCTGCAGGACAAGGGTTTCCTTGTTACCTCAACCGCAGACATCGTGAACTGGGCGCGCACTGGCAGCTTGCACTGGATGACCTTTGGTCTGGCCTGCTGCGCGGTTGAGATGATGCATACCTCCATGCCGCGCTATGACCTTGAGCGGTTTGGTACAGCTCCGCGCGCATCCCCCCGTCAGTCTGATCTGATGATCGTGGCAGGTACACTGACCAACAAGATGGCACCGGCGCTGCGCAAGGTTTACGACCAGATGCCAGAGCCGCGTTATGTGATCTCGATGGGGTCATGCGCCAACGGCGGTGGATACTACCACTACAGCTATTCCGTCGTGCGCGGCTGTGACCGCATCGTGCCTGTGGACGTCTACGTGCCTGGCTGCCCACCCACGGCAGAGGCGTTGCTTTACGGCATCTTGCAGCTGCAACGAAAGATGCGCCGGACCGGGACGATTGTGCGCTAAGCACGAGAGGATTTTGATATGACTGAAGCCCTGCAAGAACTCGGCACCCATTTGGAGCTGAAGCGGACCGATTGTGTGCTGTCTTGGGAAGTTGCGCATGATGAGCTGACAGTGACGGTTGCCCCATCCTCATTGGTAAGCTTTGTGGAATTCCTTAAGAATGATGCGACCTGCAAGTTTTCATCGCTGATTGACATCACCGCGGTGGACTACCCCAGCCGGGCCAAGCGGTTCGACGTGGTTTATCACTTCCTCAGCATGTATCAGAACCACCGCATCCGTTTACGGGTTCAGATCCGCGAAGAAGACATGCTGCCATCCATCATGTCCGTGCACCCTTCGGCCAATTGGTTCGAGCGTGAGGTGTTTGATATGTTCGGCATCCTCTTCTCTGGCCATCCAGACCTACGCCGCATCCTGACGGACTATGGTTTCCGCGGGCACCCACTGCGTAAGGATTTTCCGACAACAGGCTACACCGAAGTGCGCTATGACGAGGTACAAAAACGGGTGGTTTACGAACCTGTCAGCCTGGTGCAGGAATACCGCCAATTCGACTTTATGTCGCCGTGGGAGGGTGCGGAATACATCCTGCCAGGTGATGAAAAAAAAGACGAGAAAGCGGGCTAATGCCCGCTCCCGCGATCCTCTATTGCGTCGGTGCCACAAAGGCTGGCACGACTTGGCTCTATCGCTATCTGCATGACCACCCGGAATGTGCCATGCCGGCGGTGAAGGAAGCGCATTATTGGGATACGTTTGATGCCGATAAGCGCGAGAAGCAGTTGACGGCCTACCGTGTGCGTCTGCGCGAGATGCGCGCGGCGAAGGTCGATGCATCTGAGGCCGGCCGTGCCTGGCAGGTAGAGAATATGGACCGCCGTATCAATGAGATGAAGGCGCTGATCGCAACGCTTGAGGGTGACCGCACGGGTGATGCCGTCTATGCCAAGTGGCTGACCACCGGGCGCGAAGGGGCAAAGGTGATCGGTGACATCACGCCAAATTACGCTACACTCTCGGATGATGAACTGGTGCGCATGCGTGACCTTTCACCCAATACCAAATTCCTTTATCTCATCCGTGATCCGCTGGATCGGCTGTGGTCGCATATCCGCATGCAGGCCCGCCGCCAGCGCCAAGAGCATGAACAATACGCGAAGAAGTCAAACAATATCCTGTACCGCATTCTAAACCGAGGCCAAGAGACGCATATACTTGAGCGGGGTGATTATCCTAAGATCATTCGCAAGCTGCGCCGTGTTATTCCAGAGGGTCGGTTGCTGATCCAGTTTGCCGAAGATTTGCTGACCCCCGAAGGGCTGGCGCGGGTCTGCGGTTTCTTAGGGATAACCCCGGTCAAGCCCGATCTGCCGGGGCCGGTACATGAAGGACCTGAAGTGGTTATGTTGGATAAATTGCGCCCCCGGGCGCTGGGACTATTGAACGAACAATATGAATGGGTGGCCCGCAATGTCGGCCCCCTGCCACAACGGTGGCAAGACAATTTAGCAAGGGGCTAGGCCATGATGGACGGCGATATCCGCGTAAACACATATGATGATGGGTCAACTGATGCTGCGACTGAAGAGCAGCAGATCAGAAACTTCAACATCAACTTCGGGCCCCAGCACCCCGCTGCCCACGGCGTGCTGCGTCTGGTGCTAGAGCTGGATGGCGAGATTGTGGAACGCTGCGATCCGCATATCGGCCTGCTGCACCGTGGCACTGAAAAACTGATGGAAAGCCGGACCTACCTGCAAAACCTGCCGTATTTTGACCGGTTAGATTACGTGGCCCCCATGAACCAGGAACATGCCTGGTGCCTGGCCATTGAAAAGCTGACCAAGACAGAAGTGCCGCGCCGCGCCAGCCTGATCCG
>JBCAZI010000099.1:0-9014 GCA_038533095.1 Pseudomonadota bacterium
GGCCCGCGCAGCCGATCAGCTGCACATCACCCAGTCAGCCCTGTCGCATCAGATCAAAGGCATCGAAGATCAGGCCGGGGTGGAGCTGTTTGTGCGCCGGTCCAAACCGTTGAAATTGTCTGCGGCAGGGATGAAAATGCTGGCTGCCGCGGAACGGATTTTACCGCAGGTGGCGGCATTAGAGGCCGAATTTTCGGGTTTGGTGGCGGGAAGTGCGGGTCGCTTGCATATCGCCATTGAGTGCCACGCCTGTTTCGAATGGCTGTTTCCCGTGCTTGAGCAATTCCGCAAAGCCTGGCCCGAAGTTGATGTGGATATCCGGCCCGGTCTGGCCTTTGACGCCTTGCCAGCCTTGCGCAAGGAAGAGGTGGATTTGGTCATTTCATCCGATCCCGAAGAACTGCCTGAGACGGATTTCACACCGCTGTTTGATTATGAACCGGTCTTCGTGGCCGCTGCCAGCCATCCACTAGCGCAAAAACATGTGATTGAGGCAGAGGATTTTCGCGGCGAGACTTTGATCACCTATCCGGTCGATCGCGCCCGGCTGGATGTGTTTTCGCAACTACTGACACCAGCCAAGGTCGAACCGGCGGCAGTACGTCAGGTGGAGTTGACGGCTGTCATTCTACTGTTGGTGGCGTCAAACCGGGGCGTGGCCGTGCTTCCCGATTGGGTCGTGAATGAGGTGCGTTATAATTCGGATTATGTGACCCGCCCGCTGACGAAAGACGGGATCACACGCAGGCTCTATGCCGCGACGCGGGAAGAGGACACAAGCCGCCCCTATATGGCGCATTTGATCCGGCTGGCCCGGCAAGAGGCCGTCAAGCTGCAACGCGGGGCTTAGGCGACCGACTGATCTGCGACCACAACACGCTGGGCCAGCCCACCTGAGGCAAGCCGCAAATGCGTTTCCTGAAACGGCATCGCGGCACCATAGTAGAAACCCTGCACATATTTGCACCCCATATCGCGCAGCATGTCGCGCTGTTGGGCGGTTTCCACGCCTTCGGCGATCAATTCGACTTGCAGGCCTTTGGTGATGGTCACCAACCCTTCGATCAGGACCTTGGCGGCAGGATCAATACCAAGGTCGCGGACGAACCCTGTGTCCAGTTTTAGCTCGTCAAACTCCAACTCTTTGAGGTGCTGAAGCGATGCAAAGCCTGTCCCAAAATCATCCAGTGAGATACGCACACCGGCCTGGCGGAACATTTGGATCGACCGTCGGATGATATCGCTTGATCGTGCGATGAAGATATCCTCGGTGATTTCGAATGTCAGGTGGTGGCGCAGTTCCGGATAGCGGTCGATGATCATGAAGAGCTCTTTGCGGCCCAAAAGCGTGGCGAGCGTGACTTCGGACATGTTGATTGATACCTGCCCCGGGTCCAGCCCATCGGCAACCAGGGTCGACATATCCTGCATCACATGTTTTGCCGTATGCGCCATAAAGGTGCCCTGCAAAGCCAGCTCATTAATCATGGGCAGGAAATGGGATGGCGATAACGTGCCGCGTGTGGGGTGCTGCCAACGCGATAAAGCCTCGAACCCCACGATCTGGCCTGTGTCGATGCGCACTTTAGGCTGATAGTAGGGCAGGATTTGCCCGCTTTCCATCGCCTCAATCAAGATACGCCGATCCTCTAACGTGGGTCGGACCGGAAAGGCGTTTTTGTCATAGATTTTGACGTGCGTATCGTGATCCTGCTTTGCCATATACATGGCCTGATCCGCGCCTGACAGCAGTTCAGGCGGTGTGCTTGCATCCGGGCCCTGTCGCGCGATCCCGACAGAGACACCGACCCCCAGCTTTTTTTGTTCAAAGGGAATCGTTTCGCTGAGGTTTTCGATGATCCGTTTGGCAAATGCGCTGGCCTGTCTGACCGATGTGATCTTGGCCGATAGCACCGCGAATTCATCACCGCCCACGCGCGCAACCCGGTCGCCTCGGTCCGCAAGGTCGTTCAGCCGCGACGCAACCGCTTTGAGCACCGCATCACCCGCCTCATGTCCGTAGCTGTCGTTGATTGGCTTGAACCCATCCAGATCAATCAGAAAGACCGTCACACCTTGTTTATTGGCATGTTGGTGCATCATGCTGAGGACGACCTCGTCAAAGGCGCGCCGGTTCATCAATCCAGTCAGGCTATCACTGCGCGACAGCCGTTCCAGATCGGCCAGACGGGCATTCGCCTCTTGCCGTGCCCGTTCAAGCGCCTGATGGGTGTCCTTTTGCAGATTCATCGTGTCAAAGGTGTTGACGATGTAAACACCCGTCAGGACAGCAGCAATCAGCCAATAGAGCTGACGTGTCTCGAAGGCAGGGTTTTGCGACAGCCCCCATAGCATCAAAAAGATCGTGCCAAAGGCGACGGTCATCTGGCTCCAATTATAGGCAGGCAACAGGCCGAACGTATTGCTGACATGTACATAGATGCCAAAGGCCCAAAGATAGGCCGCGATCACGAAAGGCAGTGCGTCGCTTTGCGCCAGGATGAGTGAAAAACTGAGAAATGGAAACATCGCCGCCCAGTTCAAACCGAAAACAGCGATGGCAACGCCTAGGCCAAGTGGTTGGTCAAATTGCGAGGCGCGTTTGTTGAGCGGGTAGGTGATCACTTCAAGCAGGGCGATAACAAGCCCTGCAATCATGCCCTGAAGGCCAAAACCGGCGATATGACAAATGCCAACCATCAACAACGCAGATGCCAGCCGTTTGGCCACATCCCGACCCGAGATATGCCCAGCGATCTGCGTTTGATGCAGGAAGTGATCGATCAGTTTTTGTCGCATGCCGTCTTTCGTGCCTCTGAAAGACGGTTTGACGCAGTACGGCAAACATCAGGTTAAGCTTCGCCAAAATCGCATGGCATGGTTAAGGCTTTCTTGCCTCTTGTTCCGCGCAACGCTTGGGCCTATACGCCGCGTTTGACCCCCAGACCAAGGACCAAGCAGATGGCCGGTAGTGCAAACCTGAACGTGATGATGAAGACCGCCCGCAAAGCAGGGCGTGGTTTGCTGAAAGATTTTGGTGAGGTCGAGAACCTGCAAGTCAGCGCCAAGGGACCGGGCGATTTCGTCAGCCGTGCTGACAAAGCGGCCGAAGCGCTGATCAAGGAAGAGCTGATGCATGCGCGCCCCACCTATGGTTTTTTCGGGGAAGAGGGCACAGAGATTGAAGGCGATGACCCAACGCGTCGTTGGATCGTTGATCCGCTGGATGGCACCACGAATTTCCTGCATGGCCTGCCGCATTGGGCTGTGTCTATTGCGTTGGAACACAAAGGCCAGATCGTGGCAGGCGTCATCTATGACCCGGTCAAGGATGAGATGTTCTATGCCGAGAAAGGGTCAGGTGCATGGATGAATGAAAGCCGGATGCGCGTGTCAGGTCGCCACCGGATGATTGAAAGCATCTTTGCAACCGGCCTGCCCTTTGCGGGGCGCGCTGATCTGCCAGAAACTATTCAGGACCTTGCCCGCATTCTGCCAGCCTGTGCCGGTGTCCGCCGTTTTGGCGCGGCAGCGCTGGATATGGCTTACGTGGCCGCAGGCCGCTACGACGGGTTTTGGGAACGCAATTTGCATGCATGGGACATCGCTGCTGGCGTTGTTATTGTGCGCGAAGCTGGCGGCATGATTGAGCCGCTCAACCCCGATGGTAACATCCTGGACGGCAATCTAATCTGCGCAAATGAGCCGATTTTTGAGACCTTCGCAAAGGTCATCCGCCAAAGCTAACGCCGTACCTTTGGGATGTTGCTGCGCCCATAGGTCGCCTCTGGGTGTGGTGGGTGCCCGTGTGTTTGCCGCCAGAATAATCCCCCGCCCAGTTTGAACCACAGCGGCAGCGTCAGGATCAGTCCGATGACAAAGCCGCCCGCATGCGCCCAATAGGCGACACCGCCGCCGGATGTATCGACACTTATGCCGCTGAATAATTGTAGCCCAAACCAAAGCCCCAACATGATCCAAGCCGGGATCGGGAAAATGCGGAAAAACACCACGAAAAAGATGAACACATCGACCCGCGCCTTGGGAAACAGCAGCAGATAGCCCCCCATCACCCCTGCAATAGCGCCGGACGCACCGACCGTCGGGATGTTGGACATTGGGTCAAAGGCGTATTGCGCCAAGGATGCGCCAACCCCGCTGACCAGATAAAAAATTAAGAAGGGGACATGCCCCATCTCATCTTCCAGATTATCCCCAAAAATCCACAAAAACAGCATGTTGCCCGCAAGGTGCATAAAGCCGCCATGCAGGAATATGGACGTCACCAGTGCCGGATAATTCTCGCCCTGCGACAGGCGCACTGGCAAGAGCGCGTAGTCATAATAGAACAGCGACAAGGACCTTTGGTCCTGAAACAGCGCCAAGCCAATCAAGAATACCGCGACATTGATGATGATCAAGCCGATGGTGACATAAGGCACGCGTGTCGATGGGTTGTGGTCGCGGATCGGAAACATGCCGCGACCGTCCCTGAACCAAGGCCAAGGGTCAAGTCAAAGCTGGGCCAGCCACCTCTGCCAGAAGTGCGGCGTTTCCGCCCGCTGCGGTCGTGTCGATGCAGACGTGGCGTTCGTTCAGGACGTGGGCTGCATCAGGCAAGCCCGTGATCAACGCTGTGATGGGGCCTGCACGCTGGCTGAGCGCCTGTTCAATTATGCGACCCGTTTCAGCATCGCCCCACCAGATCACACCGCCTAGCGGGTAAAACGCGGTCAGTTGCGCAGCAGGTAGATCGCCCTCTGTGCTGATGGCGATGCCGCCCAGCTTTTTCACGATTGTCATCTGATCCTGGGCCGCCTTTGCGCCAGGCCCCATGCATAAGATAGGACCGCGGGCATGGGTGCTGTGGCGATTGGATTCCCCCGTTGGTCCCGGCAAATCCTTGGGATGGGCAGGGGCGGGTGCCTTTGTTTCTGCAATCCGCTTGTTGAGCGCTTTGACATCCGCCGCGCCCGCCCAAAACCCATCAGCCTTTGGCGCAGGTTGCGCTGTAAAGCGCGGCAGATAATGCGGGCCACCGGCCTTTGGTCCGGTTCCGGACAGGCCTTCGCCGCCAAAGGGTTGGCTGCCCACGACGGCGCCAATCTGGTCACGGTTGACGTAGATATTGCCGGCCTGAACCTTTTCGACAATCGTTTGAACCCGGTCATCAATGCGGGTGTGTAATCCAAACGTCAGGCCATATCCTGTGGCGTTGATGGCTGCGATCACGTCATCCAGTTCTGGGGCTTTAAATGTCACCACATGCAAAACAGGACCAAAGATTTCTCGTGTCATATCCGCGATCCCAGTCACACGAATGGCCGTTGGTGCGATGAAATGGCCCGTGGTGGGTGCGTCTATCTGATGAATGATCCGCCCTTCGGCCTTGGCCGCTGCGATATGATCGGCGATCACTTGATGCGCTTGCTGATCAATTACAGGGCCGACATCTGTTGACAGATGCCACGGGTCACCCACACGCAATTCATCCATCGCCCCTTTGAGCATGCGCAGCAGATTGTCCGCGATATCTTCTTGCACATAGAGACAACGCAAGGCGGAACAGCGCTGCCCGGCAGAGCGGAAGGCACCGTTGATGATGTCACGCACGGCATGTTCGGGCAGGGCAGTACTGTCGACGATCATCGCATTCAGCCCGCCCGTTTCGGCGATCAGCGGCGTGCCGGGCGCGCAATGGGCGGCCATATTGCGGCGAATTTTCAGGGCCGTGGCGGTGGAACCGGTGAAGGCCACGCCGTTGATCCGCCCGTCACCTGTCAGCGCCGCACCGACCTCACCGCCACCGGGCAAGAGCTGCAGCGCGCTGGCCGGAACACCTGCAGCGTGTAACAGCGCAACCGCGCGCGCGGCGATCAGCGGTGTCTGTTCTGCGGGTTTGGCAAGAACCGCGTTGCCTGTTGCAAGTGCTGCTGCGATCTGGCCTGTAAAAATAGCCAGCGGAAAGTTCCATGGGCTGATGCAGGTCCAGATCCCGCGCGCCTTCTGGTCAGGTTGGGCCTGGGCGGCGTAGTAGCGCAGAAAATCGACTGCTTCGCGCAGCTCAGCCACGGCATCTGGCAAGGCTTTGCCCGCCTCGCGGGTCAGGATCGCGAAGAGTTCGCCCGCATGGGCCTCATAGGCATCGGCGGCAGCGTTCAGGATTGCAGCGCGGCGGGTGACATCTGCACCCCATGGCGTGGCATCGGCAAGGGCAGTGGCAATTTCTTGGGGTGTCGCTTGGTAAACCTCACCGACGCGGTCGCCCGGCTTGGCAGGGTTGGTGATCGTGATCGGGGGTGGGAGCCTCCGGCGGGAGTTTTCAGACCAAGATGAAGAGGTGGGCGCGGCCTGCCATTCTGCCTGTTGGTGTGGTTGGCGGGACTTGGACAGCGCGGTGAGCGTGGGTTGATGGGTGAGGTCCCATCCTTTTGAGTTCAATCGCTCTGGCTGAAACAGATGAGGGCCGGTCATCAGAACCGGACCTTCGCCGATCGCTTGAAACGGGCAGGTGGCGACCACCTGCGGCGGCACATCCTCATCCACGATCTGGTTGACAAAGCTGGAGTTCGCGCCGTTTTCCAGCAGCCTGCGGACCAGATACGCCAGCAGGTCTTCATGTGCGCCCACGGGCGCATAGATGCGGCAACGGGTGTTTTGCGCCTTTAGCACAATGGTATGCAGTGTTTCGCCCATCCCATGCAGGCGTTGGAATTCATAGTCATCGGTGGTCCGGCCCATTTGCGCCGCGATATCCAGAACGGCGGCAACCGTATGCGCGTTATGCGTGGCAAACTGCGGATAGATGCGGTCTGTCATCCCCAGCAGCTTGCGTGCATTGCTGATGTAGCTGATGTCTGTGTGGTGCTTGGCGGTGAACACAGGGAACCCATCGATGCCTTCGACCTGCGCGCGCTTAATCTCGGCATCCCAATAGGCACCCTTTACAAGGCGGACCATGATCTTGCGGTCAAGCCGCGTTGCCATGTCATGCAAGCAATCAATCACCAGAGGCGCGCGTTGGCCGTAGGCCTGCACAACCACGCCAAAGCCGTCCCAGCCTGCGAGGGCTGGTTCTGACAGGACCGCCTCAATCACATCCAGCGACAAGGATAGCCGGTCTGCCTCTTCCGCGTCGATGTTGAACCCCATGCCAGCCGATTTCGCGAGCATTGCCAAGGCGCGGGTACGCGGCACCAGTTCTTCCATCACGCGCGCCTCTTGCGCGACCTCATAGCGGGGGTGCAGGGCGGATAGTTTGACGGAAATACCGGGGTTTTCAGCAACACTTTTATGGGTGCAATGTTCCGCGATTGCACTGATCGCGCGGGAGTAGGCAAGGTGATAGCCCTTGGCGTCAGCATCGGTGCGTGCTGCTTCACCCAGCATGTCGTAGCTGTAGGTAAAGCCCTTCGCCTGCATACCTTCAGCGCGTTTCATTGCTTTGCCGATATCCTCGCCCAGTACAAACTGGCGGCCCATCTCGCGCATCGCACGGGCAACGGCGGTGCGGATTACGGGTTCGCCCAGACGTTTGACAGCGCTGCGCAGGTGGCCGGTCAGGCCGGGTTGTTCGTCATCCAACACACGGCCGGTCAGCATTAAGGCCCAGGTTGAGGCGTTCACAAGCGAGGATGCGGAGTGGCCCAGATGCTTGCCCCAATCAGAAGGCGCGATCTTATCCTCGATCAACTCATCCATCGTGTCAGCATCCGGCACGCGCAACAGCGCTTCGGCCAGACACATTAGGGCGATGCCCTCGTCTGTGGACAGGCCATATTCGGCCAGAAACACCTCCATCAAACCTGGGTCCGTGCTGTTACGGATTTGGGTGACAAGCTCGGCCGCATTGTCCGAAATGCGCGCGCGGTCGGCATCTGTCAGCTGTGCAGCATCGACCAATGCGGCCACGGCTGTGGCTTCGTCCATATACATGGATTGATCAAGTCGGTGACGTAAATCTGTGGCGTGATCGCGGGGCATGGCAAGCTACTCCAATAAGATAGCCTATGATACCAAATGTTGAATAGCCATTCTGCCTGCAGTATGTCATATTGAGGGGAAAATTGACTTATTGAGGGGCTGATTCATGGCCGAAACGCTATCTGATCTTGATACATTCGATCGCAAGATTCTGGATATATTGACCGTTGAAGGGCGGATTAGTGTGACAGAACTCGCCCGGCGGATCGGCCTGTCAAAGTCGCCAACGCAGGCGCGGCTGAAGCGATTGGAGGATCATGGCGTTATCCGCGGCTACCGCGCGCTTTATGACCCGATCCGGCTGGGGCGCGACCATGTCGCCTTTGTTGAGGTGAAGCTGTCAGATACGCGCGAACGGGCTTTGGCCGCCTTCAATGATGCCGTCATGCAGGTGCCGGAAATTGAACAGTGTCATTTGATCGCAGGGGCGTTTGATTATCTGTTGAAAGTGCGCACCGCGGGCATGCCGGGGTACCGCGCTGTTTTAGCAGAGAAAATATCGACCTTGCCGCATGTGTCCAATACCTCAACCTATGTGGCGATGCAGGCTGTAAAGGAGGAGGGGGTCTCTCCACTCGCGCCGGGCACGGGGAGTTGACTTGACCCATTGACCTGCCATCGCAAGTATTGACGCATGAAATGGATCATACCTCTTTGTGTGCTCGGCGCTCCCGCTTTTGCCGAAACCTGCCCGCCTGTTGCTGACAATAGCGAACGCATTGCTGAAATCGTGGTTGAGTTGGGCCTTGCACGCGGCGAAGGTGATGCACGTGTCCTGACCCAGGAATTGTGGGAAATCTGGACCGATGCGCCGGATGAGATTGCGCAGGCACTGCTGGACGAAGGCATGTCGCGGCGGGCAAGCTATGATTTTCTCGGTGCGCGCGATGCCTTGAACCGCCTTGTTGAATACTGCCCCGACTATGCTGAAGGGTATAACCAACGCGCCTTTGCACATTATCTAAGTCAGAATTTTGAGGCTGCACTGGTTGATCTTGAGCGGACCTTGGAAATCGTGCCCAATCATATTG
>JBCAZI010000100.1:0-8968 GCA_038533095.1 Pseudomonadota bacterium
TTTATCGCGATGTTCCCGCGTAATGCAGAAGTTGTCGGCGAATGGGACGCGCTGGCCATGCTTGCCGGCGCATGGATGCGAGAGTTGCAGGCAGAGGCGGGCGAGAAACGGATTTTGTTGAAATGCCCGCATGTTCAATATTTGAACCTTGCACCGATCATTTTTCCCAATGCGAAGATCGTGATCTGCCTGCGCGACGGGCGCGATATCGCGGATTCGACGCTGCGCACATTTAAACGCGCGTCGTTGGCCCGCAAAACCCTGGCGCAGATTGCCCATGAATGGACACTGGGCACCGACGCGGTGCTAAGCTTTGACGAAGGCGGGGCGAATGCCCACCCCAATGTGCGCGTCGTCAAATACGAAGACTTGGTGCAAACACCCGAAGCCGCCATGACTGAGTTGCTGGCATTTAGCGGGTTAAGCACCGAAAACTATCCGTTTGAAAAGCTGGATGCGATGCCTGTGCGTGGGTCATCGCGGTCTGATCAATCCGACAAAACACGGTGGGAGCCGCAGGACAAATCTAAACAGTTCAATCCGATTGGACGTTGGGAAGGCTGGTCGCAGAAGCAGAAGGCGTCATTCCGCAAGATCGCGTCACGGACGCTGACGGACGCAGGATATGACTGACACTGTGCAGGCCGCTCAGCGGGGATCACCCCCCGATCTGACGATTTGCATCGCGACCTATCGCAGGCCGCAGGGTTTGCGCGCGCTGCTTGATAGCCTGAGCGCCATGTCCTTTGACGCTGCATTGGCCTCTGTGTCGATCATAGTTGTTGAAAACTGCCCGGATGACCCTGCTGAGGCGAGTTTGGGCGATCTGTCCAAGCTTAGCCGCTGGCCCTTGCGCTATGTGACGGAACATAAGCGCGGGATCGTGGCGGCGCGCAACCGTGCGTTGGACGAAGTGGGCGAACAGGTAGATTTGATCGCCTTTCTGGATGACGATGAAACGGTGTCAGAGGGTTGGATAAAATCCATGCTGATGACCCTGCATGAAACAGGGGCAACGGCCGTTCAGGGACCCGTTCTGCCAAGTTTTGAGGTCGCGCCACCGGATTGGGCTGAAGCGCTGAAGCTGTTTGAACTTGGCCCATTTGCGGATGGTCAGCCGTTGAATTTTGCATCAACCAATAACGCCGTACTGTCCGCTGCATTCGTGCGCAAACATGCCCTTCGATTTGATCCACGGTTCAATACCACAGGTGGCGAGGATGAGGAGTTCTTCAACCGTCTTATGGGGCATGGCGGAACCATTCACGCGGCGGCGGGGGCCGCGGTGAATGATCTGGTGCCGGCCAAACGCCTGTCGCTGAACTGGGCCTTGCGTCGAAAATTTCGGATGGGCAATACGCTGGGCCGTATTGCGATCTTTCATAAGAAAGACCGCCTTGGGCGTGTGATCAAAGGGATCGCCGCCTTTGGGAAAGGTGCCGTGCTGGTTCTAACGCTCGGATTAGGATCGCGGGTGCGCATGGTTGCTGGTCTGCTAGAGGCCGCCCGCGGGCTGGGGGTACTCGCCGCTTTTGCGGGCGTTGCATTTAAGGAATACAGCATGTCTGCGGTATCCCATGAACGGGGGCAGGCTGTGACATGAACCCATCGACCGACATCAGCTTTACCTTTGTCATTGCGGCCCGCAACGCCGAAAAATACATCGGTGAGACGTTGGAAAGCCTTGCGCGGCTGCAGGGCGAGGCTTTTCGGGTGATCGTTGTGAACGACGGCTCGACCGATGCGACCGCGGGTATTGTCGAAACCTTTCAAATGGCCAATGCAGAGATTGATGTTCAACTGTTGAATGGACCGGCCTGCGGCGTATCGGCGGCACGCAACCTTGGCCTTTCGCAAGTCCGGTCAGACTTTGTCGTCTTCCTTGACGCGGATGACCTGATGGCCGAAGATGCCCTGCCGCGGTTCAAAGCAGCGCTTGATGATGGGCATTGCATCGCCGCGTTGGGACGGGTGTTGCGTATTGCAGAGGATGGCGCGCCGCTGCCTTCGCCGGATAATCGTCATTTGGTACCCGCGGATGACCAGCTTTACGCCCTGATCAAAAAGAACTTCATCGTGAATGGGGGTGCCCTTGCGATACGCACGTCAGTTGCGAAGAAGGTCGGCGGCTATGATGAAACCCTGAAATACGGTGAAGACTGGGAGTTTTGGTGCAGATTGCTATCCCAAGGTCAGCTTACGACTGTCGCGGGCGACCACATTCTGGCCTATCGCCAGATCGCTACCGGCGCAAACCATGTGGCGGCGTCCAAACCTTTCGCCCGTGATATTGCCTGTCTTGATGTCATTGCGGCAAACAAGGTGATCCGTGAAAAACTGGGCTGGCGTCTTACGCTTGCCCTGCGGATGCGGCGCATTGATATTTTTTGGTCAGGTGTGCGCACAAAATACCAATATGAAAGCAAACGGTCCGCACTACTGCTTAGCGCGCTGGGTCTGCTGGTTTACCCCGATAGTCTGGCCCGGCCGAAGCTTGCATTGCGACTTTTGAAAAGCGTGAAGAGGTAGACGTGGCCACGCTCACCCAAAGACAGCAGATGGCAGTGGTACGTGCAGGGACAGTCTACACCGCAGCGCTGATTGCGTTCATATCGGTAATTTCTTTCTTCTTGCTGACTGATGTCATCACCATTGTTGCTGGGCAAAGCCCGTTCATCGCGCGCATAAAACTTTTGCTATTGGGGCCAATTATCCTATTTATTGCCCTCTATTTTGGAAGGTCATTGCGGGGCATGGCCGCGTTACCAGAAATACCATTTTTGATCTTCTTGGCGGTTGTCTCAGCTTTATGGAGTTACCAACCGTTCAGCACATTGGACCGCGCCTTGCCTCTGGTTGTGACAACGCTGTTTGCAATCACGATGGCCAGCATTTTTTCGCTTCGCCACCTTGTGCTGGCCTTTGCATTTATAGGCGCCAGCATAATGATTGGGAGCATACTGGCCATTGCGACCGTTGCTGACGCGCGCGGTCTTCCGCCTTGGGAAAATACGTGGAATGGCATTTTTAGCCATAAAAACGGGTTGGGCGGGGCAAGCGTTTTAGCGCTAATTTTCGCACTTTGTGCGATCAATATCACGAAAGGTAACCTGCGACGGTTCTTTGTGTTTTCGCTACTCTTGTCTTTGGTCTTGTTGGTCGCATCAGAGTCGCGCAGCCCCCAAATTGTTGCCCTTTTCAGTCTTAGCGCCGCGGGGATTTTCTACGCGATGCGACGCCGGGCACTGATATGGGGTGTGGGGTATCTACTGATTGTTGTGATCTTCATACTAGTTGTTTCATATCTGCTATCCACCGATGTGCTAGAGCCCGTATTTGAAGCTGTGGATCGAAAACCAACTTTGTCCGGCCGTTTGCCGCTTTGGAGCTTGATGGGCCCATATATTCTGGACGAGTTTTGGGTTGGCTACGGATATCGCGCCTTTTGGGATCCAGATTCGGCGCGCGTCATTGAAATCTCGACCGATCTTGGTTTGGGCTTTACACCGTTTTATTCACATAATGGCCTGATCGAAACTTGGCTGCACCTTGGTTTGCTTGGCTTTCTGGTGCTGTTAGCTGTGCTTTTTCGGGTGGGTGTCAGCTGCTACTTCATCATGCGGAAAAGGTGGGATCGAACGGCATTTGCCTCCATCATTCTGGTCATCATTGCGTTTGTTTTGATGAACACCACCGAGGGGACAATTCTGTCTCGCACCAGTTATTCATGGATGTCGTTTGTGGCTTTTGGCACGAAGGCGTGCCTTGTCGCGAATTTGACCAAGGCGACACCGACCACCCGCGGTACAGCACAGCGCGCGCGTTATCGGCACTACACCGCCGTTGCCAAAGACGCCTAATGGCTATGCGGCGGAAATGCAGCTAGAACCACATCGTCTAGGGAGCGTAAAATGACAGCAAAGCAGGCGTCAGTATCGCGCAGGTCCGTCCTGATGACGACCGGCGCAGTCGCGGCTTACGCGGTTGTTCCTTTCCTTTTCCTGGGCAGCCTGCCTGCCGCGGCAACGCCTTTGACGGATACGGTTGAGGCTATTTCCTTCCTCGGGAAGCAGAAGATTCAGCTGACAATTGTCGAAACCAAACTAACCGACCCGCCGCGTGAAGTTGTAAGCGATACAAGTAGCCTGCGTTTGCGTGGGGGGAACAATCCGCGCTACCAAGGCCATGTCGCAGTAGATGGCAGAAGGGGGGTGGCCACGGGAAGTATCCATACCACAGCCCCACAGCTATTTCGACCCTTTGCTCAGATCGTGGCGGGAACAGAGCTAACGATCTTTGACGGTGCAGACGCCCCAATCGATCAACCGGAAAATTGGACAGTGGCTGTTGATGGTGTGAATTTTGCCGTCAGGGAGATCTATCGCAAATCGGTGCCGATCAAGTCTGAACGAATCGGGCGAACTGATTACGTTCATAGTCTGCGCCATCTTCTGACCATCGTACTGAATGCACCGGTGGCCATGGGGGCCGCAGTTAACTTGTCTTTTCCCGGCCTCGGCACGTTTGAGGTCACCCGCGATGACAACGCATTTTCAGAGGCCGTTCATGTTTGCCAGCAGGGCTATCCAACTGCCGGTCCAAAGAAAGGATATGTTGGCCTATGGCTAGGTCAGACGGCGAAAGGACAAACGGGCAATACTGATCAGGCTATCTCGGAGATAACCGCGTGGTCGTTGGTAGATGCCAATACAGATGAGGTTGCGATCAGCGGAACACTCGCCCTCGCCAAATCCGGGGCAGAAGCACATCGCGCCGAGCTGAACTTCAACGGCTGTGATCTGTATGAAGCCGACTTCTCTGATTTGGATCGTGAAGGAATTTTCCGACTAGTGGTCGCCGGGATCGGGTCGTCTTATCCGTTTGAAGTAAAACAGGACCCTTATTTTGATTGCTTCAGGGCTGCCGCCAGATGGTACTTTCATCAAAGGTCTGGGATTGCAATTGCGGCGGAACATGGCGAAGGGCGGACGCGCCCCCGCAATGGACATCCCGATGATGGTCTGAAGGTTTGGCAATCAGCCGTAGAATTAGGGCAGACACGCGAAGGGTACTCTTCTGGGCAGGCGACTGACCTGGTGCGACAGACCGAACCTTTGGGCCTCTTGGAAGAGACCGATAAAGGTTACCCCGTTGGGTCAGAACATCCGCATGCCTGGGGTGGTTGGCATGATGCTGGCGATTGGGATCGCCGTATCCAGCATATGGACGTGGTTTTTGCGATGGCCAATATGGTCGAGCTTTTTGAAACATCGCGTGCGATTGATCTGAATATTCCTGAGAGTGGTAAACCTTTTGCCGATGCGGCGGTTCTGGCCAAGAAATCGGCGCAAGATACAGGCGACGGATCAACGGTACTGCCAGATCTGATCCATGAGGCGCTGTGGGGTATTTCGCTATGGCGTCGCACGCAAACCCGCGAAGGTGGCATCCTCGGCGGCGTTGAATATTCACGGTCAGGTTCTGCTGGCACAGTATCTTGGAACCCGCATCAACTTGCCTTCGCGTATCAACCCGAACCCTGGGCTGCCTACAGGTTTGCCATTGGTGCAGCAAAACTGGGGCAGGTCATTTCAAAGACTGTAGGAGACGCAGTTCTTGGGCAATCCTTGATTGATGAAGCTGCAAGCGCATGGCTCTGGGCCGAAGGGCGATGGCCTGATATCGTGCGCGCCTCCGCGACAGACGCCGGCGAAGAAGCGCCCCCCGATGACCCCAGCCATGTTCCATCAAGTCTGAACCTGGCGCGGATCGCCGCTGCCGCAACTGTGTATCGTGCAACCGGGCTGCCCGATGCGCGTGCCGTTTTTGAAGCACATAATCCATTTCTGCCGCAATCCGAGCTTGGCAGCTTGGGTGCGCGCCCCGGTGTCTATGCCGCCGAGTCATTGGAATACCTTTACGCAGGACAAGAAGGTCGCGACGTCAATCCAGATGTTGCCAAAGCGTTGCAGGCATGGGGCTCGCGCCCCGTCAATTCGTCCCGCCGGATGGGGCAGGACTATGGGTTGCACAGTACAGCAGACTACCCATGGGGCAGGGGCTGGGCGCGCTTTGGTCCGGGGGCGAACTGGCGGGCGTCCGAGCTGGCGATTCAATTCGCGACCGGGGCGAGTGATTTTGCAAAGATGCGCGAGATCGTCGTGGAAGGGATGTGGTTCGGATTGGGGTGTAACCCATCTAATGTCAGTTTTGTCCAAGGGTTTGGGTCGCGTCAGTTTGGTGATCCCTCGGGGGCTGATTATTACGGCTTTCCAAAGGTGCCAGGACAAATCGCTTTCGGTGTGGTCATTGGTGAGTTGCACCCGTGGGAGTTGCGTCGCATTTCAGGGCATTTTTATCCTGATCAGCAAACAGAATGGCCGATCTACGCACAGATCTTTGAAAGCAAGACCGTGAATACCTCTGCTGAACATGGCATGAAAGCGAATGCGATGGAGTGGTTGTTTGCAAACGCTTTTGCACATGAGTTGATGGTGCGAACCTAGGGTCCTGACCCTAACCCAGAATTATTGTGCACGTGCTGCAGAAGCAGCCCACTGCGCCATAAAATCGCTATTTACCAGATAACATGCTGCGGCCGACCAAGAAAAATACTGCTTTCGTGGAATAATTGGGTAGACATGATCGTAGACCCTAGAAGGCTGGCTTGGCGGAAAAGCGAAACGGTTCCATAGGGTGACGCTAGTCAGATACAGATGTTTGTCTGTGGTGCTATCAAAGGGTCTTAGCGGTTCATAATGCTCAAACTATATCGCTTTCATATCAATGTTTTGCTGTCGATCTGGTTTGTTGTTGCCTGCCTTTTAGGATTGCAGCTGGGGCTGAATTATCTGAAGTATCAAAGCCTTGTCATCGAGACGACATCGGCGCGATTGCAAATTGCAGGTTCGACCATAGAGACTGTTGCGCGCCGCGCCGAGCAGGTGGGGCTTGGCCTGGACGAAATTCGCAATTTGGACAGTATCATCGACCGTGAACTGCGCCGCGAACCTCTTATCGATACGATCCGGGTGGTCGGGATAGATGGGGCCGAAATCAGTACAACGGCGCTTGAGCCGCTGCAGCAGAGTGATTTGAACCGGCTCCTACGTCGGGTCGCCGTGCAAGACGCCGCGACAACACAACTCGAAATTGGCGATATGCTGCATTCTGCGAGGCGTATTATTGACTCGACCGGAGCGACCATTGGTGCAGTTGTCATAAGTACCCATCGCGGGAATTATCGCCCGCAAATCCTGCGCGCGCATCGCGAAACCGCAAGGGGATTTCTTATTGTCTTTTGCGTGATCGCTGGTGCGGTGGTGCCTCTGGTTCTGATCAGCTTTCAAAAAGTTGGACGTCTCATGGCCGTGTTTGATGAGGTCAGTCTGGACGCGGTCGAACCACAAGATGCTCCGAAAGAGGGGGATGTCGCGGATCAAATGCGCGCCCTGATTATTCAAGGCAATCGAGCTTATGCTGAAGCCCGCGATGAGCTGGAGGCATTAACCGCGGATGCCCCCGCGCAGCCGGAACAGAGCTAAATCATGGACAGTGGTTGGCAGCATTTTCGAGGACGCCTGTCCTTTCGCCTGAAAGTGATGGTCATGTTGATCCTCATGTGTTGTGGGGCGGGTGCCACAACGCTGACATTGCTGCAGCTGGGCAATGCCTTGCCCCCTCTGATGATTGATCGCACATCGGGTGTTTTGGAAACCGCGCGGCGTGATATTGAGTTTGCCGTCTATGCGGGGGTTCCAATTGAAAAACTGCGTGGCGTGCCCGACTACGCAGCGGATTTGGCCGCAGAAACCCCCGAAATCAAAGCGATCAATTTTCACATCCTCACAGACCGCGACCGGTTCCAGCGCGAACGACTTATCATAGCTCAGATGTCGTCAGAGACTGCGCAGATGCGCGAAACGGAACCCTTTCTGACCAGATTGACCGCCACGATCCGTATGTTGGCAACTGCCGAAAGCGAACAAATCAGAGAGGTCGTGGGAACAGATGTGCGGGCTTATGGTGAGCCGGTCGCAAGGATCACTGCCGAACTTGACATCGGCTATATGCGAAATCGAATGCTGGATACGCTGCTGGACACATTGATTGTGGTGCTTGCGGCGATCCTGTTTTCGCTTGAGATGTTGATGGTTCCGGTTGTGCAAAGCCTGATCACGCCGCTTCAAGCGATCCAGCGCTATCTGGTGCGCATGGGCCAAGGCGAATTCATCCAGTCGGGCCTTAGGCTGCGTATCGGCAAAGCCTGGGGGTTTCTGGCCAAATTGCAGGAGCGCAATGCGCATTTGCGAAGCCAGGCGGAAGAGCAGGCAACAAATCTCGATACTCATGCGTTGCGCGGGTTCATTCAGCGCAGACTTCCGGTTCAGCAACGCGCAACGGAAATCGCAATTTTTGATGCCAGGTTACCTTTGTTTGTCGCCCTGTTTGCAGAGGGTTTGTTGACGGCATGGATGCCCCTCTATGCGCGTAGCCTGCCCAATACACTTGGGCCGTGGGTCCCCGATACGTTGGCCATTGCCGCACCCATTGCGATTTTTACAGCCGCTTTGATCATGGCAATGGCCCTGTCCCGGTTGTGGTGGGACAGGGTGCCGCTTCGGTTGAATGCAATCGGTGGTTTACTGTTATCCGTTGCGGGGTTGGTTGGCGCAAGTTTCGCAAATGACATCGCGATGTTGACCCTTGCGCGTGCCGTTTCGGGGGCCGGGCTTGGCCTGTTGCGTGTCGCATGTGTGGATTATGCGCTATCGGTTCCGCATCACGCGGCTGATCGGCACGATGAAGACGGGTTTAGCAAGGCATTCTTGACCTCTGGTGTAACCGGGCTTGCCATCGGTGCTGTCTTGGCTGATTGGGCAGGACCGGGCATCGTCTTTGTGATTGCCGCTGGCGTGTCGGTCTTTGCGATGATCATCAGCTTGATCCTTATGGATGGTAACTTAGG
>JBCAZI010000101.1:0-8901 GCA_038533095.1 Pseudomonadota bacterium
GATCCATTCCATATGCTCCATCGCTTTGAGGGAGTTCTTTAAGTGCCAGGGCAAGCATGGGGCCTGACTGCTGCGCGCCATATCAATCGGCGCGCCCATTTCCAGGCTGATCGCCTCGGCCATTTCCTCAACCCGCGCCTCATATTGATCAAGGATCCCCCTGACATAGCCTGCACGCGTTTCGGGGTCTGTCGCGGCCCAGGCAGGAAAGGCGGCAGTAGCAGCAGCAACCGCCGCATCCGTATCCGCCTGATCACCTAGCGAGATCACAGCACAGGCATCCTCGGTCGAGGGATCAATCACGTTGTGATCACGCGCATGAACAGGCGGCACCCATGCGCAATTGATATAGAAATTGCGGGCTTCGATCATCGCGACTCTCCTTTGCTTTCCCAATTTTGTGGCACCGCAATCGGCGTTCCGCAAGCGGATGTGGTGTTGCGTCGCCATCACCTCTATATTGGGTCAGGAATTCACATGGTAAGGAGCTCAAAAATGGGTCTGCGCATCAACGATACAATCCCTGATCTGACGGTTGAAACCGATCAGGGCACAATGTCACTGCACGACTGGGTCGGCGATAGCTGGGCTATTCTGTTTTCCCACCCCAAAGACTTTACGCCCGTCTGCACAACCGAATTTGGTGCCGTTGCACAGCTGGCCGATGAATGGGCCAAACGCGGGACCAAGGTGATGGGCGTCAGCGTCGATGGCGTCGAAGATCATAAGAAATGGAAAGGCGATATCGAAACCGTGGGCGGCGCGCCCGCTGGTTTCCCGATTGTCGCAGATGATGGGCTGGAACTGTCCAAAGCCTTCGACATGCTGCCGGCAGAGGCTTACCTGCCTGATGGCCGCACCCCAGCGGATAGTGCCACAGTACGCTCCGTCTTTATCATTGGCCCGGACAAGCAGCTGAAACTGTCCATGACCTATCCCATGACCGTTGGTCGTAACTTTGCAGAGGTGCTGCGCGCGTTAGACGGGCTGCAAACATCGACAGGGCGCGGCGTGGCGACACCAGCGAACTGGAATGTCGGTGATGATGTGATCATCCCGGCCACCGTCAGCGACGACGATGCCAAGGCAAAATTCGGTGATTTCACCAAGGTCCTGCCATATCTGCGCACGACGAAGTTGAAGGACTAACGCC
The DNA here is from genome assembly GCA_038533095.1 of Pseudomonadota bacterium. Classification (GTDB taxonomy): domain Bacteria; phylum Pseudomonadota; class Alphaproteobacteria; order Rhodobacterales; family Rhodobacteraceae; genus Yoonia. The sequence goes on from JBCAZI010000101.1 coordinate 1,154, forward strand.
CTGCCCCAGTAGGCCGCAGGCATTCACCCAAAAAATGCCCCGATGCTTCATCGGGGCATTTTGTCTGAATTAGGCTCTCCCGTTACATCCCGTTAGAACGAGAAAGCAACGCCAATATTGAAGTTAGTACTGTCGACATCCTCAGAGATCGTGCCAGTCAAACCACCTGCGGGATTAAAGCGGTCGGTTTCCACGTCAAAATCGCGAATAAAGCGGACATCACTGAAGATGCTGACATCACTTGAAACCGCGTAAGCTGCTCCCAAAATCAACTGCGCGCTGACATTGTCACTTTCGTCGTCAAGCGCAACACCCGGACCATAAGTGATATCAAACTCAGAGCGAGAGACACCCAAGCCACCACCAACATATGGCGTCACGGCTGAACCGGTATCAAAGTCAGCGATCACATTGGCAAAAAGGCGGGTTGTCGCCAGATCACCATCAACATTGATTTCAGCAGCAGGACCATTGCCGCTGAAGAACAGATCATCAGCCTCGTTCTCTGCATAAGACAGTTCAAGCTCACCACGGATGCCAGTGCCATTCAGGTTGGCAATCTCACGACCGATGGCGATGCCTGCGGCATAGCCGCCATCTGACTGCACTTCGACCGATTGGCTGGCGCCCCCAACCGTCCCCTCTAGTTCCGTATCCGACAGATTTGCAAAGCCCCCATAGACAGAGACATAGGTATCTTGTGCAGACACTGCGCTGGCGGAAGCGACCGCCAGAACAGTGGCGATAAGTGTATTTGTAGGTTTCATTTTCGGTATTTCCTAAGATTGATGCAAAAGCACGAATGCTTATGCGTCCTTGGAAAAGACCGGTCACTTAACATCATTTCACGGGGGCGGCGAAAGAAGTGTACCAAACAAAACGAATAAAAATCCTCATCGGGTGTTTCGTCGCTATTTGGCGGCGGCTGCCTAGCAAAACATCAACGGAAATTGGGGTTTTGAGCAACTTCAAAACGCGCGTCATTTGTCGGCTTTGACATCTAAGATCACGCTTTGGTCACCTGCGGCCGAAACGGCCCCAATAACTGCTGGGGCCGTTTCGGATATTATTGGATTTAGTAAGTGTAGCTGACCGCAAAACCGATAAACGGCAGGACCGGAAGATCCTCCAGATCGCTGTTCAGCTCATCAATTTCATCCTGAACGTCTGCATCATCGTCATCAGATGACACCTCCAAGGAAGAGATGATCATACCGATATCGCCAGACAGCGCCCAACCGGGCGCGATGTCTGTGTTGAAGCCGGTCGTGATCATTGGGGCGATCTCGTTTGTCAACGCAACCTCACCCTCATATGTTAGCAACCCGTCTGTGACGTCGCCCGAAATTTCGGTTGTTGAAAAGAACAAACCGCCCGACACACGCCATGGGTTCGACAGCGGATAGTAATCCGCCAGAATAGCAACACCACCCAACTCAGCGTCGCCATCAACCTCTGCGTCGTCAACTTCGAACGTATCATCAATGCTGAACCCACCCATGATCATGCCACGTACGGCGACCTGTGGTGCAACGTCATATTCACCCTGTAGGGAGAAGCCGAAATTGGTCACGCCAACACCGACCGAAATCTCACCAATGTTCTGGGCTTGTGCGACGGTGCTAAGGCAGGCAGCGGCCATTGCAGCCATTGTCAGTTTCAATGTCATTTGAATTCCTTTCACAAATACAGAATCAATGCGCCACAAGCGCAACGGCAATTTAGCGCGATTGATGAACAGAATAAGTTTTGGCCAAACCTCAATGCCACAACTTATGCCCGAGTGTCACATTTTTGCTTGGTCAGCGGACCGATAACGCCAATGTGGAAAAATAAGGGCCCCGGCAATGCAGCCAGGGCCCATTTTTTCATCTCATCCCAGGACAAACTGGGCGAAGGTGATGCTTATTCAGCAGCTTCTTCTTTCTTGATCTCTTCGCCGGTTTCCTGATCAACCATCTTCATGGCCAAACGGACCTTACCGCGATCATCGAAACCCAGCAGTTTGACCCAAACCTCCTGACCTTCTTTCAGAACGTCGGAAGGGTGGTTCAAACGGCGGTTTTCGATCTGGGAGACATGCACCAGTCCATCGCGTTTACCAAAGAAGTTCACAAAGGCGCCGAAATCGACAAGCTTCACAACTTTCCCTTTGTAGATCACGCCCTCTTCCGGCTCTGCCACGATTGAATGGATCATATCGTAGGCTTTCTTGATCGCATCCGCATCGTTGGAGGCCAGCTTGATGATACCTTCGTCGTTGATATCAACCTTGGCACCGGATGTTTCCACGATCTCGCGGATCACCTTACCGCCGGACCCGATGACTTCACGGATCTTATCGGTCGGGATCTGCATGGTTTCGATCTTGGGCGCATGCACGCTGAATTCATTGGCGCCCGTGATCGCCTTGCCCATTTCGTTCAAAATGTGCAGACGGCCTGCTTTGGCCTGTTCCAGCGCTTTTTTCATTATCTCTGGCGTGATGCCCGCGATCTTGATGTCCATCTGCAAGGATGTGATGCCGTTCTCGGTGCCCGCAACCTTGAAGTCCATATCGCCAAGGTGGTCTTCGTCACCCAGGATGTCGGACAGAATGGCATATTCGCCGTCTTCTTCCATCACCAGACCCATGGCCACACCAGCAACCGGTGCTTTCAGTGGCACACCAGCGTCCATCATGGACAAAGAACCACCGCAAACAGAGGCCATCGAGGATGAACCATTTGATTCAGTGATCTCTGACACCAGACGAATGGTGTAAGGGAAGTCAGTCGCCGCAGGCAGAACCGCCTGCAACGCACGCCATGCCAGCTTACCATGACCAATCTCACGACGGCCGGGGCCAGCCACACGACCGACTTCACCAACCGAGTAAGGTGGGAAGTTATAGTGCAGCATGAAGTTGGATTTATACATTCCGGTCAGCGCGTCGATCATCTGTTCGTCATCGCCAGTACCCAGCGTGGTCACAACCAGACCTTGGGTTTCACCACGTGTGAACAGGGCAGAACCATGGGTGCGTGGCAGGATACCAGTCTCGGACACGATCGGACGGATCGTATCCAGCGCTCGACCATCAATCCGCTTACCGTTCTTAACGACATCACCGCGCAGAACCTGGCTTTCCAGTTTCTTCAGCGCTGCACCAAGGTTGCCATCTTCCTGCTGCTCTTCGGTCAGAGCCTCAACAATCTCGGCCTTGGCGGCGGTCACAGCAGCTGTACGCTCTTGCTTGTCGGTGATTGCATAAGCGGCACGCATCTTGTCTTCACCAGCGGCCTTCACGGCGGCTGACAGCTCAGAGTAATCCTCTGGCTGGAAGTCAAATGGTTCATTCGCGCATTCTTCTGCAAGATCAATAATCAGGTCGATGACCGGCTGAATGCTGTCATGGGCGAATGTCACCGCACCCAACATCTCGTCTTCCGTCAGCTCATAAGCCTCTGACTCAACCATCATCACTGCGTCTTTGGTGCCCGCGACAACAAGATCCAGACGCTGCTCTGGGTTCATGCGCAGGTTGTGCATGTCGTCGATTTCAGGGTTCAGGATGTATTCACCATCCTCAAAACCGACGCGGCAAGCGGCAATCGGCCCCATGAACGGCGCGCCGGAAATCGTCAGCGCGGCAGAAGCTGCGATCATCGCAACCATGTCAGGGTCATTGACCATATCGTGGGACAACACCGTACACATCACCAGAACTTCGTTTTTGAAGCCGGGGACAAACAGCGGGCGAATGGGGCGGTCGATCAAGCGGGATGTCAGCGTCTCTTTTTCAGTGGGACGCGCTTCGCGCTTGAAAAAGCCGCCTGGCACTTTACCGGCGGCATAGTATTTTTCCTGATAGTGCACGGTCAGCGGGAAAAAGTCCTGACCGGGCTTTTGCTTGCGCGCAAAAGTGACGTTTGCCATGACACTGGTTTCACCCAATGTCGCGATGACGGAACCGTCTGCTTGGCGGGCAACCTTGCCCGTTTCCAGTGTCAGCGTTTCTTCGCCCCACTGAATTGATTTCTTCACTTCATTAAACATGATGTTTTCCTAGTTGGCCTGTTTGGCCTTTTGCGTAGGGGGCGTATTCCCCCTCATCCCGGTATCTTGCTATGGCGCTGGGATGCGGGCGCCTGCTTCTCAAGATAGGGCCGCTTAGCGGGTTTTGGACGCTTTGGGAAGGGGCATGGCGCGAAACTCTGGCGTAGCAACGCATCACGAATACCGCGGCACTAAGGCCTTAAGCCAATCTCAATCTGACAGGCTTACGGTTCCAGCTGATTCTGCACTTTTGTCAGAGCCTTGCACGGAGCATACCAATGACCAAAACTTGGGACGGAAAGAACCGCCGCAATTATTGGCGGCGGATGAAAATTCGCTATAAATTCCCAATCATCATCGCGGTCCCGACATTGGTCGTCATGATCGTGGTATCCGCACTATCGTTCCTCAAGGCGCGTGCGGCATTGGAAGAACAGCGTGCACAGGCCTTTTCGCAGCTATTGGAAAAACAGGCCTCTGCTTTGGATAGCTGGGTTGCAACGGCCAATAGGGATGTCTTGATCTTAGCCAGCGGCAATGCCGCGCAGGATGCAATCGTGGCGTTCAGCACCGGTTGGGCCGCGTTTGAAGGTGACGCGCAAGACAGATTGCAAGACCTCTATATCACCAACAATCGCTTCCCTGTCGGCGAAAAAGACAAGTTGGACAAGGCCGAGGATGGCTCTGCCTGGTCAGACGCGCATGGTACGTATCATGTGGGGTTCCGCAGCTTTCAAACCTTGGGCGGCTACTACGATCTTTTCCTTTTCGATCTTGACGGCAACCTGATCTATTCTGTCTTCAAAGAGGCCGATTTTGCCACGAATTTTCAAAACGGCATCTATGCAGATAGCGACCTTGGCAGCGCATTCAGGGCGGCCGCGACCCTGGCACGTGGTGATGTTGTGGTGACTGAATTGGCAGGCTATGCGCCCAGTTTCGGCGCACCCGCAAAATTTGTCGCCACCGCGGTGTTTGATGCAGGCGGGCAACGGATCGGGGTTGCGGCACTGCAAATGCCCGCAGATCAGATTGGTCAGATCATCTCTGACTCGCCCATCTTGGGCGAAACGGGTCAAATCTATGCCGTTGCTGCGGATGGCACAGCGCTTTCGACATCACTGTTCGAAGGGGGACATCAGGTATTAGACCAGCTGCCCGATCTGCCACAAATCGCAACCGCAATCAGCGGCGAACAGACGAAGCTTACCAATGTTCCGGGGCTTTCAGGTGAACCTGTCGTTGCGCATACCAAGGCGTTTGATGTGCTGGGCGCGCGATGGCACCTGATCCTTGAACAGGACATGAAAGAAGCCAATCAACAAATCACCGATCTCTTATTTCTGGCGACCATCCAAACCGCCATCGTCCTTTTAATCATTGCCGTCTTGGGCTTCATGATCGCAGGTACATTGACCCGCCGCATCGTCGCGGTGGCTGATAGTGTCGCCGGCTTGTCTGGCGGTGATCTGGATAGTGTCGTGGCACAAACAAAGACAGGCGACGAGATTGGCGATATTGCCCGCGCGCTCGAAAACTTCAAAAATGATCTTGCTGCGGGTCACAAAGCGATTGAGGCGCAAAAACAAACTGCGCAGATCCAGTCGGATGTCATGGACCAGCTTGGCGATGCGTTGGCCAAGCTATCCGACGGCGCGCTTGATTGCGCCATCGACACGGCCTTCACACCAGAGTTTGAGGCATTGCGTCATAACTTCAACGATACGGTATCTGCGCTGACCGACATCGTGCAAAAGCTGCAGGTCAACGCACAACAAATCAATGCTGACACCTTGAAGCTAAGCGATGGAACGACCAGCCTGTCGCAACGCACCGAAAACCAGGCGGCAACATTGGAAGAAACAGCCGCCGCTATGCATGAAATCAGCGATAGCGTGACCGCCACGGCAACCGGTGCGCGCGAAATTGTCACAGCGATTGACAGCACACGGCTGGAGGCCGAGCGCGGCGAGGAAGTTGGGACGCAGGCCGTAGAGGCCATGAAGAACATCGAAGAATCGTCTCAAGAAATCAGCAATATCGTACAACTGATGGATGATATCGCGTTTCAGACAAACCTACTCGCCCTAAATGCGGGCGTCGAAGCCGCGCGCGCGGGCGAGGCCGGTCGTGGTTTCGCCGTCGTCGCATCCGAGGTGCGCGCCCTCGCCCAACGTTCTTCTGATAGCGCCTCAGAAATCCGGCGACTGATTGTGGGATCAAACGAAGGTATCTCAAACGGCGTGCGCTTAGTGTCCGACATGGGCGCCGCGATCGAAGCGGTCTTGCAAGGGGTCAACGCAGTATCGGGCCATATCAAGGTGATCGCAAATGGCGCGGAAGAACAGGCAACCGGCCTTTCCGAAATCAAAACCGGTATCGACATGCTGGATAAGGTCACGCAACAGAATGCGGCCATGGTCGATGAAAGTGCGACATCATCACGCGAGCTTCAAAGAAAGGCGCATGAGATGCAAAACCTAGCCAGCCACTTCCGCAATGGCAGGGTCAGCAGCCCCACCGTAGGTTTGGCGCGCGCCAGCTAGGCGACCCGCGTATTGTCCGGGGTATTGCTGTCGCTACCCCAATCATCCAACAAAAAACGCCCACCATCTGGTGGGCGTTTTCCGTATTCAATTGGCAACCGTACCGGCTTAGCGGCGCAGGCCCAGACGCTTGATCAGGTCCTGATAACGCGCTTCATCTTTGGATTTGGTATAGTCCAAAAGCTTACGACGCAGGGCCACCATTTTCAGCAGACCACGACGACCGTGGTTGTCTTTCTTGTGAGTCTTGAAGTGCTCTGTCAGCGTCGCGATGCGGCTGGACAAGATTGCGACTTGCACCTCAGGGGAACCGGTGTCGCCCTCTTTGGTAGCAAATTCCTTCATGATCCGTGCTTTTTCTTCAGCAGTAATCGACATCGGGGTCTCCTTATATCTAAAAGTTGATGGCACAATCCGGGATGTCGTCCAGAAAGGCCCGTGGAGGGTCCGTGCAGGGCAAACCCTGCGCAGATGCGGTGCAATAGGGGGATTCTGCGTAAAAGGAAAGGGTTTTGTTAGGCCGCAACCAGAGTGATCTGATCAACATCCAGATCGGTCAGGTCGAGGAAGGTCGCAACCACTGTGTCATCAGCCATCAGGACCAGGCCTTCCTCTGTCTCGACAGTGCGCAGTTCAGGAACCTCGCCTTCATAGGTCAGCTCGATCACATCTTCGCCGGCGTCAAAATCCTCGACAATCAGATCATTGTCAGCCAGCAACGCAAAAGTATCTGCACCCGTGCCACCATGCAGATTATCACCGACCCCGCCCATCAAGGTGTCGTCACCGGCGCCACCGTTCAGATAGTCAATATCCTCATCACCACGATCATAGAGCACATCATGACCAGACCCGCCATGCAGCGTGTCGGCCCCGTTGCCACCAACCAGCGCATCATCACCCAATGACCCCAGCAGCGCATCATCGCCCGCTCCGCCCATCAACATGTCATCGCCACTGCCACCGTTTAAATGATCGTTACCATCGCCACCGGCCAGCACGTCATCCCCGACATGCCCAAACAGCTGGTCATCGCCTTCACCAGCATCCAGCACATCATCCCCGCGCCCGCCATGCAGGATGTCATCGCCCGCACCGCTGGCCAGATGATCATTTCCATCTTCGCCGTCCAGATAGTCATCCCCCGCGCCAGTCAGCACGACA
>JBCAZI010000102.1:0-8893 GCA_038533095.1 Pseudomonadota bacterium
GCAGGCAGCCTGCGGGCTGCGCTGACAGCGGCGACAGAGGCAGATGCGCCAACGCGCATATTGGTGGCGGTCGAGGGTGATATCACGATTGCATCGGGACTGATTTATGAGGGCACATCAGCGCTGGAAATCGCGGGTTTGGGCAATTTGATCCACTCAGAGGAAAACGTCACCTTACTGGCGGTTCCCAATGGTGCCGATCTTGCGATCACAGGCCTGTCTTTCCGTGGGCCCAGCGGTTTTAGCGTTGAAAATCGCGGTGATCTGGATGGCCCGGCTGGCAAAGGCATCGCCATTGGTGTGCCAACAGACGCCACGGGGGATATCATGCTCACGCTGACTGACGTAACAGTTGCGGATGTGGCCGGACATGGGGTGCATGTGTCCGATTGCTCACTGGCTGATGACTGCGGCGGTGGTTCCGGTGGTGGCGGCGATGGGTCGGCGGCAGGGTTGGACATCACGCTGACCAATGTGGTCATCGACAATGTTGGTCATGGCCGTTTTGACGCCGATGGCTTCCGCGCCGATGAACGCGGGCCGGGCAGCATTCGTTTCACTGCAACAGGATCACAATTCTTGGGCGTCGGTGCTGATGGCGTTGAACTGGACGAAGGCGATGCAGGTGACATTCACGCGACCATCCTGCATTCCACCTTCGCAGAGAATGGCAATTACTGCGATCCGGCCATCTTTAACGCCTTCATGCCAGCCGAACCTGAGGCGGAATATGACGACAATCAAACGGCCGAAGATGCTATTCCCGGCCCAGTGACCACCTCGCCTGACAACACTTGTATCGAACGCGCCGTCGATCTGTACGACAGCGGCTTTGTCGAGGCCTATGAATTTGCCATCGACCTTGATGATGGCATCGATTTGGATGAAGCGGGTGAAGGGTCAATCTATTCTGTGATGTTTGCCTCTGACATCTCAAATAACCTCGATGAAGGCGTCGATTGGGATGAAGAAGGTCCCGGCGGCATTGACGCAACCTATGTTGCGACCGCGGCCAATTTCAACACCGATGACGGATACAAGATGTCCGAAGAGGATGCAGGCGATGTGACGGGCATGGTTGACGCGGCATCTGCAGCAGCTAACGGTGGGAAGGGCTTTGTCTTTGAGGAGGCCGATGGTGGCGATTTGACCGTAGCGGTAAATGCTGCACTGACGGCCAAGAACGATGACAGCGACGACACGGGCATCGAAGTTGTGCAAGAAGATGACGGCGCGGGTGCGCTGATGGTGACTGCCTCTGATATCGACGACGGCGTTGATGCCGATGGCGTAGAGGTCAAATAAACGTCAGGGCCGGGACGCGCGCGGCGACCCGGCCCTTGACCAAATTATAAAAACGCGCGTTCGATGAACCAATAAACACCAATCGCCGCGATAAAGACAGACGCTGGCACCGCAACAATGCGGCGATAGGCATCTTCGTTATATCGCAGTTGGATAGAGGCGATGCACAGCAGCGCCAATGCAGGCATGGTGATCGCCAGCAACAGCCCCGGATTTTCAAGCACACCCACCGGTTCGGCCATCAGGCCTGGGATACCTGTCGCATTCGTGGCCAACAGACCCAGCCCAACAAGGAACAATACGCCATACATGATCATGCCGCGTGGCGCTTCGTTTTCGCCGCGGTCGATCCGTAGGGCCTGCCAAACGAAGAGGAACATCACCGCGATGACCGCCAATTGCCCCACTTCAACGCCCACGTTGAACCCTATCAGGGCCGCGACAAAGGTTTCATCCGGAAGCCCAAATTCGGCCAGCACAGATGCAAAGCCCAACCCGTGCAGCAGGCCAAAGATAAAGATCACGAAAGGCCGCCAAGGGCTGATCCCTTTCATAAAGATGTTCTCGATCGCGACATAGGCAATCGACAGTGCGATCAATGGTTCAACAATATCGATGAAGGCAATGCCAAAACGGGCCTGGGTAAAATCATCGATAAATTGTGTGTGCCCCAATGCCGCCAGCGCCAGCGTGATCGTATGCGCCACAGTAAACAGCGACACTTGCACCAGCAGCGGCCGGAAACGGGCCGCAAGGAAGAACAGGCCCAGCACAAACAGGATGTGATCCAGCCCCTTGGGGACAATGTGATCAAAACCAACAGGAATGTAGTCAATGAATGTTTCCATCGCCGTTGCCTGCCCGCCACCAGCCAACGGGAATTGATCCGACAGCGCACCGCCCTCTAAGAAACCGTCGTAGGGGGCGGGCACATCCATTTGCCGCAAAACCAGCGCGCCAAATTCCGGGGCCCAGCCCATTTGCACGTTTTCGGCGCCTTCGGGCAGCGCGGCCGAGAAGGTGAAGATGGAGGGGCGGACAACCTCTACATCGCCGATAGGATCAACATTGACGGATGTCAGCGTCGGCGTCAGCGGCGCGCCATCTGCGGTGAGTGTGATCCTTGCGGCCATTTGCGGCCAAAACGCCTCGAACTGCGCAGCAAGCTCTGCTGGTGGCAGCGCGCGCAACTCATCATAGGTGGCCGCTTGGGCACTATCGTTTGTGTCGGCGGTCTCGGTCAGGTTGATGCCCGCGACAAAGCTTTCAAGGTTCGCGCGTACCTCAAATGTGACCGCGCCATTAACGACACGCATGTCGCTAATTGATGGCAGCACCTCATGTGCCTGCGCCGTTGACAGAGTTGTGATCCAGAGCAGCATCGCGCTTGACAAGACCTGCAGAAAAGCCACCCTTACACCAACAAAAAAGGAAGTTTTCATGCGCGTTCTCGCCCTCATTTTTAGTATATTTGCAGCGCCAGCCATTGCCCATGAATTCTGGATTGAGCCGACGACCTATCAGGTTGATGCGGACACTAACTTGGAGGCAAACATTGTCAATGGGGAGGAGTTTTCTGGCGGCAAACTTCCCTATTTGCCGCAGCGCTTTGTCAATTTCGTTTTGTTTGCTGGCGACGAATCCGCCCGTGTTGGCGGTCGCCCCGGCGATCTGCCTGCCTTGCAACAGGCACCGGTGGCAGAGGGGCTGAATATCGCGGCCTATCAGGCCAATAACCAGACGGTCGATTATGAAAATTGGGAGAAGTTTCAACGCTTTGTCGACCACAAAGACTTTGGCGATGTGCTGAGCCAGCAAGAGGCGCGTGGGCTGCCGCTGACCAATTTTACGGAAGTCTATTCGCGCCATGCCAAGACATTGATCGGTGTTGGCAATAGCGCGGGTGCCGATCGCCGTGTGGGGCTAGAGACCGAGATTGTAGCACTAACAAACCCCTATACCGATGATCTGACCAATGGTGTCAGCGTGCAGGTGTATTACCGCAATGACATCCGGCCCAATACGCAAGTCGAAGTGTTTGAGAAAGCACCCAACAGACCGGTTTCAATCTCATTTTACCGCACAAACGCCGACGGGATCGCGACCTTCCCGGTTCAACCCGGCTACGCCTATATGGTGGATGCCGTGGTCTTGCGCACGCCCAGCGATAATCTGGCCGAACGCAGCGGCGCTGTTTGGGAAACGCTCTGGGCCAATCTGACCTTTGGGGTGCCTCAGTAAGGCTTGCCCTTGCCCCTTCGCTGGGTCAGAACGCAGGCATGACCAAACACCCTGATATCATCTGCATCGGTTCCGTTTTGTGGGACGTCATCGGACGCTCTGCCAGTCACATGCGCGTTGGGTCCGATGTGCCGGGGCGCATCACGCGCCTTCCGGGTGGCGTGGCGATGAATATCGCAATGACGCTGCGCCGCTTTGGCATGACCCCTGCCCTGCTGACCGCGATTGGTCGTGATGCGGAAGGCGAAGAATTGATGGGTGAGGCCGCGCGCATGGGCATGATCTGTGATCATGTTTACCGCTCCGATGATTTGCCAACCGATGTCTATATGGCCATCGAAGGCGCCAACGGATTGGTGGCGGCTATCGCCGATGCGCATTCGCTTGAGGCCGCGGGCGAAAAGATCCTGCGCGCTTTGGGTGATGGCACCCTAGGATCAGCGGTGTCCCCCTTTGCCGGGCTGGTTGCCTTGGATGGCAACCTGACGGAAGAGTTGCTGCAAACCATCGCCACCTCACCGCTTTTTGCCGCTGCTGACCTGCGCGTCGCCCCTGCATCACCCGGCAAGGCCGAGCGGCTGTTGGCCCTCTTGGGCCATCCATCCGCGACGCTTTATGTGAACCTGGAAGAGGCCGGCTTGCTGTGTCAGACGACCTTCCCTGATTCAGCCACAGCCGCCAGCGCGCTGATCACCCGCGGCGCACACCGCGTTTTAGTGACCGACGGCGGTAACTCCGCATCCGAAGGCACAGCCAACAACATTATCACACAAATCCCGCCTGCCGTGATGGTCACCCGCGTCACGGGCGCTGGTGACACGTTCATGGCCGCCCATATCGCATCAGAGGCGCAAGGATTGGACCGCGACGCCGCTTTGAGCCGCGCGCTGAACGCCGCCGCGACCTATGTTTCAGGAGAGACGCCCCTATGATCCCAATCCATTATAGTGCTGAGGTTGCGCAGGCGCACGAAACGGGGGCCGCCATCGTCGCGCTGGAAAGCACCATTATCACTCACGGCATGCCTTTCCCCCAGAATGTGGAAACCGCCCGGCTGGTCGAAGGTGACGTGCGCGCAGCAGGGGCGACGCCAGCCACCATCGCCGTTTTGGATGGTGCGCTGCATGTGGGGTTAGAAGCCGATCAACTGGACGCGCTTGGTCAGGCAAAAGATGTCGCCAAACTTTCGCGCGCAGATATGGCGGCCTGTATCGCCACAGGTGGTACGGGGGCCACTACTGTGGCTGCAACGATGATCGCCGCGCATCTGGCTGGCATCCATGTTTTTGCCACCGGGGGTATCGGCGGTGTGCACCGTGGGGCCGAGGATAGTTTTGATATCTCTGCTGATTTGTACGAACTGGCGCAGACCCCTGTCACGGTTGTGGGCGCAGGCGCAAAGGCAATCCTTGATCTGCCCAAGACGTTTGAGGTGCTAGAAACCCTGGGCGTGCCTGTCATTGCCTATAGGCAGGACGTGCTGCCTGCCTTTTGGTCAGCCACATCTGACCTGTCTGCCCCGCTGCGGATGGACAGCGCGCGTGATATCGCCAAGGCCCAGCAAATGCGCACGGCAATGGGCCTGCAAGGCGGTCAATTGGTGGCCAACCCCATCCCGGCAGAGGCGGAAATTCCGGCAGAAGAGCTGCGCCCCGTCATCGCCCAAGCCTTGCAAGAGGCCGAGGCGCAAGGGATCACCGCCAAAGCCGTCACGCCCTTCCTGTTAGGCCGGATTTTCGAACTGACAGAGGGGCGATCGCTGACCGCAAATATCGCATTGGTGCGCAATAACGCATGTTTGGCCGCCGAAATCGCCGCCGCAATGGTGAAATAGCGTGCGATCCCAGCAAGATGGCTTGCTGTAGCCCGTGTCAGACCATAAGTGTCCCTCAAGCAATTGGTTAAACGGCAATGATGATCGACCCCAAACCTGATGAGAGTAAGCGCCGAGCCAAGCCAGGTATCATTGCGCGCCTGCGTGGTAATTTTCTGGCCGGTCTGATCATTGTCGCGCCCATTGGGCTGACCATCTGGCTGATTTGGACGGTTGTTGGTTGGGTCGATAGCTGGGTCTGGCCCTTTATTCCCGACGCTTATCAGCCGAACGCGCTGTTGAATGATTTGTTGGGGCGTGAGCCCGACAATGAGATTGAGGTCAACGTACGCGGTGTTGGTGTTGTTATCTTCCTGATCTTCACGATGCTGGTGGGTTGGGTCGGTAAGGGATTGATCGGGCGGTCTTTTCTGGGCCTTGGGGAACGGCTGGTTGACCGCACCCCGGTTGTCCGGTCGATCTACAATGCGGCCAAACAAATCGCCGAAACCGTGTTTTCGCAACGCGAGACATCCTTCGATAAGGCCTGTCTGGTTGAATATCCGCGCAAGGGTATCTGGGCCATAGCCTTTATATCAATCAATGCCAAAGGCGAGATTGACGCGAAGCTGAACGATGGTGAACCCTTTGTGACGGTCTTTTTGCCGACGACGCCCAACCCCACATCGGGTTTTCTGCTGTTCCTGCCGCAGCGCGATGTCATGCCACTGGACATGACGGTTGAGGATGCGGCGAAATTGGTGATTTCAGCGGGCCTTGTCTATCCCAATGGCAATGGCGGTGTCGAAACCGCTGATCCAACTGAATAACCCGTGTTTACTGCTGCAATTACCGGCTTTGCCACTGCATTTGCCCTAATCCTTGCCATCGGTGCGCAGAATGCCTTTGTTCTGCGTCAAGGGCTGATCCGACAGCATGTGTTCTGGCTTTGCCTGCTTTGTGCCGTGTCTGATGCCTTGCTGATCACGGCCGGGGTTTTGGGTTTTGGCTATGTCGTCACGCTCTACCCGATGTTGCCGCAGATCATGGCATGGGGCGGTGCCGCCTTTTTGATGGTTTACGGGGCGATGCGCCTTTGGGCGGCATGGAAGGGCGAATATGCCCTGCAGTTGGCCGGGCAAGGTGCGGGACTAGCGGCTACGCTTGCTACGGGGGCGGCGTTCACCTGGCTGAACCCCCATGTCTATCTGGACACGCTGGGTCTGGTTGGCGCGGTTTCGACGCAATACATTGACCCGGCTGAAAAAACAGCCTTTGGCATTGGTGCCGTCACTTCATCCTTCGTGTTCTTTTTCAGCCTTGGCTATGGTGCCAGACTGTTGGCCCCGGTCATGCAATCGGCTCGCGCATGGCGCAGGTTGGATGTGTTGATTGGTCTTGTGATGTGGGCCTTGGCAATCAAGCTGCTTAGCTGAACATCTCGGCCAGATTGACTGAACTGCGGGTGCCGATATCCTGTTTATGGGCGGTCAGGAATTGATCCGCCGCCGCCTCACCCGCAGCTTTCAGACGTGACAGGATCAGGGGCGTCGGGATTGTTTTTGTCGCCACGTTCAAGTCATTCATCAATGGGTCATCCGATATCATATGCACCAGCACGTTCTTCATCGTACCCGGTTTGATCGACCCATCGGCCAGCAGGCGCCGGACAAAATCAATCGCACGCAATTCACGCAACAAAGAGCTGTTAAAGCTGATCTCATTCACCCGGTTCTCAATCGATTGGCTATCGATCGGCAGCTCTTCTCGGTAGAGTGGGTTGATGTTTACGATCAGAATATCGTCTGGCAAGTCGTTGGTAAATAATGGATAAAGCGCTGGATTCCCGGTGTAGCCGCCGTCCCAAAATGCCTCTACCTTGCCGGTTTTTGGATCTTCGAATTCAACCGCCTGAAACAGGCTGGGCAGGCAGGCAGACGCCATGATCGCCTCTGGCCGGATCTCATCGCCTGTGAAAACGCGGATCTTACCTGACCGCACATTGGTCGCACAGATATGCAGGGCGGGCCCTTCGGCGGCGCAGACATCATCGTACGCAAACTGGCGCACCAGATTGGCCAATGGGTTTTGCATCGCCGGGCCGTAAACATAGGGCGAGAACATCCGCGTCGTCATGTCGAAAGCGGTGTATACGGGCGAGTATTTCAGCGCCGTCGCCCATATTTTGGCGGTCGGTGCTGCCGCCCCGATCCAAGGCGCAAAAAACGGATCGGTGATGGCGCCAATCTGTTCCCAAAGCCAATCTAGATTGGCGATGGCACCTTCGCGCCCGTCTTTCATATACCCGCATTTAAAGGCCGCCGCATTCAGCGCCCCCGCAGAAGTCCCTGAAATCGCGGCAATTTCGATATCATCCTCTTGCAGCAAGCGGCACAAAACGCCCCAGGTAAAGGCGCCATGCGCGCCACCCCCTTGCAGCGCGAGATTGATCTTTTTCATAGTGCGGTCCAGCCGCCATCAACGCTGATGGTTGTGCCGGTAATCTGTGCCGCCGCATCTGAGGCAAGGAAGGCCACTGTGCCGCCCAATTGTTCGACAGTGGCAAATTCTTTGGAGGGCTGGCGTTCCAGCATCACGTTCTTGATCACATCCTCACGGGACATGTTGTATTCTTTCATCGTGTCGGGGATCTGCGCCTCGACCAACGGCGTCAGCACATATCCGGGGCAAACGGCGTTGCAGGTGATCGGTTCCTGTGCCGTTTCCAGACCGATGGTTTTGGTTAGGCCAACAACGCCGTGTTTTGCGGCGACATAGGCCGATTTATAGGGTGATGCGGTCAACCCATGGGCCGAGGCGATGTTGATGATCCGACCATGACCGTTTTCGCGCATGCCTGTGATGGCGGCCGCCGTCGTGTGAAAGGCAGATGACAAGTTAATCGCGATGATCGCGTCCCATTTGCTGGTAGGAAAATCCTGCACGGGGGCCACATTCTGGATGCCCGCGTTATTGACCAGAATATCGCAACAGCCCGCATCCGCGATCAGGCGGCGACAGTCATCGCCCTTGGACATATCCGCCGCGACATATTTCGCATCAACACCTGTTTCTTTTGCGATTTCAGCAGCCAGCGCGTGATCCTCATCGCGGTCAGTGAAAGAGTTCAGTACTACATTCGCCCCCGCCTTGGCCAATTCGCGGGCGACGCCAAGCCCGATACCTGAGTTCGATCCGGTGATAACGGCGGTTTTTCCTGACAGGGACATGGTTTGGCTCCGATTCTCTTGCGTTGCGACTCACCTTATATGCTGCAACTGCAAAAGCCAGACGACGCACCCTTCAGCCATAAAAAAAACGCCCGCACAAGGCGGGCGTAAAGTTATTGAGGCAGGTTTCATACAGGCAAGAAACCTATCGAGCAGTGCCCTTGTTATAAGCAATCCCTCGCCCGCCTCCAAGCTAAAAGTTTGAAAAGGTTGATAACCCTCTTTACGGTTCTGTCATAAAGATCACCTGAGCAGCAAAAGGGGCCCAAAAATGAGATGTCCAATCGGCAAAACAACACGCGCC
>JBCAZI010000103.1:0-8884 GCA_038533095.1 Pseudomonadota bacterium
ACCGGTATAGATCGCCAAAGCAAACCACAGCGCAATCAGTGATCCGCGCAAGTGCAGACCACCCTGGAAGTTAAAGCCTTGCAGCGATGGGTAGTCCAATGTGATCGGACGCCCCAAGATAAAGTAGATCAGGATCGTTGGCACAAAGAACATGGCGACAGATGGCCAAAGCATTGGCAGCAGCTGGCCGGTGTCATACAGCTTTTTCGTCGCATACCTGCGGTACGCGAAGATACCGATGATAGATGCGATAAAGACCGCAATGACGATCCAGCCACTGACGCCGTCAATAACGGGTGCAGGTGCGTAGACGCCACGGTTTGTAAAGGCAAAGGCTTCAAACAGCATTGTCGCTTCGGGGTTTTCACCACGGAATGCGCGCGGCGCATTCATCGATACGGTCATGATCGAGAAGATGATGATGATCCAGATCAGCACGGGGATATTGCGGAAGATCTCGACATAAAAGGACATCAGCTTGCGCACGACCCAATTGTTCGACAAACGCAAGACACCCGCAATCACACCAAAGATCGTCGCGGTCACACAGGCCAAAAAGGCCACGATCAGCGTGTTGATAATCCCGACCATGGCGGCCCGCAGGTGGGACGATTGGCTGTCATATTCGATAGGACGCTGGTTGATGTCATAACCCGCCGGGTCGCCAAGAAAACCAAAAGATATGTTCAGCCCTTGGGCGGCAAGGTTGCGCACCAAATTCATGCCTAGATAGGCCATGAAGGCGATCAGCAGCACCAATGCAATGAATTGGAATGTATAGGACCGATAACGCGTGTCGTTGATCAACATCGACAGGCGGAATGACCCCTGTGGTGGGTCTGTGACTGACGTCATTATGTTTTCCCCGTTGTTTCGGCACGCAGGTGGTTGGTTGCTTTTGCAACTCGTATGTGCCGATTTTTATGATCGTCTTGGTGAAAGGGCGCGGTCGTAACCGCGCCCTTTGTTCTTACCAAATGTCCTTAGCGGAATGGTGGGGAGTAGAGCAGACCACCGTCTGTCCACTGCGCGTTCAGACCACGTGCAAGACCGATTGGTGTGTTCTCCCCGATGTTCTTTTCGAACAGTTCGGCATAGTTACCACCGGCTGCAATCGCGTTCTTCGCCCAGTCAGCTTCCAGACCCAGCATTGCGCCCAGTTCACCTTCGGTGCCCAGCAGGCGGTTTACTTCTGGGTTGCCTGTTGGTGCGGCTGCCAGCTCTTCGATGTTGGCAGAAGTGACACCCAGCTCTTCCGCTGTGATCAGCGCGTTCAATGTCCAGCGTACGATGTCACCGAAATCATTGTCGCCGTGACGTACAAGCGGGCCAAGAGGCTCTTTTGATACGATCTCTGGCAGCACAACGTGGTCGCTTGGGTTTTCGAAGGCGGCGCGTGTTGCGGCCAAAGCAGATGCGTCAGTTGTATACACGTCACATGCGCCAGCAAGATACTGCTGCTGTGCTTCCGCGTTTGTTTCAATTGGCACAGGCTCATAGCTGAGGTTGTTGGAGCGGAAGTAATCAGCAAGGTTCAACTCGGTTGTTGTACCTGTCTGAATGCAGACCGTCGCACCGTCCAGCTCTTTCGCAGAAGAAACGCCGAGGTCACGTGGAACCATGAAGCCCTGACCATCATAGTAGTTGATGCCAACAAACTCGAACTTCAGGTCGACGTCGCGGCTGAACGTCCAAGTGGTGTTGCGCGCCAGCATGTCAACTTCGCCAGATGCCAAAGCAGTAAAGCGTGTTATTCCAGTCGTTGGAATAAACTCGACAGCATCGCTGTCGCCCAGGATAGCAGCAGCGACAGCGCGGCATACGCCAACGTCAAATCCATCCCATACACCGTTCGCATCAGGTGACGCGAAACCAACCAGACCAGTCGACACGCCACAGTTCAACACGCCACGTTCTTTGACGTCATCCAATGTCGCGGCAGAAGCCATGCTTGCAGCAAAGCCAGCAACAGTGAGTGCGCCGTAAAATGCGGTTTTTTTCATTTTTACCTCTTCCTGAGTTTCCACCCCGCTAGGGTGGCCAATTTTTATCCCGTCCCGATAGACAGTCATGATGAATGAGAAGGGTCCTCCCAACTCAATGCGCCAAGACTTTGGTTATTCTGGCTTAGAGTCAAGAGCACCAGTGGCAAAACGGGCAGCAAATGTCGCGAAATTAGGCAAATTTTCTGGATTCAGCCCTGAACAGTGCGTTTCCGTTACGGCACCGAAAATCCGTAAAACCGGGCCGCATCCAAAAATGCAGCTTTCTTGGCCGCCTCGGCGGCCGCGGCCTCTTCATCCTCGCCCCATTGTTCGATCTGCCAGTGTTCATCGAGGCGTGATAACTGCCATGCCTCTTGCACCGGAATGGCATCTTTGGTCACAGCCAAAGCAAGGATCAGCGATCCCGATAGGCTGATCAGATCATGCACAGCAGCAAGGGCGAAATCATCGAATGCGGCCACTTCTGCGGTCAGCTTGTCCAAGGCGTCTGGCTTTTGCGCCACATGCATCACGCCTTCGCCCACGAATAATCGCGCACCAAGCGTCTCTGCAGCCCAATCCAACATCGGATCCCAGGCCTTGGCCTGTCTATCAATCAACGCCTCCGGTCCCGCCGCACGGTAGCAAAGCAGATCGCTGTCACCATATTCCGCTAGCAATGCAATCACCTCGTCGCGCTGCGTGCGCACTTTGTCGATTGCCGCATTCGCACCGCGGGTGACCGGCATAGTCCGCGGATCCACAACCTCTTCTTGCGCATCCCATTCCGCCGCAATCGCATCGGCCATTGCTTTTGTCGGTAGAACCAACGCCGCCTTGGCAGGCGTCCGCACAGGCCGCCCATCCAGCTTGACCGTGAATCCACCGTCACATGGCTCTGCCTGTGCCAGCTTCCAGAATCGTTTTGGTTGCCAATCGCTCATCTATTGAGGCCCTATCAATTGATCCACAGCACCAGACAGCGCTGCAAAATCTTTAATCATCGCATCCGGTTGCAAGGTATCAGGCGCATGATAGCCCCAGGTCACCCCAATCTTCTTGATCCCTGCCGCCCGCGCCATATCCATGTCGAATGTCGTATCGCCCAGCATGACGGCGCGATGCGGCACGACACCCGTCTCGTTCAACGCGGTCAGGATCATCGAAGGGTTAGGTTTGGACGGATGATGATCCGCGACCTGCTCGGAGTGAAACACCCCCGTCAGACCATGCCGTTCCAGCACCTTATCTAAACCGCGCCGCGACTTGCCCGTCGCGACAGCCAGCAAAGTATGATCCTGCGCGCGCAATGCTTCAATCGCCGTACGCGCACCGGGAAACAGTGGGCCCATTTCCGGATTGTCAGTGCGCAACTGCATGAAAGACGCCTTATATGCCTCAACCAACCGCCAACGCTGCGCCTCATCCGCATCAGGACACAGCGTCCGGAACGCCTCTGTCAGTGACAGCCCAACAATCGACAGCACAGTGGCACGGTCCGGCAAGGCCAAGCCTTCGGCCTGAAACGCCAGCGCCATCGCTGCCATAATCTCGGCCTGACTGTCGACAAGCGTGCCGTCGACGTCAAAGATCACCAACCGCAAATCACTCATCGGGCATATTGAACGGATCAACGGGGGCGTGGCCAACGACCCAACCCACGAAATCCCAGGTATGCTGCATGTGCTCTGGCAGCGGTGCCGTCAAATGCAAGGTTGCACCCGTTGCCGGATGCTCAATCGTCAGGCTGCGCGCGTGCAGGTGCAGTTTGCGTCCAATCTCGCTGCCCATGCCAGCGCCCCAACCGTCGCCCAGGTTTTCCTGAGACGAGCCACCGTATTTGCCGTCGCCCACAATCGGATGCCCGATCTCTGCCATATGGGCGCGCAGCTGATGGGTGCGGCCCGTAATCGGCACCAGCGCACACCAGGCAGCCCGGCTGGCCAGTTGATCCATCACCGCGTAGTCGCTGGTCGCGCGCTTCGCTCCCTCAACACTATCCAGATCTCGCGGATGCACGCAGCGCATCTTTTCATTCTCACCACCGCGGCCATGGCCGGGTGCCTTCACGAGGCCATACTTGATCGTCCCCGCACGTGGATGCGGCACACCTGCGACTGCTGCCCAATAAATCTTGCGCGTCTCACGATGCTTCAAATTCTCGGTCAACTGCTTGGCCATCATGCGGGTGCGCGCCAGCAGCAGCACACCAGATGTATCCTTATCCAGACGATGCACCAGGCGGGGCTTCTCGTCATAGTCAAACATCAAAGCCTCAGACAGACCATCGACATGGCGGGTGGTTTTTGAGCCACCCTGCGTTGCCAGACCAGGCGGTTTGTTGATCGCAAGGATATGCTCGTCCTTGTAGATCACGCAGGACTGGATCAGCTTAGCATCCGCTTTCGTCACGCCACGCTTGGCAAGGTTGGCAGCCGCCGCAGCCTCTGCCTCAGTCGGCAAGGGCGGGATGCGCACCTTCTGGCCCACATCCAGTCGGGTATTCGACTTCACGCGGCCACCATCGACACGTAGCTCACCCTTGCGGCACATCTTCTCGATCCGCCCTTGGGTCAAATGCGGGAACAGGCGGCGCAGATAACGATCCAGCCGTTGATCCCCATCATCAGGGCCAATCACACGGGTTTGCACACCACTCATGCTGTCATCCCTCTTGCGATCCAAAGACCAGCCGCACAGGCCAGAACCGACAGGATCAATGATGCCAAAACATAGGCCCCTGCGGCCGTGATGCGCCCCTCTTCGACCAGACGCAGCGCATCTAGGGAAAAGGCGGAAAACGTCGTAAAGCCACCCAGAACCCCAGTCATCAAAAACGGCATCCAATGCTGCAAACCGCGATCTGCCAGATGCACCCAGACCAATCCAATGACAAACGACCCAACGACATTGACCGCCAAGGTGCCGAGCGGAAAGGCCACGACCAACCCAACAAGGTAGCGCAGCACAGAGCCGATAGCCCCGCCAAGGGCCACTGAGATCACAGGTGTCATCATGAGCGTGCTCTGACGCCTCGCTGCTGGATTGTCAATTCTTGCTGCGTTTGGCGCGCAAGCCCGCAAAGTAATCAACGCGCTTTTTCAACTCGCGCTCAAACCCACGATCTACAGGGGTGTAGTAGACACCGCGCTTCATCCCATCAGGGAAATAGTTCTGCCCGCTGAACCCATCCTCGGCATCGTGGTCATAGGCATAGCCCGCCCCGAACCCCTGTTCCCTCATCAGCGTGGTTGGCGCGTTCAAGATATGTGCGGGCGGCGGCTCTGACCCTGTTTTCTTGGCCGCCGCAATAGCACCTTTGTAAGCCACATAAGTCGCATTCGATTTCGGCGCGAGTGCGAGGTACGTCACAGCCTGCGCCAAAGCCAATTCCCCCTCCGGAGAGCCCAACCGCTCATACGTTTCCCAAGACTGCAAGCACACGGATTGCGCCTGCGGATCAGCGAGGCCAATATCCTCAACCGCCATCCGCGTAATGCGCCGCGCGAGAAACCGCGGGTCCTCTCCACCCGCCAACATCCGGGCAAACCAATAAAGTGCGGCATCCGGGTCCGACCCACGCACCGATTTATGCAAAGCGCTGATCAGGTTGTAATGCTCATCCCCCGACTTGTCGTATTTCGCCGCCCGCTTCATCAACCGCGTGGTCAGGTCGTCGGTGGTCAGCTTCTGGTCGGTCTTCCAAGCACTCACTTGCTCAATCAGATTGAGCAATGCGCGGCCATCGCCATCCGCCATCTCCAACAACGCATCTCGCGCCGGACCATCCAAAGGCAAGGCCTTGCCCAACTCCTTCTCGGCCCGCTGCGCCAGCAACTCGAGGTCTTTGAGGTCCAGCCGTGTCAGGATGAAGACCTGAGAGCGGCTGAGCACGGCGGCATTCAACTCAAAGCTTGGATTCTCGGTCGTGGCACCGACCAGCAGGATCGTGCCATCCTCCATGTAAGGCAGAAACCCATCCTGCTGGGCTTTGTTGAAGCGATGGATTTCATCGACAAAGAGCAGCGTGCCCTTGCCGTTCTGACGACGCAGCTTGGCGGCCTCAAACACTTTGCGCAGTTCTGGCACACCGGTGAAGATTGCACTGATCTGAACGAAATGCAGATCAGTCTCATCCGCCAACAAGCGCGCAATGGTCGTCTTACCCACACCGGGAGGACCCCAGAAGATCAACGACGACAAAGACCCAGAGGACAGCATGACGCCTAAAGGGGCATCTAGACCAAGCACCTGTTGCTGGCCAATGACCTCTGACAAAGTCTTCGGCCGCAACCGATCCGCCAGCGGGCGCGGGCCTGCGGGGGTGTCGGTTGGGGTGGTGTCGAAGAGATCAGCCATGATGGGCAAAGGTATGTTGGGAGCGCTGCTGGATTGCAAGTTGTCAGACGCTGGTAGCAACCGACGAAAACGCAGGCCATGCAAACTTAGCCGCACAAAGCTACTATTGGCAAATTGCTTAGCAAGTCATCTGATCGTAGATTTGCGGCTCGTGAAGAAAATTAGGACTGAGATTAATGGCTCGTGGCGACCGACTATTTGACAATGTGGACATTGAATCTCTGAATGACCGGCAATTGCACGTCATTAACGCGGTTGACGCCTCAATTTTTCGATGTCTTGAGAAATATGAAGTAATCTATCAAATCATTCTTCAACAAAAGACAGATATGGCTAGCAATTTAGTTTACTTAGTTTGGGAGCTAGCCGACTGGTTGGAACGAACTCGAAAGTTGCTTGGACTCGGTGTCGGATTTGATAGAAAAACCATTCACTATCGTGAAGCTGTTTCAGGATTAAAAAAGGTGGAGAACCTTCGCCATAAGTTACAACACTTTGACAGGTTCGTAAGTTCTTCAGTTAGCAACAATCAGGCTCTACTTGGGTCTGTTACCGCATGCGTATGTGAAGGCATTGAATCGACCGGTAAACACAAACGCCTTCGGTTTGAGAGTTACAATTTAGGTTTGTTACGAGCCGAAAAATCTCTTGGTTCGATAGAAATGCCGGTTAGGATGCTAGACACAGTAGACCATGTGATACTGCACCTCGGATCGGAGTCGGTGAATCTCTCCGAAATCCTCAGGAAACTTCTAAAATTTTATCAAGAAGCACGAGTTGAGCTGCAGCAAGAGTATCCAATCTCCGGGTGCTGAGCTGCATTGGATGAAATGGTTTTGGTGCCCTTTTTGCATTGCTTGGGTAGCTCTGCGCTCAAACAACCCCCCCAAAACAAAAGGCCCCGCAAACTATGCGAGGCCTTTCCAAATTCTCAGAACAGAGAAGCTTACTCTTCAGCTTCCTCATACTCCGCCAGACGCGCCTTATCAGCCGCACCTTTGGCATCCACGTCGCGATCCACAAATTCGATGATCGCCATTGGGGCCATGTCACCATAGCGGAAGCCCGCTTTCATGATGCGGATGTAGCCACCCTGGCGTTCGGCATAGCGTGGGCCCAAAACTTCAAAGAGTTTGGCCACATGCATGTCCTGCTTCAGCTGTGCAGCTGCCTGACGGCGGGCGTGCAGGTCGCCGCGCTTGCCCAGTGTGACCAGCTTTTCAACGATCCGGCGCAGTTCTTTGGCCTTGGGCAGTGTTGTCTTGATCTGCTCATGTTCAATGAGCGAGCCTGCCATATTCGCGAACAGCGCCTTGCGGTGTTCATGTGTGCGGTTCAGGCGGCGGTAACCTCTTGCGTGACGCATGTGATAGTCTCCATTTTGTTTTAGGGTGGGCCCTTGCGATGCGCGTCGCTGGCTCCGTTAGTGGGGCGGGATTGCCCAGTGTTTTCCCCGGCAGTCCGGGCATTTTTGGTGTGGCGCAGCCCCGGGCTTGATCCGGGGCCTTGTGCCTGTTGCAGATCCCGGGTCAAGCCCAGGATTTTTGGATCAGTTAAAACTGATCCTCAAACTTCTTGGCCAGATCTTCGATGTTGTCCGGCGGCCAATCCTCAACATCCATGCCAAGGTGCAGACCCATGCCTGACAGCACTTCCTTGATCTCGTTCAAGGATTTGCGGCCAAAGTTCGGTGTGCGCAGCATTTCGGCTTCGGTCTTCTGGATCAAATCGCCGATATAGACGATGTTGTCGTTCTTCAGGCAGTTTGCCGAACGCACAGACAGTTCCAGCTCGTCCACTTTCTTCAACAGAAGCGGGTTGAACTCCAGACCGTCGTCATCCGCACCGGTTTGCGCCGATTCAGGCTCATCAAAGTTGACGAAGATCGACAGCTGGTCCTGCAGAATGCGGGCCGCATAGGCCACCGCATCATCAGGTGTCAGCGACCCGTCGGTTTCGACCTTCATGGTCAGCTTGTCATAGTCCAGCACCTGACCTTCACGGGTCGGCTGCACGTCATAGCTGACTTTCTTGACCGGCGAATAGATCGCATCGACGGACATCATGCCAATCGGCGCATCTTCCGGTTTATTCTTATCGGCAGAGACATAGCCCTTACCGGTGTTGACGGTCAGTTCCATGTAAAGGTCAGCGCCATCATCAAGGTGGCAGATCACATGGTCCTTGTTCAGCACCTCAATACCTGCAGTCTCGGAAATATCAGCAGCTGTCACAACGCCCGGGCCTTTGGCCTGAACAGACAAACGCTTGGGTCCTTCGACCTCCATACGGATCGCGACACCTTTGAGGTTCAGCACGATGTCGGTGACGTCTTCACGTACACCAGACACGGATGAAAACTCGTGCAGGACGTTATCAATTTGCACGGCCGTGATGGCAGCACCCTGAAGGGAGCTCATCAAAATACGGCGCAGGGCGTTGCCCAGCGTCAGGCCGAAGCCGCGCTCGAGCGGTTCTGCAGTTGCGGTGGCGAAACGACGGGGGTCTGCCCCGGGCTTGATATCGAGCCCGGTCGGGCG
>JBCAZI010000104.1:0-8845 GCA_038533095.1 Pseudomonadota bacterium
ATCATGAAGGACAGCCATATCGGTGTCTACGGCGTTTGCGCGATTGGGTTATCTCTTTTGATCCGCTGGGTGGCTTTGGTCGTGATTGTATCGCTGGGGCTTTACTGGGTGGCGTTTATCGCGGCAGGCGCTGTCAGCCGCGCCAGCATGGTGGTGCTGATGGGCATCTTGCCCAATGCGCGGGATGGTGGGCTGAGCAAGACTGTCGGCCGCCCCGCCCACACTACGGTCTGGTTGGCCGTTGCCATTTGTGCGGGATTTGCAGTGATTTGCGGATATCCCTGGGTGATCCTGACAGCCGCATTAGCCGCCTCAACCTGCGCGCTGATCGCACGCGCCAAAATCGGCGGTCAGACTGGTGATGTTCTAGGGGCCACCCAGCAAGTCACGGAAATCACCACATTGGTCACGATAGTCACGATGTTCGGCTAAGGCAGGGTTTCGCAGGCCAAGGCTGTGGCGAAAGAACTCCGGTCGCGATGTGTACCAATAGCGCGGCTTTCCAGCTGGCCATCTGTCAGGGTCGTCGCCATGACTTTGGTCCAGTCAGCCGATGCTGTGATCATCTCAGGCCCCTGCCCGCAATCGCGGATGCCGCCGCCGATATCAGCTTCGCCGATGCGGTGATTTGTCAGTCCGGCCAGGTCGGCAACAGGCTGCAGTGCGCCATCCTGAAAGCGCCAGACGCGCAGGGTTTTGGCCAGATGTGGGCGGTCGATATAGGCCACTTCAATCGCCCCATCACCATCAAGATCAGCGACGCCAATGGGGGCAAGCCAGCGGTTCGTCCTGCCGATATGTGGGGTGGCAGCAATCCTGCCAGTCTCATCATAGATCGCCAGTTGCGCGCCTTCGCTGGCCAGCGTTTCAACGACGACAACTTCAGGGGCACCATCACCGTCAACATCCGCCAAACGCGGAGCCAAATCTTCGAAAACGCGGTCTTGTGATAGGGCAAAGACGCGGGTGCCTGCATCCGTCGTGATCTGCAAGGCACCCCATTCAATCGCATCGCCCAAGACACCATGGGCGTAGCGGTCTGTCGGGGCCGCATATTCAGCCGAAACAATCGTTTCGGCACAGGCTGGGCTGGCCAAGATGGCCAGCAAAGCAAAACTGCGGATCAAATTTGCTTTTCCGGCATCTGCACGCGCAGACCATCCAGATCATCAGTCACCTTCAATTGGCAGGTCAGGCGCGACTTCGTTGGGTCCGGCTCATACGCAAAATCCAGCATATCTTCTTCCATCGCGTCCTTGGCTGGCAGTTTTTCGACCCAAGCGTCATCAACATAGACATGGCAGGTCGAGCAGGCACAGGCGCCACCGCAATCAGCCTCGATCCCAGGGATGCCATTGTCGCGCGCGCCTTCCATCACGGTCAGCCCGTTTGCAACGTCAACGACATGCTCTTTGCCACCGTGTTCTACATATGTGATTTTGGCCATTTTGGTCTGTCCTGTGAAATGGGTCGGTCGAGAAATATACCTAGTGTAGGTTTCTCACACTCGCCACCCCAAATTGCGGATTGTCATGCGCTAACAGGGTTTTGCGCTGTGGACTCTTTTTCATTTATCCGTAGGTTTTTCGCACATAGGGCAACTTAAGCCCCAGATAGGGAGAAATTTATGAACCATTTTACAAAAACCGTTCTTGCAGCAACCATCGCATTTGCTGCACCGGTTGCGCAGGCTCAGGAAACGGAAGAGGCAAGCTATATTCTTGCCACTGCATCGACCGGCGGGACTTATTACCCGGTGGGCGTTGCCCTTTCGACGTTGATGAAGGTCAAGCTTGAGCCGCGCCAAAAGATTGGCATGTCCGCGATCAGCTCTGCTGGGTCTGGCGAAAACGTGCGCCTGATCCGCGAAGGTGAAGCGCAGTTTGGTATTCTGCAAGGTTTGTTTGGCTACTACGCAGCCACCGGCACGGGCCCTGTTGATGAACCACAAGATCACCTGCGCTCTGTCACAATGCTGTGGCAGAACGTGGAACAGTTTGTTGTGGCCTCTGACGTGGCGACAACAGGCACCATTGAAGACATGGTTGCGCTGAAGGGCGAAAGCATGGCTTTGGGGCGCCAGAACTCGGGCACCATCGGTTCGAATGCGACAGTTTTGTCAGGCTTCGGTGTCGACATTGAAAGTGATTATGAACTGGTCTTCGCAGGCTACGGCCCATCGGCAGAAGCTTTGCAGAACGGTCAGGTCAAGGGCATCGGCACACCAGCAGGTGTTCCAACTGGCGCAGTCAGCCAGTTGATGGCGGCGGCAGGTGACGGTGTCACCATGCTGGACTTCACGGATGAGCAGTTGGAAGCGGCTGACGGCGGACGTGGTCTTTGGACACGCTATGTGATCCCTGCTGGCACATATCCAGGCCAGGCCGAGGATATCAACACCATCGCGCAGCCAAATTTCCTGGCCACGCATGCCGATCTGCCAGAAGAAAACGTCTATCAGATCACCAAGACGATCTATGAAAACCTGCCGTTCCTGCAGGCGATCCACCCGGCCACCAAGGCTATGGCGCTAGAGGCTGCAATCGCTGGCCTGCCCGTGCCATTGCACCCTGGTGCAGCGCGGTTCTATCAAGAGCAAGGGATCGAAATCCCCGCGCGTCTGATCGCCAACTAAAAGACAGCGGCCCGCACCTGGAAAGGCGCGGGCCGTATTCCATTTGAGGGGACGATTATGTCTGACGAAACCCCCGTAGAAGCTGCGGCACAGCGCACCTTTGCAAATCTGCCGAACACAGCCTTATCAGTTCTTTGTTTTTTCATCGCAATCGGGCACATCTATGTGGCCTTTGACCCAATCATTTCCGAATTCCAACGGAACGCCTACCACTTTGCCGGTTTTGCCTTTTTGGCAGCGCTGTTGCACCCTGTCATCAAGGGGCAGACACGCAGCAAACCTATGCTTGCCTTTGACCTGACCTTCGGCGCGCTAGTTGCAGCGGCAGCAATATACATGCCCTTTGCCGAGCAAGGCATTTATGACCGTGGCGTCAAATTCTCGTCCCTTGACTGGATCGCGTCTGTGATCTGCATCACCGGCGCGATTGAACTGACGCGCCGTTTGACCGGCTGGGTAATCCCTTCGCTGATTATCATTGCGATTTCTTATGTTGGCTTATGGGGGCAGATGATCGGAGGGGTGTTCTCTTTCCCCGGTCTCAGCTGGGAATCCATCGCCTTTCGGTCGATCTTTGGCGATGATGCGATGTTCGGGACCATCGCGCGGATTTCATCGACCTTTGTGTTCCTCTTCATCATCTTCGGCGCCTTCCTGTTGCGGTCAGGCGCTGGCGATTTTGTGATCAACATTGCCCGCGCAATCGCAGGGCGGCTTGTCGGTGGGCCCGGTATTGTGGCCGTCATCGCATCGGGGTTGACCGGAACTATCTCTGGCTCTGCTGTGGCGAATACGGCATCCACCGGGGTCATCACGATCCCTTTGATGAAGAAGGCAGGCTTTCCCCCCAAATTCGCAGGCGGGGTCGAGGCCGCGTCCTCAACCGGTGGCCAGTTGATGCCGCCGATCATGGGTGCTGGCGCTTTCGTCATGGCCAGCTTTACCCAGATTCCCTATGAAACCATCGTCGCCGTCGCGGCCCTGCCTGCCCTGCTCTACTTCCTGTCCGTAGTCTTCTTCGTACGGATCGAGGCGCGCCGCCTTGGCCTGCAACCAATGGAAAATGATGGTGAGACAGTTGGATCGGCCTTCAAAAAAGGGGGTGCCAGTTTTGTGATCCCCATTGGTGGGCTGATCGCGATGCTTGTGTCCGGCTTCACCCCCGCCTATGCGGCCGTTTTTGGCATTCTTGCAGTCATCGGATCCAGTTGGTTGACCCAAAACCCCATGGGACCGCGTGCCGTTTTTGAGGCGCTGGTGATGGGGACGAAGGGCATGATCATGACCGCCGTGCTGCTGTGCGCTGTGGGCCTTGTCGTCAATGTGATTGCGACGGCAGGTATCGGGAACACCTTTAGCCTGATGATTGCCGATTGGGCGGGTGGCAACCTGCTGATCGCAATCGTCATGGTCGCAATTGCCAGCCTTGTGCTGGGTATGGGCCTGCCTGTGACGGCTGCCTATATCGTGCTTGCGACGCTGTCTGCCCCTGCCCTTGCCGGCATGATCGCAGACCGCTTTGTGATTGATGCATTGGCCGCAGGGACATTGGGTGAAGCAGGCAATGCCGTGCTGATGTTCGGTGTACCCGACCCATCTGTGTTGGCCGGACCACTGACGACAGAGGATGCGACCGCGATTATTCGTGCCCTCCCATTAGAGGTCGCCGCCCCGCTACGCGACCTTGTCGTGCCCCAGGATATCACCGTTGCCGCAATCCTTTCGGCGCATATGATTATCTTCTGGCTGAGCCAAGACAGTAACGTGACACCGCCCGTGGCCTTGGCTGCCTTTACCGCAGCGGCCATCGCCAAAGCACCCGCAATGGCCACAGGCTTTGCCAGTTGGAAGCTCGCCAAGGGCCTTTATATCGTGCCGATGATGATGGCCTATACACCGTTCTTGTCTGGCGATTGGGGCGTGATGGTTGTGATCTTCGCCTTTGGTGTCGTGGGTATCTACGGGCTGGCAGGTGCCTTGCAAGGCTGTATGGAAGCGCCGCTTAACCCCATCACGCGCATTATCGTCGGTCTGGCCGGGGCCGCCTGTATCTGGCCTGCGCCAATTGGCGTACATATTGGCGGGGCATCTGTGGTGATCGTTCTTTTGGTGGTCAACGCCCGGCAGTTGCGCCAAGCAGCCCCTGCGTAAAGGCCGCAATACAGAACACAGGGTAGAAACACGCCTGCCCTCTGTCTCGTGACGGCACCAATGATACGGCAATAAAAAAGGGCGGCCCGCATGGGCCGCCCTTTCAATTGTTAGCTATGGGTTGAATTACTCTTCCAACACCAGTGCGACAAAACGTGGATCACCGCCGCGACGAACCAGTAGCAAGAGCGACTTACGCCCCGCATCCATTGCCACCTCAATCCGCTCTTCCAGATCAGCGATCGTGGCGACAGCTTCTTGTCCGGCCTCGGTGATGACATCGCCTTCCAGCAGGCCTTTGGATGCAGCCTCTGAGTCGGGGTTGATGGCTGTGATGACCAGACCGGTTTCAACACTCAGCGAATATTGATCGGTCAGTTCTTCAGTGATTTCCGACAGGGTCAGGCCAAGGATTTCAGACTGCTCTGGCGCCGCTTCCTCTTCGGTTGATGCAGGAAACGCCACCGCTTCTGATGTCTCACGACGGCCCAGTACGACGGTCAGGTCTTCCATGTCACCGTCACGCAGCACGGCCACCGGTACCTCTTTGCCAACGGGCGAGTTACCGACGATGCGTACCAGCTCGCGGGTGTCTTCAATCTCGATCCCGTCAAAGTTCAGGATCACATCACCGGCCAGCATGCCTGCATTCTCAGCAGGGCCTGCCGGCACGTCAGTAACCAAAGCACCGCGCGCAAGATCCAGACCTTCGATGGCGTCCACCATATCAGGTGTCACATCCTGAATACGTACCCCTAACCAACCGCGGCGGGTTTCGCCAAATTCGATCAGCTGGTCGACCACATTGGTCACTACGGCAGATGACATCGCAAAGCCGATCCCGATAGAGCCACCATTAGGCGACAGGATAGCTGTGTTCACACCGATCACTTCACCATCCATGTTGAACAGCGGACCGCCGGAGTTACCGCGGTTAATTGCGGCATCTGTTTGGATGTAGTCATCGTAAGTGCCTGACAGCGCACGATCACGTGCCGATACGATGCCAGCAGAGACCGAGAAACCTTGGCCCAAGGGGTTACCCATGGCCATCACCCAGTCACCCACGCGAGAGCCAACAGCGGTACTATCGCCGAACTCGACGAAGGGCAGACCATCAAGATCAACTTTCAGCACGGCGATATCCGTGTTGGGGTCCGTCCCAATCAATTCGGCCGGAACACCGGGTTCGCCGCCGGGGTAGAATTCGATCAGGATTTCATCGGCACCTTCAATCACGTGGTTATTCGTGACGATGAAGCCATCCTCTGAAATCACAAAACCCGAACCCAAAGCCGACGAACGGCGTGCCCCTTCCCCCGGACCACGATCCAGATCGTTGAAGAAATCCTCAAAGGGCGAACCTTCGGGAACAAGGCCCTGTGGCCCTGTGCGACCGGCCACTGTGGTGCTTGTTGTGATGTTTACAACCGCCGGGCTGACCTGTTCGGCCAGATCAGCGAATGTCGCGGGGCGGGATTGTGCGTTGGCCAGGGTCACCTGCGCCAACAGCATTGCGATGGCGACAGCGAGTGTTGTCACCAGCGCCATAGCCAAGCGGCGGGCGCGCAGCCTATCTTGTTGAATTGCGATTGCCTTGGATGTCACTGGGCAAATCTCCTTTGTCTTGGGTCTGGGGCTGGCTAAACCGCCCCGTCGTTTCAATTCATGATGATCTATGTAGGGCGCGCATTGTGCAACGCAAACTTCGCTACCAATCACTCAATTGGACGTGAAGGCTTGTGTATTGGGAACAATGATCCGGTTTGCCGGTTTATTTTGCAAGAAATCGCGCCCAAACTTTCCGCGTAAGCATCAAAAGCAAAAAAGGGCCAGCATCGCTGCCGGCCCTTCTTTCCAATTCCGTCTGCTGGATTATTCCGACGACCGGCCCTGATCAGACTTCAAGAAGTTGAAGAACTCATTGTCAGGCGACAACACCATGGTTGAGTTGCCTGGCTGCAAAGAGCGCTGATAGGCCGTCATGGAGCGGTAGAATTCAAAGAACTCTGGGTCCGCACCAAAGGCATCGGCAAAAATCTCATTCCGGCGGGCATCAGCCTCACCCTGAATGATCTGACCTTCACGTTGCGCCTCTGACACCAGTTCGATCACGGTCCGGTCGGCTTGCGCACGAATACGCTGGGCCGCTTCGTTACCGCGGGCACGTTCATCTGCAGCTTCCCGATCCCGTTCCGCCTTCATCCGCTCGTAAGTCGCGTTCAGGTTTTCTGGTGGCAGGTCCGTCCGCTTCAAACGCACGTCGATCACCTGCAAGCCCAGCGCGCGCGCCTCAGAGATTGCAGAGTTCCGGATCCGCAGCATCAACGCTGCACGGTCTGTCGACAGAATGTCGTTGGATGACACCGAACCCAGAACCTCACGTGTTTCAGCACGCAAGATACTATCCAGACGGCGGGCCGCTGCCTCTTCACCGCCAGCACCGACAGCGCGGCGGAACTGTTCAACATCCACGATGCGATAGCGGGCGAAGGCATCAACAACCAGACGACGGTCGTCAGATGGTGTGACTTCCAGTGGCTCCAGATCACGGCTGAGGATACGGTCGTCATAGCGCACGACCTCTTGGATCAGCGGGATTTTGAACCCCAGACCGGGCTCTTCCTGAACCTTCACGATCTGACCAAACTGCAGGACCAGCGCCTTTTGGCGTTCATCCACGATAAACAGTGATGACATGACGCCAATGATAACAACCGCAAGCGCGGGCAGAAGAAATGCTGACTTACGCATTAGTTTGTCCCTCCTGTCGTCGGCGTGCGACGCAGATCATTCAGTGGCAGATATGGGACAACGCCTTGCCCGCCGCCATCGGCATCATCGAGCAAGATAATGTCAACGCCACCAAGAACGCTTTCCATGGTTTCCAGATAAAGGCGTTTGCGCGTCACTTCTGGTGCCTGCTCATATTCACCCAGAACAGCAAGGAAGCGGCTGGCTTCACCTTCGGCTTCGTTTACCACACGCGCGCGATAACCTTCGGCCTGTTCCAGAATTTGGGCTGCCTGACCACGGGCCTCAGCAACCACCTGGTTGGCGTAGGCATCAGCCACGTTCTGTACCCGGTCGCGTTCCTGTTCGGCATCCTGAACGGCGCGGAAAGACGCAATGACCGGCTCTGGCGGGTCGGCCTTGTCAAAGTTCACACGGATGATGTTCACGCCTGAATCGTAGTCATCCAGCGTGCTTTGGATCAGATCGCGCAAACGGTCTGCAATTGCACCACGATCCCGGTTCAGGATCGGGGCCAGATCAGACTGCGCGATAATCTCGCGCATCGCGGATTCGGCAACAGCTTCAATCGTCTGCGGCGGGTTCGCCAAGCTAAAGAGATAGAGTTGCGGATCAGTAATGTTCCAAACAACTTGAAAGTCGATATCGACGATGTTTTCGTCACCTGTCAGCATCAAGCCGGCTTCCATGCCGGATCGGCTGGTCCCGATGTCGATGTTACGTTCCGTTGTGACCGCGATCACCTCACGGGTGACAATTGGCCAAGGCGCAAAGTTCAAACCAGGCTCACCCACGGCAGAGAACTCACCCAAGAACAGCTCAACCGATTTTTCTTCGGGACGCACTGTGTAGAAGGACGCATAAAGCCAAAGAGCAATCACACCAAAAATACCAAGTGCGACTGTGCCGCGGGTCAGCTGCGGACCACCGCTGCCACCGCCAGTGGACCCGCCGCCGTTATTGCCGCCGCCGCCCATCAGCACGCGCAGCTGTTCACGGCCTTTGTTTACCAGCTCATCAATTTCGGGAATATTTGGGCTATCGTTGCCTGGCTTGCGACCACCGCTGTCACGGTCATCATCATTCCTGCCGCCAGAGCCGTTATTTCCACCGCCGCCCCATGGGCCACCGTTATTTCCTGCCATTGTTTCCTATGCTTCCTTTCAGCGATACCCCAGCATCGCGGGCTTTGTGTCATGCCATGTGTGGCTTGATCCGTCGAAATCAAGCGGTACGCATTGGTTCCTTCATTGTGACCAGTTCTTCGGCCATTGTGGGGTGAACTGCAACCGTGCGGTCGAAATC
>JBCAZI010000105.1:0-8577 GCA_038533095.1 Pseudomonadota bacterium
ATCGCACCTTGCGCAGGCACTGCACGGA
The DNA here is from genome assembly GCA_038533095.1 of Pseudomonadota bacterium. Lineage (GTDB taxonomy): Bacteria > Pseudomonadota > Alphaproteobacteria > Rhodobacterales > Rhodobacteraceae > Yoonia. Next base: position 29 of record JBCAZI010000105.1, read on the forward strand.
TGACGTTCTGGCCATCCAGCGCCTGCATCGTCAACGCACGTCTGCGGCGGAAGGGGGCCGCGACCTCTTCTTCGACACTATCACCCTGGCTTAGCGCAAAATCTGCCGCGTCCTGAATAAACCCGGCAACCCCATAGGTCGTGTGGGTCGCAAGGTTGATCACATGGGAAATCGCCTCTACCGGCCCGCAAATCCAACCGACACGGCTGCCTGTCATTGCGTGGCTTTTGGACATGGACCCAACCACAAGCGTGCGCTCGGCCATGCCGGGCAGGCTGCGCGGGCTGATATGGGTGCCTTCCCAGACTTGGGTGTCGTAAACCTCATCCGAGATCAGCCAAACATCATTGGTGATGCAGGCATCGGCAATCGCATGCAGCGTATCAGCAGAATAGACAACGCCGGTGGGGTTGTTTGGCGTATTCACCAGCAGTGACGCTGCACCTTTGGTTGCCTCTAGCAAAGCCTCACCTGTCGGCTGAAAGGCCGCGTCTGGCGTTGTGACCACGGCCTTGGGCACAGCACCCGCCCCGCGGATCGTGCCGGGATAGGTTGCATAGTAAGGGTCAATGTAAACGGCTGTATCGCCGGGATCGCAAACCGCATTATGGGCCGCGAATAAGGCGGACTGCCCACCTGGTGTGATCAGGATGTTGTCTGCCGTTGTTGGCACGCCAGTGCGCGCGGCAATCCGGGCGGCAACGCTTTTGCGTAGGGCGTGGGTGCCGGGCACCATGGCATAGCCTGTATGCCCGCCCATGGCCGCGGCATGCATCGCTGTCAGGATTTCGGGGCTGGTGCGGATATCATGTTCACCAATAGTCAATTCCGTGACGGGAACGCCATCGGCGATCATCCGCCGCGCTTTGTAAAAGACGTCCCAGCCGTCAGAGCCGCCGCCAGTGATATGGGTGATGCGATGCGAGAGTTTCATAACGGCACAGGAACGGTGTCCGCCGCGCGAAGTCAAGTGGTTGTGACGCGCAAATTGCGCGGGCCGGTCCCTTCGGCGGCTTTTGCATCTGCCGGGTTATAAAGCGCGCAGGATTTCAGGCTCAGGCAACCACAGCCAATGCAGCTATCCAGCTTGTCGCGCAGATCTTTCAATGCCGCAATGCGCGCGTCGATATCTTTGCGAAAATCCTTGCTGATCCGGGTCCAATCGGCCTTGGACGGTGCTTTGTGATCGGGCAGGCGGCGCAGATGCGGGGCGATGTCTGACAGGCTGAACCCCAGCTTTTGCGCGGCCATCACAAAGGACAACCGCCGAATATCAGATCGCCCATAGCGGCGATGCCCACCCTTATTGCGCAGGGGTTTGACGATGTCATGGGTCTCGTAAAATCGAATGGCAGATACGGCCAGACCCGTGCGCGCAGCCAGTTCCCCGATGGTCAATCCTTGGGCCATGAAATTAATCCTTGATCTCAAGTTAACTTGAGGAATGAAAACAGATTCGACCCGATTTGCATAGAAGGAGAAAAGATCATGCCAAAACACAGTTCAGCCCGCTACTGTGCCGACCCAGAGGCGCTTATGGCGATGAAACGCGACGGTCTGGGATGGGGGCATGATCTGGAGTGCGGGTGTTTTCACGACACCGCACGCCCCACAAAACCGGGCCCATTGGCCCGCATCGTTACGTCATTGAAAAGGAGAACCTAAGCATGGCCCATTTGGAACACGTGAATATCACCGTCGCAGACCCGCAGAAAACGGCCGCAATGCTGTCCGACCTTTTCGGTTGGCATATCCGGTGGGAAGGGGCGGCGATGAACGGTGGCTACACCTTGCATGTCGGCAGCGACGATAACTATATCGCACTTTATACCGGGCCTGGTGGCGCAGAACATCAAAAACCCGCAGATAACAGCTATCTAAAGTGCGGCGGCTTTAACCATGTGGGTGTTGTTGTCGATGATCTGGCAGCGCTGGAAACCAAGGTCAAAGCGCTGGGGTTCGAGACGCATAGCCATGCGGATTATGAGCCTGGAACGCGGTTCTATTTTAACGACATGGACGGCGTCGAATATGAGGTGATCAGCTACGCCTGAGAGATGCTATCTCTAAGCTTCTTAGGCAGCGCCTTAAAGATGATGTCATAGGACACAGCAATACGGTGGCGCAGTTCCTCTGCGTCACTATCAAAACTGACCAAGACCCAGCTTTTGTGAAAATAGGGGGCTTTGGTCGCCGCCCCTGCGTCAATCAGCATGGCGGCAGTTTCCACGCTGTCAGTCTTGAGGCAGACGCCATCAATCCGATCGCCGAAACAGGCAAACATCTTGCCCCCCACCTTCCAGCTGTCCAATTCCGTCGTTGGGTCCGAGGCAGCGGCACCGGCGTAGGTGGCGCAGATTTGGTTGATCAGATCACGTGACATGGATGTATGCTGGCAGATCAGACTGGCACAGGCAATATGGACGACGCACGCTGAATTTACCGCTCGTTATAGGTTTGATCGCAAAAGAGCCCCTTTAGAGGCTCAAATTGGCCCTGTTTTGCACTGACAATGCTTGTAAACAGGGGGTTTATTGAGGTATTGCAACTGACGTTCGGTAAGGTTGCGTTGTAGGAGTGTTTACGTGCCCACGTCATTTACAGTATTTTCGCTGGGCCAGTTGCCAATCTGGGATACGGTTGAAGGCAATACGACGCTTGCCACAGGCAATGTGAATGCCGCCTTAGGTACTTATGGGTCAGCAGGTGATCCGCTGTTTAATGATCGTGCAGATTTTGCGCCGGCAGGCACAGGTTTTGCCGGGGGCGACCCTGACGCTTATGATATCGACAACAATACCTCAAACGATCAATTCAGTATCGATGGCGGTGCCACGCAATCCTTTGATGCGGCGATGGTCTTTGACGCCGAGATTACATATCTTGATGGGACGACGGCGACGATCACCGCGGTAGTGTTTCAAGACACGGTTGGAAACACCTATTGGGCCCCTGAATTCACAGGTAACGCGGATCAGGATGCGATCCTGCTGCAAGCGATACAATCCATCGAGCTGATCACACCGGTTTATGTGCCGGGCACCGCGAATAGCGGCTACAACCTCTTCGCGGACCGCGTGGATGCCAAACCCCTCTGCTTTGCCGCGGGCACCCGCATCAGATGCCCAGGTGGTGATCGTGCTATTGAAGATTTGGCGGTCGGTGATCTGGTGATGACGCGCGATCATGGACCACAGCCGATCCGTTGGATCGGCAGTCGGGTGATTGGGATGGATGAGTTGCGAGCCGCCCCCAAACAACGCCCTGTTCAAATCGCAGCCGGTGCACTGGGGCAGGGGCTGCCGCTGCGTGACCTGACCGTATCGCGCCAGCATCGGGTACTGGTCCGCTCAAAAATCGCCGAGCGGATGTTTGGTAAGATGGAAGTACTGGTTCCCGCAGTAAAGCTGGTGGAGATACCGGGCATTTACGTTGATGAGGTCTGCACGACCGTGACCTATCTCCATCTGCTGTTTGACCAGCATCAGATCATTTATGCAGAAGACGCCCCAACAGAGAGCCTGTTTACCGGCCCCGAAGCACTAAAATCCGTCAGCCCTGCGGCCCGCGCCGAAATTTTGACCTTGTTTCCCGAAGTGGCAAATCTGGACTACGCGCCGGAACCCGCGCGCTTTATGCCGTCCGGCAAGTCGCAAAAAAACCTGATTGCGCGGCATGTTAAGAATAAACGGGCCATCGTCCACGACGCTTGATCGTTTTGGCCCGGCGGGCACTAGACGATATCATGCTCAGCTGTTATGCGCCCGGTATGAAGAGCATCTGCATCATTACCTGCTGCATTATTATCTGCTGACATCTGTCGCGGGTTGCTCTTTCACGTTTCAAATCAAAACTGAAGTTGTTAAGCCCGCGGCGTAACCCTGCGCGAGGCATCCATGACGACCATCCGCCTGAACAACACAAAGACCCGCAAGCGCGAGGATTTTGTGCCGATTGATCCCAAAAACGTGCGTTTGTACCTCTGTGGGCCGACCGTCTATGACCGCGCGCATATCGGCAATCTACGCCCCTCTTTGGTGTTTGACGTGCTGTTTCGCCTCCTGAAAGAGGTCTATGGCGCGGATCATGTGACTTACGTGCGCAACTTCACGGATGTGGACGACAAGATCAACGCGCGCGCAGCTGAAACGGGCCGTGGGATTGGTGACATCACCGCCGAAACCATTCAGTGGTATCACGACGATCTTGATGCTGTGGGCTTGCAACGCCCGACGCATGAGCCGCGGGCTACTGATCACATCGCGCAGATGATCGCGATGATCGAGGTGCTGATCGCAAAGGGTCACGCTTATGCTGCGGAAGGTCATGCGCTTTTCGCCGTTGATAGCTATGCCGACTATGGCGCGCTGTCGGGCCGGTCTGTTGACGATATGATCGCCGGTGCGCGTGTCGAAGTCGCCCCTTACAAACGCAATCCGATGGATTTTGTGCTGTGGAAGCCCTCGGGCGATGGCGTCCCGGGCTGGGACAGCCCTTGGGGCTATGGCCGTCCGGGCTGGCATATCGAATGCTCTGCCATGAGCCTTGAGTTGCTGGGCGAAAGCTTTGATATCCATGGCGGCGGAAATGATCTGCAATTCCCGCACCATGAGAACGAGATTGCGCAATCCGCCTGCGCCCACCCAACCGGGGAGTTTGCGCGTTATTGGGTGCATAACGAGATGCTGCAGGTCGAAGGTAAGAAGATGTCCAAATCCCTGGGCAACTTCTTCACCATCCGCGATTTGTTGGATCAGGACATACCAGGCGAGGTGATCCGCCTCGTGATGCTGGGCACCCACTACAGCAAGACGATGGATTGGACAGAGGCGCGCCGGGCCGAGGCTGAAGGCACGCTGCGCAAGTGGTACGGAATCCTGCACGGCCATGGCTTTGGTCCAGAGCTGGTTGCGGCTTTGGAGGCGGATGGCAAATGGGTGCCGGATGCCGAGTTTATTGATGTGCTGGCCAATGATCTGAACACATCCGGGGCATTGGCCCGGCTGCATGTCTTGGCTAAGGGTAAAACGCCTGTGGCGCTGGCGGGCTTTGCTCACGGCATGCAAATGCTGGGGCTGGTGAACGACTGGAGTGCGATCCCGCAGTTTGAAGGGGGCGAGGCCGGTGCTGGCGTCGCAGACGCCGTTGCCCAACGGGTGGATGCTCTGTTGGCAGATCGCGCTGCAGCGCGCGCCGCCAAAGACTGGGCGCGCGCGGATGAGGTCCGCGATATCCTGAACGCCGCAGGCGTGCAGGTAACGGATGTCGGCGGGCAGGCAACCTGGGCACCGGGCCCAGATTTTGATGCCGCCAGGCTGGAGGGGCTCTGATGGCAAAGGAGCGCCTTTATCTATTCGACACAACCCTACGCGATGGTGCACAGACACAGGGTGTCCAGTTCTCGGCTGATGAGAAACATCAGATCGCTGCAGTGCTGGATGATCTGGGCCTCGACTATATCGAAGGCGGCTGGCCCGGCGCGAACCCGACCGACACTGCGTTTTTTGCCGCACCACCAAACACCAAGGCGACCTTTACGGCCTTTGGCATGACCAAACGCAACGGGAAATCTGCAGAGAATGACGATGTGCTGGCGGCCGTGATGAACGCGGGCACGCCTGCGGTCTGTCTGGTCGGCAAGGCGCATGATTTTCATGTGACACGGGCCTTGGGGATCAGCCTTGAGGACAATCTAGAAAATGTCACCGCCAGTTTTGCCCATATCAAGGGGCAGGGGCGCGATGGGCTGTTTGATGCAGAGCACTTTTTTGACGGCTACAAAGCGAACCCGGATTACGCATTAAAAACGCTCCATGCGGCCTATGATGCCGGTGCACGCTGGATCGTGCTCTGTGACACAAATGGCGGCACGCTGCCTCATGAGGTGTCGGATATTGTGACAGCCGTGATCGCAAGCGGCATCCCTGGCGATCATCTGGCTATCCATACCCACAACGATACTGAAAATGCGGTCGCCAATACGCTGGCCGCAGTCTTGGCCGGTGCGCGGCAGGTGCAGGGTACGTTGAACGGGTTGGGCGAACGCTGTGGCAATGCGAACCTCACAACGCTGATCCCCACGCTATTGCTGAAGGAACCCTACGCCAGCATGTTTGAAACGGGTGTGTCGGCGGATGCCCTTAAGGGTCTGCGCCGGGCCTCGCGCCTGTTGGATGATATCCTGAACCGGGTGCCTGCCAAACAGGCGCCTTACGTCGGGGCCTCGGCCTTTGCGCATAAGTCTGGGCTGCATGCATCCGCTATTGCCAAAGACCCAAGCACCTATGAACACATTGATCCCGCCGCGGTCGGCAATAGCCGCATCGTGCCGATGTCGAACCAAGCAGGCCAATCCAACCTGCGCGCGCGTCTGCTGGAGGCCGGGTTAGATGTTGCCGCCGATGACCCTGCCTTGCCCCGCATCGTCGAACGGATCAAAGAGCGCGAGGCGCAGGGTTATTCCTACGATACGGCACAGGCCAGCTTTGAACTGTTGGCCCGCGAAGAATTGGGCACGCTGCCACGGTTCTTTGAGGTGAAGCGCTACCGTGTGACGGTGGAACGGCGCAAGGACAAGCGCAATCGTATGGTTTCAATCTCAGAGGCTGTGGTCGTGACCAAGGTCCATGGCAAAAAGATGCTGAATGTCAGCGAAAGCCAGGGGCCGGATGGGTCGGATCAGGGGCCTGTCAATGCGCTCAGCCGTGCCTTATCGAAGGACCTTGGCCCTTATCAAGAGATCATCGACGATATGCAGCTGGTCGACTTCAAGGTCCGCATCACCAATGGTGGGACTGAGGCGGTGACCCGCGTCATCATCGACAGCGAAGATGGCAAGGGGCGGCGTTGGTCTACCGTGGGCGTCAGTGCCAATATCGTCGATGCCTCTTTTGATGCACTGATTGACGCGATCAACTGGAAACTGATCCGTGATGGGGCAAAGGCGCAAGCATGAGCTTTGAGGCCTGCGCCGCGCTGGTCGAAAAGGCCGATCCGCTGCGCTTTCGCGTGGCGATGGCAGCGCCAGTTGCTGCGCGCCAAATCCTGTTTCCGCTTTATGCGTTCAATATCGAGGTCGCCCGCGCGCCTTGGGTGACACAGGAAGCGATGATTGCCGAAATGCGCCTGCAATGGTGGCGCGACGCGTTGGAAGAGATCGCCGAAGGCAGGACCGTGCGGCGGCACGAGGTTGTGGATGCCTTGGCCGGTATCTTGGATGCTGAGGGCGCGCGTTGTCTGGATGGGCTGGTCGCAGCACGGCGGTGGGATATCTACAAGGAACCGTTTGAAGGCCCGGCGCACTTCGATGAATACATCAACGCGACCTCTGGCCATCTGATGTGGACGGCGGCGCGGCTCTTGGGAACAGCCGATGAAACGGTTGTGCGTGACTTTGCCTATGGTGTGGGTGTCGCGAATATCTTTCAGGCCGTGCCTGCGCTGACAGCCCAGTCACGTCAGCCGCTGATTGATGGGTCTGATCAGGGGATCAAAACGCTTGCCGCGCAAGGTTTGGAACGTTTGGATGCGGCGCGAACGCGCTGGCGGGATGTGTCAAAGACATCTGCCGCAGCTTTGACCGCTGGCTATCATGCGCGCCCCGTCTTGCGGATCGCAAAAAACACCCCTGAAAGGGTGCGGGCAGATGCGTTGGATACCAACCCCGCGCGCGACAGTCTGCGGTTCTTGAATGTCTCTTTGCGCGGCTGGTGGCGCTAAACAATTTTTTGCAAAAATTGTTTTGAAGGCTCAAGATTTTTCGACAAAAAATCTTGAGCTTAGGTGGCCATCTTGGGCTGGCGCACGAGCCAGATCAACGAACCACCCGCCAATACTAGGAACGGCACCATCGCTAGGTTCACCGCATTCCACCCTTCAACCGGGGACCCGCCGGAACAATTCATCAGCCCGCCGGATGCAAGTGATGCGACGGTGACCATCCCAAAGACGATCATATCGTTCATCCCCTGCACAGCGCCGCGCTCTTCCGGCTTATGCGCCCCTGCCAGCATGGTTGTGGCCCCGATGAAGCCAAAGTTCCAGCCAAGCCCCAGCAGGATCAGGGCAAGGTAGAAATTTGTCAGCTCCACCCCCGACAACGCAATGCCGCCAGCGATCGCAAGAATGATCAGGCCAAGGGACAGGATCCGCTCAACCCCGAAACGTGCAATCAGATGACCGGTAAAGAAAGACGGCGCGAACATCGCCAGCACATGGGCCGAGACGATGTCATTGGCATCATCCGTGGTGAAACCGCAGCCAACGACCGCCAAAGGCGTCGAGGTCATCACGAGGTTCATCAGTGAATAGGAGACCATCGCGCAGATGATTGCCACCAGGATGCGCGGGTCGCGCAAAAGCTCTAACCGCGTGCGGCCTTTGACGGGCTGCGCCTGCGGCTCGGATCGTGATCCCTTTGGCAGATCAAGCCATAGGAACAGCATCATGCCCACAAGGTTTAGCACGATAATGGCCAAATATGTGCCTAAGAACGGCACGACGAAAGCATCTGATACCAGCTTATTCAGCTGCGGTCCGACAATCGCGGA
>JBCAZI010000106.1:0-8294 GCA_038533095.1 Pseudomonadota bacterium
TATGGGTGTGCTCATGCGCACAAATCGCCACAAAGGTATACGCGCGGGAACTGAAGTGAGGGGAAATCCATGCTGAACGAATTCAAAGACTTTATCGCCAAGGGCAATGTCATGGACATGGCCGTTGGTATCATCATCGGGGCGGCCTTTACGGCGATTGTGACATCGCTGGTCGGCGACCTGATCAACCCGATTATTGGCCTTGTGTCAGGTGGGATTGATTTCACCAACAACTATGCTGTTCTGGGCGGTGACGTGCCTGAAGGTGCGTCGCTTGAAGCTGCACGTGAGGCTGGTGCCTCGATCTTTGCTTACGGCGCTTTCATCATGGCGATCATCAACTTTCTGATCATCGCATTCGTGGTGTTCATGCTGGTCCGCTACGTCAACAAGATCAAAGACGCGGCGTCCAAGGCTGAAGAGGAAAAGCCAGAAGAGCCAAAAGGCCCAACAGCGGAAGAACTGTTGGCAGAGATCCGCGATGCGCTGAAGGCTAACGCTTGATCTCATTTAAGATTGAAAAAGGGGGCGCGCTTGTAAAAGCGTGCCCTTTTTTGTTGAAAGGCCAAGCTCACTGGGCCGTCGCGTCGGTCTGCGACCTCTTTTCAGCCTTGGGATTTGACGGTTTTCAGAATGCCCTCCGCGCTTCATCCTGTTGCATCCATATGGCAATTGTCAGATGGTTTCAGTGCACTCAAGAGTCCGACTGATGATCCTGCCCAATTCGTTCTGCGTTCTGCCGTGGATACATCTGGATGTTGCGCCGGATGGCGCAGTGGGCCTCTGCGCCGAGTTTCGGGGTGAGGCAGGCCAATGCATTGGCAGCAGAATACCGGACGTCTGGCAAGATGATGATCTGGCACAGGTGCGCCAGTCCTTTCTGTCCGGCACACCGCCTGCCAGTTGTGCGAAATGCTTTGAACGCGAAGCAAGCGGCGAGACAAGCCTGCGCCAAAAGCAAAACAAGGAATATGCCCAAGAGGTTGCATCCATCGCGGCAGCGGCAGACCCGCTCAACGCGGTGCCAGCCGCGCCTGTTGCGATTGATCTGCGCTTTTCCAACCTTTGCAATTTCAAGTGTCGCAGCTGTTGGCATGGATCAAGCTCAAAGTGGTTCACCGATGCAAAGCAGTTGGGTCAGAACCTGGGCGAAAGCGCGGTGATTAAGAGCTTCGCGGGTGCTGATGCTTTCCTGGATCAGCTGAGCGCGGGGCTAGAGAACCTCAAACATATCTATTTCGCCGGGGGCGAGCCGCTGTTGCAGGAAGAGCATTATGACCTTCTTGAACGGCTGATCGCCCTGGGCCGCACAGATATTCGGCTGATGTACAACAGCAATATGTCCGTCCTGGCTTTCCGTGATCGCGCCGTTGTCGATCTTTGGCGCCAGTTTCCGCGTGTTTGGGTCGAGGCAAGCGTTGATGCCACCGGACCGTTGGGTGCCAATATACGCAGCGGTTTTGACTGGGACGTGTTCGTCACCAACATCATGGCCCTGCGCCGCGCATGTCCGCATGTTGGGCTTTTCTTCGGGATTACCGTTTCCAACATGAATGTGCTGGCTTTGCCGGATCTTTTGGATACGCTGGAAGAGAGCTGCGGTGCGACACCGGATGCATTTCATGTGCATTCACTGCAAGAACAGGCGCTCTACCGCACGCAGGTTTTGCCATTAGAACTGAAGAATAGTGCGATGCGAGAAATCAGGGACTATCAGACGCGCCTGGCAGCCCGAACCGATATCCTGCCCGCGCAGGCCGCCCCGTTGAACGCCAGCCTGGACGGCGTTGTGACCTTTATGATGGCGCAGGACCTGAGCCATCTGATGCCTGCGTTTGCTGACCTTACGCATCGCCTTGATCATTTGCGCGGTGATGACAGCACAGATGATTTTGGTCAGCTGGGCACCTATCTTCGCGCGTGTCAAATGCGCGATGATCCGCGGCCCAATCTGATTGGCAAGTGCCGGTCGCTCTGGCGGCGTTTTCGACCGGCCTAGGATTCACCATGCTGGCTTATAAAGCGGGCGATTGCAGCGGTGACCAGACCTGGATTCTCAAGGGGTGATGTATGTCCAGCTTGCGGGACCTCGATTAGCTCGGAACCAACAAAAATTCTTTGTAGGTCCTGCGCCATCGTAGGCGGTGTCGGAATATCCTCTGCGCCGACCATGATCAAAACAGGTGGTGGGTTTTTCAGCGCGCGCAAACCGTCCTGTACATCGTCGCGGTCGAAAATCGCCCGCCCAAATTGCCGGACCGAGGTGCGGTCCAAACTGCTGATGTAGTTTTTCCAGTCTTGGAACGCAGCACGCTGGGCAGGATCGTGACGAAAGGCTTGACCAAACAACAGCGGCAGCACTTTACCCAACAAGGGCCTGATGCCGACAAGCCTGACAAAGAACAGGAGTTGATTATATTGCCGCAGGCTTTCTTTGCTTTCCGCAGCGGCACCAGTGTCCATCAGGATCAGTGTTTTGATCAGATCGGGACGGCGCAACAATAGCCGCAGGCCGACATAGCCGCCTGTCGACATGCCCGCAAAATGCACGGGGCCATCGCAAAGCGCATCGATCAATGCCGCGGCGTCATCGACCAGGTCATAGATGCCAAAGGGTTGCCGGGATGGCCCGCTGTCCCCATGCCCACGATGGTCGAATGCAATGACGCGGTAGGTTTCGCTGAGCTTTGCGATTTGCGCGGCAAACATGCGCTGGCTCATCAAATAGCCATGCGAGAAGATGATCGTCTGGGGCCCCGATCCGGCCGTGACATAGTGGATGGATCGTCCGTTGATTTGGATGTTGGGCATAGGCGTGCGTCCTATCAATCGTTGATAGGACGCTATCGCGCAGGCCGGGTTACGGCAAGTTTCAGGCTTTCAGTGCCAGCGCCGGTGACAGCACGTCGATGCCCAGTGCCTTGCCCACGGCATAGTAAGTCAGGTTGCCTGCATGGACGTTTAGCCCATTCAGCAAATGCGGATCGTCTTCGCAGGCTTGCCGCCAGCCTTTGTCTGCCAGCGACAGCATGAAGGGCATGGTCGCGTTCCCCAAGGCGATGGTTGATGTGCGTGCCACAGCGCCCGGCATATTGGCCACGCAGTAGTGCATGATGCCGTGCACGTCATAGATCGGGTCTTCGTGGGTGGTGGGTTTGGAGGTTTCGAAACACCCGCCTTGGTCAATAGCGACATCGACAAGCGCCGCACCGGGTTTCAGTTCGGACAGCTGTGCGCGCGACAGCAGCTTAGGTGCGGCGGCACCGGGGATCAGGACCGCGCCGATGATCAAATCGGCATCGTGCGCCAATTCAATCGTGTTGCCGGCACTGGCATAGCTGTTTTTGAACATCCCGCCGAAAGTATCGTCAAGATAGCGCAACCGGGGCAAGGACCGGTCAAGGACCGTGACATCAGCCCCCATACCGGCAGCGATGCGCGCGGCATGTGTGCCCACCACACCACCACCGATGACAAGGGCGCGTGCAGGGCCCACGCCGGGCACGCCGCCCATCAAAACGCCGCGTCCGCCATTAGCCTTTTGCAGGGTCCATGCGCCAACCTGCGGGGCCAGCCGCCCTGCCACTTCGGACATCGGGGCCAGCAAGGGCAGACCACCACGGTCATCTGTCACGGTTTCATAGGCAATGCAGGTCGCACCGCTTTCCATCAGGTCTGTGGTCTGTTCCGGGTCCGGGGCAAGATGCAGGTAGGTGAACAAAATCTGCCCTTCGCGCAGCATTTTCCGCTCAACTGGCTGTGGTTCTTTCACCTTTACGACCATCTCGGCCACTTCGAACACCTCGCCCGCCGTTTCGACGATCGCGGCACCCACATCTAGATAATCGGCATCTGTGAAGCCTGCACCATTGCCGGCACCGGACTGGACGGTGACCTGATGGCCATGGTTCACCGCCTCGCGCGCTGCATTTGGCGTCAATCCGACGCGGAACTCTTGTGGTTTAATCTCTGTTGGGCACCCGATATGCATAACCCGTTCCTCCCGATGTCTGGATGAAGTATCCGTGTGCCCGGGCGCAATTTCACGGGGCTTTTTCCTGGATGTTTGCGATAACTTCGGTAAAAGTTTGTGCAAGAGGCCAATTTTATCGAAGGAACGTGCGTGAAATGGAGCTAGACAGTATCGATCGCCGAATCTTGGCTGTTTTGCAGCAGAAAGGCCGCATGTCGAATGCCGAATTGTCGGATCTGGCGAACCTGTCCGCCTCCGCCTGTCACCGGCGTGTGCAGCGGCTGGAAAAGGAAGGGTATATCCGCGACTACGTGGCGCTGCTGGACCCGCGCAAGGTAGGGCGTCCGACAACCGTGTTTGTCGAGATCACGCTCAGCGGGCAAGCGGATGAGGTGCTGGACGCCTTTGAGCGGGCGTTGGCACGTGTCCCGGATGTGCTGGAATGTCACCTGATGGCAGGCACGGCAGACTATTTGCTGAAAGTGGTCGCAGGGGATACCGAAGATTTCGCACGCATCCACCGCCGCTATCTGGCGACACTGCCGGGGGTGGCGCAGATGCAATCGTCCTTTGCGCTCAGGACGGTGCGGCAGACGACGGCGTTGCCGGTGTGATGGGTGCGGCGGATGTTTGCCGAGGTTGAAAAAACGTCGCTTTGACACATTCTTGGCTAAATGGGTTTATAACGTAGCCGTCTATGTGATCAGATCAGGTCACGCGTCAGGGGATTGAATGTAAATGTGTATGATGTGCGGAATTGCGACCTGTCATGCCTTTGAGGGTATTGATGGTTTAGCGCCAGCGGGTGAAAAAAACTTCACGGGCGGGACGGCAAATGCGCCCTTTGCGTTGATCGAACTGGATTTGATTGACGGCAACAATCAACCGACGGGCGAAACCGTTATAACCAAATGGGGCGATGATCGCTTTGGCGGTGCGGGTGGGACTGTGACCTACTCAATGAACCTCGCCACTTTGAACGGTGGTTTGAGCGGTGCAGCGTTAGCAGCCTTTGAGTCCGCAGTTGACCTTGCGTTCTTGACTTGGTCATCGATTGCGAATGTTACCTTCCAAGCGGTCAGCGGTGCTGCTGATATTGAAATCCGCGGCGATGCCGTCGATGGGAACGGTGGGCCTGATGGAAATACGCTGGGTTTCATGCGCCCCACAGATTTCGAAACTATATTTGGGGGTGACGAGTTTGCCATCTTCGATGATGTTGAAATCGTTTTCGATCAAGCTGAACCGTGGTCCGTTGATGGACCGGGCGAAGACTTTTTCGCTGTGGCCTTGCATGAGATTGGTCACGCTTTGGGGATGGATCACGTTCCTAATATCGAAGATGGCGGCACGCTGCAGAATATGAACCCGTTCTTGTCAACAGACGAGCTGCAGGGCGGCGATGTTGCAGGCATTCAATTTCTTTATGGTGAACGCGAATACGACAATGGCGTCGATGTCGTGAATTTTACAAAGGTGAATTTAGCGCAGACCGTCTTTGCAAAAGGCGGCAACGACAATGTGAATGGCAGCGACCGGGCCGACAACATCTATGGCGGTGCGGGCAACGATGATCTGTTCGGCAACGGCGGTAATGACCTGATCGTCGATACCCGCGGCAATAACGATGCCGAAGGTGGTAGTGGCCGGGACACGATCGTAGGCGGTACAGGTTCGCTGACCGCCGAAGGCAATGAAGGCAATGATACGCTTGTCGGGGGGATCGGTGACGATACGCTGGATGGCGGTTCTGGAAATGACATTCTGCGCGGTGATCCGAGTGGAAGCTTTTTGTCGGGCGATGACCGGCTGATTGCAGGGTCCGGCAATGACGTGCTGGAAGGCGGTGGGGGTGCAGACACCTTTGTCTTTAGCCGCGAGACTGGCGACAATCGTATTTTGGACTTTGAACTAGATGTCGATAGCGTTGAATTGCAGGGCTTCAACTTTGGTCAGGGTACATTCACCAACGATGGCACGGACACCACCTTTACCTTCAATGCATCAGGGGTGAGCTTTGAACTGGTCTTTGAAGATATCATCCTTTCCGAAGTGGACTTTACCTGATGGATAAGACATTACTACGCACCCTGGGTGCCTCTATCCTGGCCTTTAGCTTGGCCGCTTGTGGCGGTGGAGGTGGCGGTGGTGATGGTGGCGGTGGGTCATTGCCGACAGAACCGACCGACCCACCAGATGAGGTCCCTGATGCGATGGGCGCACCTGACCTTTCGGACCGGACCGTTAATGGCGAATTCGACATGGTCTTTGTGGTGATTGATGATGGGAGCATCACATCCGGTGATGTAACTTTTGAGGCCAGCACAGGGGTGATTTCCGGCACCTTGCTGGACGGGACTGATCTGGATAGCGCGGTCTATACCAACCCCGCGAACGGTGAATTTTCCCGGATTGCGAGAATCTCGGGCGATAACGTGTTTGGTGTCGTTGGTTTGGAAGCGAGCGATTTGCCAACCGCCGGTACGGTCACAAGCTACAACGAAGGTTGGGTCGGGATGACCGCGATCTTCGAAGACAATGTCTTTGTGTTGACGGGTGATTCCGAGTTCACTGTGACATGGGGCAACAATGATATTGATGGTCGCTTCTTCAACTTATCTGGGACCAGTGACATTGATGGCAACGTGACAAACGTGGGCACAATCATCCTAACCAATGGGGATGTGGCGGGCGACGAATTCGCGGGCGGTACCTTTACCGGCACGGGTATTTTTGATGCGCTGGGCGGGTCAGGCACGTCCCGAACGCTGGATGGTGCGTTCTTTGGCCCTCAGGCGGACGAGCTGGGCGGTGTCTTTGACATCAATGATACTGTTGATGACATTCAGGTGTCCGGCGCCTTTCAGGCAGATTGATCATCTTTGACCTGCTCACCCGGCTCTGGCGTTAACCCATAGGGCCGGGCGAGGTTCCAGACGTGTGCTGGCACCATATTCTTGATTTTGGCAGGTTCTTCGCGCCGCAGGTGCAGGATGGTTTCGGCTGCTTTCATCTCGACCCTTGCGCGTGCGAACTCTAACCCGCGTGGTCCGACCCGCGGCATCAGCCAGCCCATGATCCCGCGCAGCCAGTTGGGCATCCGTCGCAGGGGCAGCCCGCCCGCGGCAAGCTTTGTATTCTCGACAAACCCTTTCACCGATCCGGCCCTTTTGCCCCGTGATCCGGGTGTGGCGAGCGTGACCTCATCGCCCAGGCTTGCCAGCATTTCCGCGCCGCGATCGTTGCGCACGATCAACCATTGATCCCCCTCGCCAGCCATATAGCCCACGGTGATGTCGGCCAGCCGGTTGGTGTAATCCACGCAGGTCCGGCAGGTGGTAGGGAAGAAGTCGGCAGGCAGGTCTGACAGCGGCAGTTTCAGGAAGGGGATCAGCCTTTGGCTGCCGTCCGTGAACCGCAGTTCCACATGATAATCCGCACGGAATTCAAGGTAGGTGACGGTTTCGGGCGCATCCGTAAGGCGGGCAAGGAAACTGTGGAAATTCTCGGTCGTGGTGTTGTCGGAACAGGGGGTGCCGATCACATAGATGCGGTCGAACCCCAGATCAGCCTCCATCGCCCGCAGCGCATAGATTTGGCAAGGGATGCCGATGACAGCGATTTTGCGGTGGCCCGCGGCGCGTGCGGGTTCCAGCAGGGCGAGCAGGGGGGCGTAGCCCATGCGCATGCCGCGCGCATGTTTCATATCGGCAGCGTCGGTGATGATGGCGGGGCGGGGGCGCCACGTATCGGTCTTATCAGGTATCATTGTCAGGACAGCGTCGACCGCGCCGGTTTCCAGCAGACGTTCGGCAAAACGGGTGGTCAGCCCGGTCCATTGCGCGCCTTCCCGGGCGGGCGTGAGGGCGGCACGGTACATGGCTTGGGTGACACCGAAAAAGCGCTCATCGCTGTCGCTGTTTGCGGGGCGTCCATGAATGGTCGCTTCGGCTTGGGGGTAGTCAGGTTTGATAAACTGGCAGGCTTTGCCGCAGGCTGATGGGTCCGCCATGCGTGACACGCCACAGTCGGTGCAAAGGCCGCGCGGGGCGGGATCGCGGAATTGGGGTGTGTGCGTTGGCATCATGCCGTCAACCTACCCGCCGGGCAGGATGTGTCTAGCGTGATTTACACCCTGTGGGCCGAGCGGCCTATCTAAGCCGCTGTTTTGGCCTCTGTGCTTCCCAGCTGAAATTGCTGTACCAGCGCCAATAGTTCTTTGGCGTAGGCGTCCAGCTCTCGTCCGCTTGTCATCAATGCGCCCGCCATTGCCGCGTTCCTTTGGGTGACCGTGTCCAATTCGCTGACGCCAAGGTTGACT
>JBCAZI010000107.1:0-8205 GCA_038533095.1 Pseudomonadota bacterium
ATGGTGAGCATCGGTGCGGTTTTCGTCCAATAGGCGACGTCACCTTTGGTGACGCAAAAGGAGTGCTGGCACGTATCGCAGCCCTTGAAGGCCGTCCGCTGCGTATCGGTGTCCCATTCCATTTTGCCATGCATCGGTTGCTGCTGTCCTATTGGACGAAAACCGCACCGATGCTCACCATAGAAGAAGTCACCGTGCCACCGCCGCGCATGGCTGCCGCAGTGGCAGAGGGGCATGTCGATGCATTTTGGGTGGGTGAGCCCTGGGGCAGCGTTGCGGTGCAAACCGGTGACGCCACGCTGATGATGACAGGCAAAGACGTGTGGAAATTTGCCCCGGAAAAGGTGCTGGCCGCGCGGCATGACTGGATCGCAGACAACAGCGACGTCGTACGCCGGCTGATGCGTGCAGTCTATCGTGCAGCCCAATGGCTGGATGGGCGGCAGAATAAACCGCTGGCCATCGAAATTCTGGGGCGCAGCGAACATTTGAACCTGTCATCCGACCTTATCGATCCTGCTGTGACAGGACATCTGACCCCCGGATTGGGTCAGCCACCAGTTGCTGTCACGCGTTTTTTGCAGTTCCATAAACATGCCGCAAACTTTCCCTGGCGCAGTCAGGCCGCATGGATCGCACAGCAACTTGGCGCGGATGCCGAGGGGATTGCGCGCGCCAAGCAGTGCTTCCGTTCTGATCTGTACCGGCAAAACCTGAATGGAATCGGTGCCGACCTGCCCGGCGCATCCGAGAAAGTGGAAGGGTCTTTGAAGTTCGAAACCGCAGTTGCCTCAACCCGTGGTCACATGATTCTGGCGCCTGATGCCTTCTTTGATGGCAGGACCTTCGATTTCACCTAAAAATCTGATCAATTCTTAAGCGATTTCTGCATTGCAGCGTAAAAATAGCGGCTGAACCTGCAATATATTTGCGTCACGAGGTCGCATCTCTCACCATCGGAACAAAGGGCACTGACGCCTTCTTCACTGCACCCACCAATGTCGGCAGGTGTATCATCAAAAAGAGCAAAGCCGCTCGTTTGGAACACGGATCTCCTCCTCCGTGCGCTAAACGAGCGGCTTTTTATTTTGCCCATGTGGGCTTGGGAAAAGGAAAGAAAGTATGAAAAAAATGCGTGCCATGATGCTAGCGACCTGCAGTCTGCTAGCGACATCTGCTTCCGCAGAATTTTTGGAGCTTGAGAAGGATGAACTTACCCTCGGCTTTATCAAACTGACTGATATGGCGCCTTTGGCGGTGGCCTATGAGTTGGGTTTCTTTGAAGACGAAGGCTTGTTTGTCACTCTGGAAGCGCAAGCCAACTGGAAAGTTCTGCTGGACGGCGTGATTAGCGGCCAACTTGATGGCGCGCACATGCTGGCGGGTCAGCCACTGGCTGCCACGATCGGTTATGGCACCGAGGCGCATATCATCACGCCTTTCTCAATGGATTTGAACGGCAACGCGATCACAGTGTCCAATGACATCTGGGAACAGATGAAGCCAAATGTGCCAACGATGGAAGATGGCCGCCCACAGCACCCTATCAGTGCCAGCGCTTTGGCTCCCGTGGTTGAGGATTACCAGGATCAGGGCATTCCGTTCAACATGGGCATGGTGTTCCCCGTTTCGACCCACAACTATGAAATACGCTATTGGCTGGCTGCGGGCGGGCTAGAGCCCGGCTATTACAGCCCACAGGATATTTCCGGCCAAATCGGTGCCGATGTCCTGCTGTCCGTGACACCACCACCACAGATGCCCGCCACCATGGAATCTGGCACAATCTACGGCTACGCCGTGGGTGAACCATGGAACCAACAGGCCGTGTTCAAAGGCATTGGTGTGCCAGTCATCACCGATTATGACATGTGGAAGAACAACCCAGAGAAGGTTTTCGGGATCACCGATGCTTTCGCAGAAGAAAACCCGAACACGACACTTGCGCTGACCAAAGCACTGATCCGTGCCGCCATGTGGCTGGATGAAAACGATAACGCGAACCGGCCTGAGGCGGTCGAAATCCTCGCCCGCTCTGAATATGTTGGCGCTGACTACGAAGTGATCGCGAACTCGATGACAGGGTTTTTCGAGTTCGAGAAAGGTGATGTCCGCCCAGCGCCAGACTTCAACGTGTTCTTCCGCTACAACGCGACTTACCCCTACTATTCTGACGCGATTTGGTACCTGACCCAGATGCGTCGCTGGGGCCAGATCCCTGAAACCATGTCGGATGAGTGGTATTTTGAGACTGCCGCCGAAGTGTACCGTCCAGATATCTATCTGGAAGCCGCCCGCATGCTGGTTGATGAAGGCATGGCCAATGAGGCTGACTTCCCATGGGACAGCGATGGTTTCAAAGAGGCGACACCTGCCGCCGATATCATTGACGGGATCGGCTATGATGGGCGCACACCAAACGCCTATATCGACAGCCTGCCAATTGGCCTGAAAAGCGGCCAGACCGTCGTCGACAACGAAATCCAAGGCTAAACAGCTCGGCCCACCTTGCGGCGACGTAAGGTGGGCTTCAGCCCAACCTTCTTTCAAAGCAGCAAATGGATCACAGCCATGACCGCGATTGACCCAGACACACTCGACGTTGAAGCCCGCCGCGCCCGGCGCTTTACACGCATTAACAAGGCCGACGCTTGGTTCAAAGTTTTTGGCCTGTCATGGATGACACCCATCCTGAAAGCCGCCGCCGGGGATAATCCGCGCGCGCAGGTCAAAGAAATCTGGCAACTGCTGGGTGTTCCTCTGCTCGCTATCATCGCATTCCTGATTGCCTGGGGTACTCTGGCCCCCAAGGTCCAGACATCGCTCGGCGCTGTTCCCGGTCCCGCGCAAGTATGGGAGCAAGTCGGCGTTTTGCATCAGGACGCGATCCGCGAAGGTGAAAAGGCGATTGCATTCTACGAACGCCAAGAAGCCCGCAACGCCGCCCTTATCGCTGAAGGTAACGCCGACCGCGTGCGTGAACGGGTCTATACCGGCAAACCAACCTACTACGACCAAATCTGGACCTCGATCAAAACAGTTTTCTTTGGCTTCCTGATCGCCTCTGTCGTCGCCATTCCATTGGGCATTGCGGCAGGCCTTTCGGTCACAGCAAACGCGGCTCTCAACCCGCTCATCCAGATCTTCAAGCCTGTCTCTCCCCTCGCATGGCTTCCCATCGTGACCATGATCGTCTCGGCCGTTTACACCACGAACGACGGCATGTTCTCGAAGTCCTTCCTGATCTCCGCGATCACCGTGACGCTTTGCTCACTTTGGCCGACGCTGATTAACACAGCCCTCGGTGTCAGCAGCATCGACAAAGACCTCGTTAGCGTCAGCCGCGTGCTGAAAATGAACACCTACACCAAGATCACCAAGCTGGTGCTGCCCTCAGCCCTGCCGTTGATCTTTACCGGTCTGCGTCTCTCGCTGGGTGTTGGCTGGATGGTTTTGATCGCGGCAGAAATGCTTGCGCAGAACCCAGGCCTTGGCAAATTCGTTTGGGATGAATTCCAGAATGGCTCCTCCCAGTCGCTTGCCCGCATTATGGTTGCTGTCTTTACCATCGGCATCATCGGCTTCCTCTTGGATCGGGTGATGTATGCCCTGCAGTCCATGTTCACCTTCTCAAACAACCGGTGATCGCGATGGGTATTCTGCAGTTCAAAGACGTCTCGCAATCCTACGGTGACACACCGGTTCTCAAAGACATCAACCTTGATGTGGCCGAAGGGGAATTTGTTGTCATCCTTGGTTTTTCCGGCACCGGGAAAACCACGCTGATCAATCTGATGGCGGGGCTGGAACAACCCACCTCCGGGTCGGTTACCTACAAAGGCGCACCGATCACCGAACCGGGCCGCGAACGCGGTGTGATTTTCCAAAGCTATTCGCTGATGCCCTGGCTGACGGTAAGCGGCAATGTGGCCTTGGCCGTGGACACGATGTTCCCTGAGCTGTCGAAGGAAGAACGCGCCGCGAAAACCGCCCATTATGTGGGGATGGTGGGCCTGAGCCACGCTGCAACCCGCCGCCCTGCTGAACTGTCGGGCGGTATGCGCCAGCGCGTCAATGTGGCCCGTGCCCTGGCGATGGACCCCGAAATGCTGCTTTTGGATGAGCCGCTTTCGGCACTGGATGCCCTGACCCGCGCCAATCTGGCCGATGAGATTGAGGCGATTTGGGAAAAGAACAAAAAGACCTGTGTGCTGATCACCAATGACGTGGACGAGGCCATCATTCTGGCTGATCGCATCATCGCGCTGAACCCTGATGGCACCTTGGGCGATGCGTTCAAGGTCGACATCCCACGTCCGCGCGACCGCATTGCGATGAACAACGACGCAACGTTCAAACAACTACGTGCGCAGGTGACAAACTACCTGATGGATGTTGGCATCGCCGCCAAAGTCGAAGGGTCGCGCATCTTGCCTGATGTGACCCCTATCCACGGCGTGCCATCTGCCGTGGCCAAGGCCGCAGAAAGCGCCATCGAAGAGCGGTTTTTGAATTTCTCGCAGTTGGATAAGGTCTACCCCACACCCAACGGTCCGCTAACGGTGGTTGAGGACTTCGACCTTAAGATCAACAAAGGCGAGTTTATCTCGCTTATCGGGCACTCTGGCTGTGGCAAGTCGACTGTGCTGACCATGGCTGCTGGTTTGAACGCGATCTCAAAAGGCGCGATCAAACTGGACGGCTGGAACGTGGAAGGCGCCGATCCTGAGCGGGCCGTCGTGTTCCAGTCGCCCAACCTATTCCCGTGGCTGACGGCCAAGGAAAACGTCGCCATCGGGGTGGATAAGGTTTACCCCAAAGCCTCGCAAGCCGAACGCCAGGACGTGGTTGAATACTATCTTGAACGCGTGGGCCTTGCCGACAGTATGGATAAAGGGGCTGCCAGCCTTTCCAACGGTATGAAGCAACGGGTCGGCATCGCCCGCGCCTTTGCATTGTCCCCCAAATTGCTGTTGCTGGATGAACCCTTTGGCATGCTTGACAGCCTGACAAGGTGGGAGCTGCAAGAGGTGCTGATGGAGGTCTGGTCGCGGACCAAAGTCACCGCAATCTGTGTGACACATGACGTGGATGAGGCGATTTTGCTGGCCGATCGCGTTGTGATGATGACCAACGGACCGCGCGCAACCATTGGCAAGATCACAGATGTCGATCTGCCACGCCCGCGCACCCGCAAGGCGCTACTCGAACACCCTGATTACTATGCCTACCGCCAAGAGGTGCTCGATTTCCTTGAGGAATACGAGCATGGCGCAACACCCAAACCAAAACCCAACGCAATCGCGGCGGAGTAGAGCGATGGAAAGATATTCTAAAGGAAACCATGCCACCTTGCGCGAAATCGCGCAGGAGCTTTGGCATGACCCCCAATCAGATCGAAACCGTCAAAGACAGCTTTCAGCAGATTTACCCCGTGAAGGACGCGTTATCGCATACCTTCTACAACGAATTGTTTCGGATCGCGCCCAGCGTGCGTCCCTTCTTCGCAGAAGATATGACCGAACAGCGTATCAAACTGTCGGAAACATTGGGCGCTGTGGTCACCAACCTGCACCAAATGCCGCTGATCGCGGATACGGTTGCGGGATTGGCACGGCGCCACGTCGCCTACGGCGCCAAACCAGAACATTTTGCGCCCGTAGGTCACGCGTTGATCTACGCACTGGAAAAACACATGCCCGGTGGATTGACCGAGGTCGAAACGGACGCCTGGGTTGCAGCCTATACGCAAATATCCGATCTGATGACCGAGGCGATGTTGCTGCACGATATCGCCTAAACGCGCTGGCATCCCTTCGTGTCGGAGGGTCCCATGACTGACGATCAGATCACACTTATCCAGGATAGCTTCAGGAAGGTTGCACCCATCAGCGATACGGCTGCGTCAATTTTCTATGACCGCCTGTTTGAAATCGCACCCGAGGTTAAGCCCTATTTCAAAGGCGACATCAGCGCGCAGGGTGCAAAGCTAATGGCAACGCTGGGCGTGGTCGTAAATGGCCTGCGCGACTTGGACAAAATTATACCTGTCGCCCAAGACCTGGCCATACGCCACGTAGACTACGGTGTCGCCGCCAAGGATTACGCGCCCGTTGGCGCAGCCCTGATCCACACCTTGGAAAAGGGGTTGGGCGCAGCCTTTACCGATGAAATCAAAGACAGCTGGATCGCGGCCTACGGCACATTGTCGTCGGTCATGATTGATGCTGCATACCCAAAGGCGGCAGAATGAAACAGAAACTGATCGTTATCGGTGCTGGTATGGCCTCGGGCCGGGTGCTGGAGCATCTGTTCGATGCAGGCGCCGACTATGACGTCACGCTTTTCAACGCAGAGCCGCGCGGGAACTACAATCGCATTATGCTGTCGCCCGTCTTGTCGGGCGAGAAGACATATGATGAAATCGTCACGCATGATGATGCATGGTATGCTGAGAACAGCGTCAACTGTCGTTTTGGCGAACGCATTGCGAGCATCGACCGTGCTGCAAAAACCGTGACGGCCGAAAACGGCGACGTGCTGTCTTATGACAAACTGATCTTCGGCACAGGCTCAAATCCTTTCATGATCCCCCTACCCGGCCATGATCTGGAAGGCGTCATCGCCTATCGCGATCTGGAAGATACCCAACGGATGATGGACCTGGGCCCTGACAACAAGGTTGTGGTCATCGGTGGTGGTCTGCTGGGGCTTGAGGCCGCGGCAGGCATGGCCGCGCGTGGTGTTGACGTCACCGTCGTGCATATCATGGGCCACCTGATGGAACGGCAGCTGGACGAGGCTGCGGGTTATCTGCTGCGTAAGGCGCTGGTGGATAAAGGGATTACGGTAAAATGTTCCGCCAATTCGAAAGAGATCTTGGGCGAGGATGGCCATGTAAAGGCGCTTTTGCTGGATGATGGTACAGAACTGCCCTGCGATCTGCTGGTCATGGCAGTGGGTATCCGCCCCAATGTGAAACTGGCGCAGGACAGCGGCTTGGCTGTCGGCAAGGGCATCCATGTCGATGATCAGATGATCACATCGGACGCCGATGTTTTGGCCGTCGGCGAATGCGTGGAACACGATGGCGCGATCTTTGGCCTTGTGGCCCCGCTCTACGATCAAGCGAAGGTTGCCGCCCAAACGCTGATCGGTGAAGAGGCCAAGTTCGTTCAGAAAGAACTGTCAACCAAGCTGAAGGTGACAGGCTGTGATCTGTTCAGTGCCGGTGACTTTGCCGATGGCGAAGGACGCGAAGACATCGTCTTCCGCGACCCAGCGCGGGGTGTGTACCGCCGCCTTGTCATCGAAGCCAACGTGGTGATCGGGGCGGTGATGTATGGCGATACCGCCGACAGCAACTGGTTCTTCGGCCTGATCCGCGACAAGACCGATATCTCCGAGATGCGCGATACGCTTATCTTCGGCCCGGCCTATCAAGGGGGGACCCCCCTGGACCCTTTAGCAGCTGTTGCAGCCTTACCGCCTGACGCAGAGATCTGTGGCTGCAACGGTATCTGCAAAGGGCAAATCGAAGATGCGATCGCAGCGGGCGCCACTGATCTGGGCGCCGTGCGGGCAACCACCAAAGCGCCGGGTCCTGCGGGACCTGCACGGGGCTGGTCGAACAGGTGCTGGCGGTCACGCTGGGCGATGACTTTGTTATGCCAACAGCGCAACCAATGTGCGGCTGCACAGACATGACCCACGAAGATGTGCGGCGTATGATCAAAAGCCAGAAACTGACCACAATGCAGGCGGTGTTTCAGGAATGCGGGTGGAAAACGTCCTGTGGCTGCCACGTCTGCCGTCCGGCGCTGAACTTCTATCTGCTGGCCGATTGGCCACTGGAATATCAGGACGATCCACAAAGCCGCTTCATCAACGAACGCAAGCACGCCAACATCCAGAAAGACGGTACTTTCTCGGTTGTTCCCCGCATGTGGGGTGGAATCACCAACCCAACCGAGTTGCGCGCGATTGCCGATGCCGCCGACAAGTACGACGTGCCGACCGTCAAGGTCACCGGCGGCCAGCGGATCGACCTGCTGGGCGTCAAGGGCGAGGACTTGCCCGCCATCTGGGCCGATCTGAACAAGGCTGGGCTGGTTTCGGGCCACGCCTATTCCAAGGGTCTGCGCACGGTGAAGACCTGTGTGGGCACGGATCACTGCAGGTTCGGCACGCAGGACTCGACCGGGC
>JBCAZI010000108.1:0-8008 GCA_038533095.1 Pseudomonadota bacterium
CCAGCCGGTGCAAATCTGGTCGGGTGAAAATGTACTGGAATTCCTAACGCCCGACGGATCCGTTAGCCCGCGCTTGCCCTGCATGAGCGGGCCCATTCCGATGAGTTAGACTTTTTCCTCAAAATCTTTGTGGATCAGCTTGGCATCGCAATAGGGGCACTCGACCCAGCCGCGATCACGCGGGATTTGCAGCCAAACACGCGGATGACCCAAAGCACCTTCTCCGCCATCACAGGCGACACGCCAGTCATGAACGATACGGGTCTCAGGTTCAGGTGTCGACATAATCATTCTCATCCGGTTGCCGCGGGGGTGGCCCCACCTTAAGTCTGCACCACAGATACCGCAGTGGCGGCACAAGGGAAAGACGGGATGAGCGACAAGGCGATAGAAATTCAGGGGCTGCGAAAGACCTATGCGGCCACAGGGCGCAGCCCGGCCAAAGAGGCGCTGAAGGGGGTCGACCTGACCATCCCGCGCGGGTCGATCTTTGGACTTTTAGGCCCCAACGGCGCAGGAAAATCGACGCTGATCAATATCCTGGCCGGGCTTGTCGTGAAATCTGCAGGCAGCGTCAAAATCTGGGGTTTCGATCAAGACAAGAACCCGCGCCAATCGCGTGCCGCGATCGGAATCATGCCACAGGAACCACATCTTGATCCCTTCTTTACGCCAGCAGGGTCTCTGGATGTGCAAGCCGGGCTTTATGGCGTGCCTAAGAACCAGCGCAGAACGGCTGAAATCCTGGACCTGATTGGATTGACGGATAAGGCCGACGCCTATGCGCGTTCCCTTTCTGGGGGCATGCGGCGCAGGCTTTTGCTGGGCAAGGCATTGGTGCATGCGCCACAGGTTTTAGTGCTGGATGAACCCACGGCGGGCGTGGATATCGAGTTGCGCAATATGCTGTGGCAGAATGTGCGCAAGCTGAACGATGAAGGAATGACCATTATCCTGACGACCCATTACCTCGAAGAGGCCGAGGAGATGTGCGACGATATCGCGATCATCAACCATGGTGAGGTGATCATCAAAGACAGTACGGCCAACCTGCTGGGACGGTTGGACAGCAAAACGCTTGTCATCACACCAGAGGCCGCGGCGGAGCTACCTGCCCTGCCGCAAAATATCACTGGGCAGAAACAGGCCAATGGGACGCTGACCTTTACCTATCAAAGCGGCACCACACCTGCCGACCACATTCTGTCGCTGGTGCGCGATGCAGGCATCACAATTAAAGACGTCAAAACAGAGGAAGCTGACCTTGAAGATGTGTTCCTGTCGCTCACATCTGCGCGCTGATCCCACCTCTTTCCATGTCCAAACAAACTTCCCCGGGGGGCATCAAAATTCGAGAATTTTGATCATCCCTGCAGCATCCGCCCCAACTGACGGCCACCAATAATATGCATGTGATAATGCGGCACATCCTGCACGCCGTGGGTGCGCGTATTTGAAATACTGCGGAAGCCCTCTTTCACATCCGTGATCCGGCACACCTCGGCCACCGCCTGCATAAAGCCTGCCAGTTCTTCGGCTGAGGCATCGCGCGCGAAATGATCAAGGCTGACATAGGCCCCTTTGGGAATGATCAGCACATGCACCGGTGCTTGGGGGGCGATATCTTCAAAGGCCAGCGCATGGTCATTTTCATAGACCGTCTTATTGGGGATTTCCCCGCGCAGGATTTTGGCAAAGATATTCTGGTCGTCGTAGGCGTATTCCATGGGGGTCCTCAATCAACAAAAAGATGGGGGGTATCAGCCAGCATGCGGGCCACTTCGGGCGATACGCTTAAGAACTGTGCAAGCGCATGGGCGTTTTCATCTGTCGTCGCACTTTCCTTGATCCGCGTGGTATGGGCGAACTGGGCATCACGGATCGCATCACGTTCATAGATCATATCATGGCGGATCGTCGGCAAGAGGCGCACCAATGTCGCCTCACTGGTTTGTGGGCCTGCCAGACCCACGCGCATCGCGTGGCCGACCAGATAGTCATCATCAAAGCTGCATTCGATTTCCAGCATGCGGACCGTCGCGCGATCCGTGAAGAAGTCCGACATCAAATCAAGGCTGGACGTATCAAGGCAAATCACAAGACGATCGCTGTCATAGTGATCAAACAACATCCGCATCAGCGCGCGCCTGTGGCGTCCGCGTTTTTGCAGCGCGCTTTCGATGCCGCCCAGATCGGGCATCTCGGTGTCATCTTCGTTAAACAGATACTCCACCGCAGGTACATTCGTATGATGCCGGATCGCCGCGACCAACCGCTTGGCAACATGCCATTTCTTGCAGGCAATGATCATCAACTCACGGCTGCGGCCCAGTGTCGTCTCATTTTCCCAGAAGCGCGGCGCAAAACGACGGCCAATGCGGCCGCGCCCTGTCAGGAATGCAAACAGATTGCGCCCTTCGTCCGAGATCACAAAATCCATCCGGTCGCTAGCATAAAGCGCACCCAGTTGTTCACGCAAATCCGCGGCTTCGGCGCTTATCTTGCGCGCAAATAGTGACCCCTGGCCCAGCAGAAGATCATAGTGATCATTGTAAAATGTCACCGGCATCCCGTAGTCGGTGAACATCAAAAACGTCAATGTGCGGTTCTCGATCTCGCGCGCAGGCACCAGATGACGCACGAGCGTCTGAAAAAACGTCTCATCCGGGATCCATGTCGTACGGAAGAAACGCATTACATCGCGGCGGGCATAGGCGAATTCCAAGACCGCCTCGACCGTCTGACGGCGCAAGCACCACCATTGGCTGCCGATCATGATCTGCAAATCCTCGGGGATTTTGCGGGTCATCTTAAAACGTTTTTGCAGTTCCAGTGCAGTATAGAAACGGCGCTTTTGGGTCCGCTCGTTAAAGAAATGGCGATAGATCAGGCGCTCTTCCCGAAAGCCAGTTTTGATCCAATTGCTGTCAAAGAAATCATGGCTTTCGATGTAATCCACATCATTTTCGTCCAGCAACTGGTGGGCGAAACCAGCGGATTTGATCGGCATGCAATCGCCTGAGACCATGTAAAAATGCGTCGCACGCGGAAAGGCGTTCACCGCGGCCTCAACCGCATGCAAGGTAGCCTGCACCAGGCTCCACTCGCCCCAGCCGCATTTCACACGGCGCGCCGCGAAAGCAACATTAGGATTGTCGCCAAGGGCTGCCTTGATCGCCCCGAAATCCTCGGGTGAGGCTGACGCATCAAAATGGATCGCGATATAATCACCTGCTGCCGTCAGCTGTTCGGCCTGCTGGATGATGACAGCCGGGTTTTTGTGGCAAAGCAGGATAAAGGCGACGCGTGCCATGGTCTTTTCGATGGTCCTTTTGACTTTCAAAGCTGTCATAACGCGAAGAGACATTGAAGTGACAGGGTTTCTTTGCTTTGAAAGGGGCTAAGAGCAGGCAGGAGAGCACGCGTGGCGCATTTTCCCGGAACTTGGATGACCCAAAGCGAAAGCGTGGTTTACCGCGTGGTGCCGAAATGCGCCTGCTCTTCCATTGGTCAGATCATGTATTATTCCGACCACGGTGAATTCTTTGATGGTGATATCCATGATGCCAAAACAGGCATCCACAAATGGGCGCTGGATGACAGCAAACCGGTGATCGAGGCCAACGTCAAAGCACATCAAAGTTACGCCTTTACCTGCGTGCGCAATCCTTACACCCGCATCCTGTCATCCTTCTTTGACAAAATCTGCGGTGTGCAGCGCAACGGGAAATACTATCGCGGCAATCTGGTGCCCCTCTTGATCCAGAAATACGGGATCGAAGTGGGTGATCCCGATAGCGGGTTCGCATTCGACCAGATCAAAAGCTTTCGCCGCTTTCTGCTGTTTGCCCGCGACACCATTCGCTGGCGTCGCCCGATGGAGCCAGACATCCATTGGTCCGCCATGTCCGGTCATATTTCGACCTTCATTGTGAATGGTGGGCGTTACGACAACATCTTTTGGACGGAAAAGTTCAATGACGGCATGCAAAGCGTGCTGAACGGCATCGAAACAGCGCATCCCATCGATCTGGCCGAAATCCCCCGCTTCAACGAAAGCGAAGGGCACGGCCCCAAACGCGCGCATCCGGTTGAAGATTATTTCGACGATCTATCAATGCATATCGTCTATGAGATGTACAAACGGGATTTCCGCATCTTCAAATATGATTTTGAAAACCCGGCCAACAAGATGCCGATTGGTGAGATTGATCTCGACGAGGTTCATGCGAAACTGGGCTAGACATTGCGCCTTTGGCACCTTCGCACAAAGGGGGCTGTCTGCCCCCTCGGCTGCGCCTCACCCCCGAAGGTATTTGCAAACATGAGAAGATGAGGGTCGACGCGCGGACCGATCACCCTAACTGCTTGATCGCAATGGAGAGGGAATTCTTGACGTGTCTGTCGTTTTGATCTTGGGCAGTGGTCCAAATGTCGTGACTTGTCGCGATTGGCCGCGCGATCCGTTTGATCGGATTGTCGCGATCAATAACGCCTGGGCGGTGCGACCCGATTGGGATGATCTGATCCACCCCGATGATTTCCCGGTCGCACGCATGCCTGTGGATATCGCAGATCATCAACGGGTGATCCGTGCCGCAGATTACGTGCCTTTGCAAAATACACTCGGCGGCTTTGTTTACGCAGGCGGTACCATGGCCTTTACGGCCAGTTACTGGGCTTTGGCTGCCTTGAAACCCAAGGTCATCGCGGTTCTGGGCTGCGATATGGTCTATGCGAGGGCCAGCAACACGCATTTTTATGGCACAGGCACCGCTGATCCTTTGCGCAAAGATGTCACCCTGCGGTCGTTGGAGGCTAAATCCGCGCGTCTGATGGCCGTAGCCGCGCGGCAAGGCTGCGCGATGGTGAACCTGTCCACCGATGAAAGCCGCCTTGTTTTCCCGCGCGCCACGCCTAAAAGCGTGGCAAAAGCCAAACCGAAAGTCGCAGACCCCTCCGCTGTTGAGGCAGCGCTGAAGCGTGAAGCAGAGCTGGATTACTACGTCCCGTCCGGCAAATACTGGAAGGAAGAAGACCGCTTTGACGTCGACGCCATCGACGCGCTGGACGCGCTTTGGCTTAGATCAGCCCTTCCGCCGCAAAGAGCGTCTTAAGGTCTGCCTTGGGCCGGGGCCCGATATGGCCGATCACCTCTGCCGCAGCCACAACGCCCATGCGCCCGGCAGTTTCCAACGTTTGGCCTGTGGTAAAGCCATAAAGGAAGCCCGCTGCGAATTGATCACCCGCGCCGGTCGCATCGACGGGAACGACCTTTTGCACCGGCACCTCGACCCGTTGGTCGCCTTGCAGCAGGATCACCGGATCACCGGAACAGGTGCAGACTACCGTCTCACAAACCGCTATTGCCTTTGCCAGGGCGTCCGACAGGTCATCGGTTTCATAAAGCGTCTTCCATTCCGCATCATTGCCCAGCACGAAATCCATCTCATCCGCGATCAGGCGCTGGAAATCCGCGCGGTGACGATCAGCGCAGAACGGATCAGACAGGGTAATGCCCGCGCGCCCACCGGCAGCACGCATAGACTGGGCGGCGGCGGTGAAGGCGGTTTTCCCTGCGTCCTTGTCAAACAGATACCCTTCGAGAAACAGGATCTTGCTGCCATGAAACAACGCATCAGAGACATCGTTCTGGCCCAGATCCGCGCCCGCGCCCAGATAGGTGTTCATCGACCGCTCACCATCGGGTGACACAAAAATCATCGAGCGTGATGTGGGGGCGTCCGCCTCTGGTGTTGGGGGATTTGGAAAGGCGGTGCCTGCATCTTCCATCCCCTTGGCGTAGAAACGCCCCAGCGCATCGTCCTTGACCTTGCCGATAAAGGCGGTCGACAGGCCCAGACTGCCCAGACCGGCGATGGTGTTGGCCACTGACCCACCGGGTGTTTCGGTCCGCTCGGTCATCGCACTGTACAGCACCTCGGCCCGGTCCCGTTCGATCAGCTGCATGATACCCTTCTCGATCCCCATGTGATCCAGAAAAGTATCGCTGGCATGGCCGATCACATCGACCATCGCATTGCCGATCCCGATAACGTCATAATTGCTCATAGAGTTTTATCCTCAAACATACATAGATCGCGGATCAGACAGGCCGCGCATTTGGGTTTTCGCGCCACGCAGGTGTAGCGGCCATGCAGGATCATCCAGTGATGGGCATGAAGTTGAAAGTCGGCTGGAATGTGATCCTCGATCGCGCGTTCGACCGCATCGACATCCTTGCCCGGTGCTACACCAGATCGGTTACCAAAACGGAAAATATGGGTATCGACGGCCTGGGCCGGTTGCCCCCACCACATATTCAGCACCACATTGGCGGTCTTGCGACCGACGCCCGGCAGTGACTGCAAGGCGGCGCGGGAATTGGGGACCTCGCCATCGAATTGATCCACCAAAATCCGGCTCATCTTGATAACGTTCTTGGCCTTCTGGCGAAACAGACCAATCGTCTTGATATGCTCGGTCACGCCTTCCAGCCCCAGATCAAGCATCTTTTGCGGCGTATCAGCGACACGGAACAATGCGCGCGTCGCCCTGTTCACGCCCGCATCCGTCGCCTGCGCCGATAGCGCCACCGCCACGACCAATGTGTAAACATTCACATGCTCCAGCTCGCCTTTGGGTTCAGGCTCTACCGCGTGGAAGCGCTCAAAAATCGCGCGGATAGTATGATAGTCAAGCTGTTTGGCCATGCCGTCCGGTATGCCTTGAAGCCTGAAAGGGGGCAAGCGCCAGATGCGCAATTTCCGGGTCGCTATCAGGGAGGGCAGTGCCTAACTTAACCCTCATGGAACAGACAGAAACATATCATTACCAAGTCATGCGCCGCGCCATCGAAGCGATTGATGCCGCAGGCGACGAACCGCAGACGCTGGCCGATCTAGCCGCTGACATGAACATGAGCCCCGCGCATTTCCAGCGGCTCTTTTCATCATGGGTCGGTGTATCACCCAAGCGCTATCAGCAATACCTGACATTGGCCCACGCCAAGACCCTGCTGCGCGACCGCTTTACCACTCTAGAGACTGCGCATGCCGTAGGCCTGTCCGGCAGCGGCCGCTTGCACGACCTTTTCGTGCGGTGGGAGGCGATGAGCCCGGGCGACTATGCCCGCGACGGCGCCGATCTGACGATCTTCTGGGGCTGGTTTGAAAGCCACTTTGGCCCTGCATTGGTCATGGGAACCAACAGGGGCATCTGCGGTCTGGCTTTCGCGGCAGAGGCCGGGCCAGAACCGGCAATGGCAGATCTGAAGTCGCGCTGGCCCAAAGCAACGTTCGTGGAAGACCCCGGCTTTCTGCGCCTTTGGGCCGAAGCCGCCCTTGGTATGACTGGTGAAACAAAGCTGCATATGATCGGCGCGCCCTTCCAGGTGAAAGTGTGGGAGGCTTTGCTGACCATCCCTTCGGGCCATGTCACGACCTATTCGGAGATCGCCCAATCCATCGGCAACCCCAAAGCGGTGCGCGCTGTCGGCACCGCCGTAGGGCGCAACCCGGTCAGTTGGCTGATCCCATGCCATCGTGCCTTGCGCAAATCGGGGGCGTTGGGGGGCTATCACTGGGGTCTGCCGGTCAAGCGCGCGATGCTGGCCTGGGAATCTGCAAGGGCAGATGCGCAGCCAGAACAGGCGTAATTTCGGCAAAACCCTGCTGGTCGCGGACCCGTTATTGGATATCATGGACGAAATGGGCATAAGCTGACCCATCAAACAGGCGCAATTTTAGCGCTCATACAAAATGGAACCATGACCATGACACTAACGAAATTTCCCCTCGTGCTCGCTGCTGCATCGCTGACCTTTGTCGCCGCCTGCGAACCTGGTGGCCCGAATGATTTTCAGAATACGCAGCAAGGTGCCCTGATCGGCGCAGGCGCAGGCGCGCTTGTCGGCGCTTTGGCCAATAACGACGGCTCTGTCCGTGAACGCAACCAGGCCGCCCTAATCGGTGCAGCCCTTGGTGCGGGCGTTGGCGCGGGTGTTGGC
>JBCAZI010000109.1:0-7979 GCA_038533095.1 Pseudomonadota bacterium
ATGTGCTGCGCGTACAGCAAGGTTGGTCAGAGAGTCCACAACAAGAAGGACAACTTGCACTAGGGTTTTCACGAAAAGCACTCGACATTGACCCTGAGAATGCGCTTGCCTTGATTAGTGAAGGACTTGTGCTGACCAATCTCTCCCATCAATTGGAAGAGGCCGAAGACCGTTACGATGCGGCGCTTGAAGTCAACCCAAACGACGCCAATGGCCGGCTGTTGCGCGGGACGCTGTTTGCGTTCCAAGGCAGGGGCGAAGAGGCCAAACGTGACAGCGAGCGCGCATTGCACCTGGCTCCGCTTGATCCGCATCGCTTTTTCTTCCTGTCTTTGGCGGCCACGGCGAGCATTGCCGCAGAGGACTATGAACGCGCATTGATCCTGGCCAAAGGGTCACTTCGTCTGAACAGGACACATACATCCACTTTGCGGGTCAAAGCAGTTGCTCAGATGCGGTTGGGCGAAGAGGAGGCTGCACGCAAAACAACACAAGAGCTGTTGAGGCTACAGCCCAATATGACCGTCAGTGCTTGGCTAAAGAACTCACCTAGTGCTAACTTTGAATTGGGGAAGAAATTTGCGGCGACCCTGAGAGAAACTGGGGTGCCCGAATGAACATATTGTGACTGATTTTAGAAGGAGTTTTCAATCATGACAAACGGTGGTGGACCTGAGGCAGGTTTGGCGGGACTTGCTGGTTTAGCGGGGCTTGCAGGTTTGGCGGGGCTTGGACCTTCGGCTGGCTTAGCAGGTTTGGCGGGGCTTGCCGGCTTAGCCGGCGCGCAAAGCCCGCTTGATACTGAATCCCTCATTACGACACGTGACGGTATTGTTGGTGCCCCACTCAATCTAGACCCAAACATCGTCCAAGGGTGTTGCGAGGATCCTGCGAACCTCAAGCGGCTTTCGCCCGATGTGCGCGCCAACGTTTTCATGTTCGAATTGGGGACACGCGTCACCTATTCAGCCAGTTGCGGTGAGACGGCAACTGCTTATCTGTGGCGGGTCGATTCAAAGCCCAATCAGCCACCCAAAGTACAGGCCCGCCCTCTGGTTGAAATGACTGCGCCGACAATTCAACAGTTCAAAGATCAAATGGCCTATTTGTCCGGTTATGCAGACCTGCGTCAGGATCGCGGCGCTGAAATTTTGGCCCAGCTAGCATCACCCGTGCCGTTTCTGGCGTCTATTAGCTTCATTGACCCCGCGCGTACGCCATTCACCATAGAATTGCTTAATGCAGCCCTGCGCTTTGCCAGCTACAACCACATGCGGATCAAATACACCATTGCAGCGAAACGTCCGATTGAGTTTTCGCCGCAAGTGCAACCGATGATCCAGACACCGACCCATGGGTCCCTGCCCAGTGGCCACGCGACCGAGGCGTTTATTGCGGCTCGTATGCTGTGGAAGCTGTTGCGCGCCTCTGGCACGCCGCAGTATCAGCAAGACGGCGTCTGGGGCGAAATGTTCATGCGCTTGGCCTCGCGCATTGCGATTAACCGCACCGTTGCGGGTGTTCATTTCCCAATGGACAGTGTCGCGGGGGCCTTCCTAGGGCTGACCCTAGCAGATTTCATCCATGAACACTGTGACCCAGCGACACAAGACAGCACCAGTGGAAAATTCGATGGCACGCGCTTTGATGCCGCTGACGATTTTGACTGGCATCAACTTTACGGGGCGCAAGACGATCTTCAGCCCAAGAAATCAGGACCAAGCGGCAACCCATGGGCAACAACCACGCAAAAACAATCCAAGAACGAAGTGCACTCCGCCCCGCTTGCGTGGCTCTGGGGCAAGGCAGTCGCCGAATGGCAGGATATGCCATGCGAATAAAGGGCAAGAATGGATCAGATAAACGCCCCTCAGGGCTAAGATGGCAGGGGGTCACCGACGAAGACGTTCTAAGCAGCGCCCTGGATTTCAGGCTTGGGCAGCAGGAAAATTTTGTGGTCCAGCCTTATAGGGAGAAAGATGACAATTCTGGTTCCATTTGGTGGTCGGCCTTGGTTGATCTGCGCCAAACCAGCATAGCAGGCTTTCTTGAAAGCCTGGATGGGGATCTGCGCGCAGAAATCCATATCCCTTCGGATTACACGCGCGAAGACATTAAAAGAACCTTTGACGATCAGCTTATCGTGGTTTTTGCGACCACAAACCTGCTGGCCGCGCTGAACCAATCTGGCGACAGGTGGGGTGTTGCCGCGGTGACCCTTGGCACGATTATCAAACCAGAGTTTATCAACCAGGATGCAAAAGGCACCAACAAGGCTTTACCAATTATCAAAGTCCCCAATGGCACGGTGATCACCGCCGTGATCGATGACGGGATCGCCTTTGCCAATGATGTCTTTCGCGATGGCCTAACCTCAACCCGCGTCTATTACGCGACCCTTCTACCAACCATGCCAGGCACCGCACCGGGACTGGCATCAGTGGGTATGGAGCTCGACAAAGCGCAGATTGACGCGCTGTTAGCCGCAAATACTTCATCCATGTTACTGGATGAAGATCGGTTTTATCAGCAAGCCGGTCTGATCGACTATGCCGATAGCACGTTTTCACCGACCTCGCTGCGCCGGTCCCATGGCACACATATCATGGGTCTGGCCGCAGGCTATCCGATGGATGCAGCCCCCAATGACCGGCCGATCCTTTGCGCCATTCTGCCCACCCGCGTGACCGAAGATGTCTCCGGCGGGAGCATCCTGCCCAGCCTCGCGCTGGCACTTCTGCGCCTGACCAGACAAGCCGCACGTTTCCGCTGCAAGGATGGATCGCGTCCGCCTGCAGTGTTCAACTTCAGCTACGGCAACTTTGGTGGGCCACATGATGGCACCAGCGATATTGCGCGTATCATCGAAGACTATTTCGGCCCCGACTGTGATACCAATCAAGAGCTGCGGTTGGTCCTGCCTTCGGGCAATGGCAACCTGTCGCGCACCCATGCGACGCTGGAATTTGAAAGTGGCGGCAGCCGCCCACCGATCGTGCTTGATTTCGTGGCAATGCCAGATGACCGTACGGTCAGCGAAGTGGAACTCTGGATGCCCTATAGCGCATCTGATCCGCTGCCTAACTTTGTTACCGTGCGCGCGACCACGCCCGATGGCTTGCAAAGTGGGCCGGTTGATATTGCGGCAGGGTCACATCAGTCCTTGTTTAACGATGACGGTATTGAGGTCGCGCGCCTGTCCTTTGACTTCGCACCACTCCCAACGGGCCGCGGTGTGATCACGCTCAGCCTGAACCCGACAGCCAGCCTGACACCCGCCCCACTGGCACCATCAGGCACTTGGCAAATCGAGGTCACACCAGATGCGATCACTGCGGATCAAGCTGTGCAAGTGTGGATTGAGCGTGATGATACATTGCCCGGTTTCCGCACGGGGGGCCGCCAATCATACTTCAACAATGGCGACTATCAGCGCTTTAACCGCTTTGGTGCCCCGCTTGCCGTTGATCCGCCGGGAACCGATAGCCCGATCAGGCGGGCCGGTACGTTAAGTGGCTTTGCTTGTGGACCATCACCCTTGGTGGTGGGTGCGCTGGTGCAAAACGATGGCAAGATGTCTAATTATTCCTCCCCCGGCCCGACCACGCCGGCCCGAGATGAGCCTGTGGCCTATCGTAGCGGCCCCGATGCCTCTGCCCGCGGTGATGACAGCCTTGTCTTGGATGGGGTTATCAGTGCCGGCTCGCGTAGCGGTTCGATGGTGCGTCAGAACGGCACCAGCGTTGCAGCACCCCGCGTCGCACGCTTTACGGCCAACGAAATGGCGGGCGGTGCGGCAGGTGATCGGGCTTGGCTACAGGTCCAGGCCGCGCTGCAAGACACCGATTTTCCGCAACCCAAACCGGCACAATCCCGCACCGGTGGTGGCCGCATGAATATTTCTGTGAATGAAATCAGCCCTGGCGCGTAATGTAAATAAGGCATCTACAGCCAGCAGATTGAAAACGAAGATAGTCAGCCATTTCACCATAGGTAGGGGCATGCGTCCCTACCGCGGCCGTGCATTGGGCAGGGGGACATATGCGATCACAGGATCTTTCTACAATTCGGGTCGGTCATGACCTTGGTTTGTTGCAGCAGGTGGCAGAAGACACACAATTGACCGGGCGTGAAATCACGCTGCGCGGTCGTCAATTGCTGAATTTTGCGTCCTGCAGCTATCTGGGGTTGGAGATGGAGCCTGACCTGATCGAAGGGGCAGTTGCGGCGACACGCGCCTTTGGCACGCAGTTCTCCGCCTCCCGCGCCTTTATTTCGGCCCCGCCCTACGCAGAGGCTGAAACGCTTTTGCAGCAAATGACAGGCAGACCCAGTTTGCTGGTCCCATCCACTTCTTTGGGTCATCAGGCCGCCCTGCCCGTTTTGGTGGGCCCGGATGACCTAGTTTTGATCGATATCCAGGCACATGCCAGTCTGCGGGTCGCCGCACAGCTGTTGAAGGGCCAAGGCCGCAAGGTGCAAACCGTCAGCCATTCTGATACGCGCCAGATCGCGCGCAAGCTGCGTGCATCCGACGCGCCGCGCATCTGGCTTTTGATGGATGGCGTCTATTCCATGATCGGCGATGTCGCACCCTTTGACGCACTTGATGCGCTGCTGCGCGAGGACCCGCGCCTGATGCTTTACGTCGACGATGCACATGCTGTTAGCTGGTATGGCGCGCAGGGTAAGGGCATGGCGCTGGAAAAATGGCCTGATCATCCGCAGGTGATTGTGGCCTTGTCATTGAACAAAGGGTTTGCCTGCGCCGGTGGCGTCTTGGCCCTGACCAGCGCGGAACAGGCCGATGCCATACGTGCATTCGGCCCGGCAATGACCTTCTCTGGCCCCATACAACCACCCATGCTGGGTGCAATCATCGCCTCGGCCAAGCTGCATTTGGGGCCCGATCTTCCTTTGCGCCAGCACAGGCTGCGCGACCGGATTGCGCAGTTCAACGCAGGTGCCCACCGACTGGGCCTTGATCTCGCTTGCGATGCAATCACACCGATGCGCTATATCCGTATTGGCGATCTTCAGGCCACCGGTATGGCGGCCAGCGCGCTGCAAGCGGCAGGCATTTTTGTGGCTACTGTTGCCCCCCCGGCTGTCGCCCTGCGCGACGTGGGGCTGCGGATGACCATCACCGCACATCACAGTGCAGCAGATGTTGCTTATCTGCTCGATACGCTTGCGGCGGTGACGGCGACAGCGCTTCGCTCTGCTGCAGAGTAAATGGCCCTGAAACTAACCCCGGCCGAGGCTATTCTGCATCGCACCGGCCCCAACAACATCACCGTCTTACTGCACGCGCCCGGCGGGTTTGACCCGCGTCGTGCGTTCTTTGGTGTGCAAAC
Source organism: Pseudomonadota bacterium (assembly GCA_038533095.1). Taxonomy (GTDB): domain Bacteria; phylum Pseudomonadota; class Alphaproteobacteria; order Rhodobacterales; family Rhodobacteraceae; genus Yoonia. The sequence continues at coordinate 5,358 of JBCAZI010000109.1, forward strand.
CATGGTGCGAGGCTCTGACAGGTTTCAAAGATGCGTTGTTGGGGAGGCGTTTACGGATGCCGCACCTGTGGACTGGGCGCAGCATGTCAGCATTCTGGATGACCCAGCCGTCACAGACCCCGCCGAAATGCTGCATCTGGCCCGGCATTTGGCGATGCCGGAGGGGGCTCCGCCTTGGCGGGTGATCCTTGTGAATTCCGACGGTCCTGGATGGTCAGGCCTGATCCTGCACTTTGATCACGCGATTGCGGATGGCACGCGGATGGCACGCCTGATCGTGACCAATGTGCTGCCAAAAGAAAGTGATGTCGCCTGTATCGACGCTTTGCCAATCCATTCACTTGATCAACTCAAACAGATGATCGACCCCAGTCAAAGCATGGCACCCATTGCGGTCTGTCGTATCCCGTTCGCCGGGCTGCGCAGCCGTGTTCCCACAGCGGCCAGCAACGGCGATGCACTTTTGCAGCTTGTGCGCGAACCGCTGAATCAATGCCCCGCGTTCGACGCCGCCAGCACCCGCCGCAAGGACCACGCCACCGTTGCCCGCATTGTCGCGCTGAACAGCGCTGGCAAATTGGGTAACCATGCGCGGATGATCAAAACCGATCTGTCACGCCCAGCAGCACAGCAAGGCGCCAGCATGTTCACCCGCAACCGTGCGCCCTTACATGAAACCCTGCGCATGGCCGTCGCGCGTCGCCTGCCCGCCCCGATCCTGCGTCCTTTGGTGCAAGCCGAATTCTCCAAACCGGGGATCGTGATGACAATTGTCCCTGTCTCGCGCGTCCAGAAGCCTCTGTTTGGCCTGCCGCTGACCGCCGTACATGCAGCAGCGCCCAATATGGGCAAACCGCTGATTGCAGTGACCGCGACCCGCTATGGTGACGGGTTCGACGCAACGATCGTGGCGCATCCACCGGGGCATGGGCCGCAACCGGACGCGTCGCAGGCTTTTGTCGCAGCACTGAATGCATCGCTCGACGGGGCATCGCAATAATGCGGCATAGGTTGCCCCATTGGGCCAAGTCGCCGATACAGGCCTGATGATGACACGCCGATGGGACGTTGCCGCCCTTACCTTGTTCATATTTGCCGCACTCTCCGCGCTGATCCTTGCGGTAACCCGGCTGACCACCGATGCGGATTTGGTCGCGACGTTTGAAAGCAAAACTGAAGGCTACGCCGCATTCGTTGATCATCGCGAAACCTTTGGCGACGACACGAAAGATGCGGTGATCGCCATCAGGTCAGACACCATCCTGTCGCTGGACGCCCTCGAAACACTGGTGATTGAGTTGCAGCTGACACCGGGTATCGACGATGTCTTCAGCATTCTGTCGCTGCCGGCCCCCGATGGCAGCGGACAAAGCTTTTTCAATAGTAGCGCGGTCGCAGACCTCCCCCTGACCGCGCAATTCGCACTGATGCGAGATACGCTTCCCTTTGGGTCCGACCTGATCTCACCCGATGACCGCCTGACCCTTGTCATTGTGTTGTTTGAGGATGACCTGACCCCCGGCGCCTATGCATCTACATTGGCCACAGCGCTGTCATTTGTCCCACCCGCGCTTTCACTGACCCGCGTCGGCACACCGCGGTTGGAGGCAGAGATCAACGCGGCATTGATCCGGGACCAGACCACCATCACACCCCTCGCGGTGACCCTTGGGCTGGCGCTGATTTTCCTAGTCTTTCGGTCCTGGCGCGCGGCCGTTGTTTGCGGAGCCCCCATCATCGTGGCGATGGCGCTGTTTCTGGGGGGATTGGCTGTCTTGGGGATACCCGTATCACCCATGCTGTCATTGGTGCCCATTATTCTGGTGGTGCTGGGCTTTGCTGACAGCATTCACTTTTTCTACGCGATTTGCAGGCAAGGACAGGGGCAAGACATGTCAACGGCCGTCGCCGCAGCACGGCGGCATATTCTGCCCGCGATCACCTGTACCACATTGACCACGGTTCTGGCCTTCCTTGCCATGCTGTTGATCGACTCTGCTGCATTGCGAGAGTTGGCCTTTGTCGGTTCGGTAGGCATGCTGATGATGCTGGGCGTCGTCGCGACGCTGGTGCCTGTCTTGGCGCGCTTGCTGCTGACCCCGGCGGAAACAACGCGCGCCGCAGCGACCTTCCATCCTGTGTCGTGTCTGGCCATCACCATGTTGCGATATGCGATGCCTTTGGCCATGGGCTCTATCGTTGTGGTGATCCTGCTGGGTACCGCCCAGCGCCATGTTGTGACCGGGTATGACCCCCTGCAGCATATCCCCAACGCCTCTACCTTACCGGATGATATCGCGGCGCTTGAGCGGGATTTGCCGGGCAGTGGCCGCTACAACGTGGTCATCACAGGGGTTCCTGGCGATAGCGCGGAAAATGCCCGGCGGCTGCAACTGGCCTCAGAGGCGGTTTTGTCAAAAGCCGTTACACTTGAACCTGGCACCGCGCCACAAGGGTTTGCCGGGCGGCTGATTGATGACAGCGAAAGCATGTTTTCATTGCCTGTTCCCACGTCCCTGCTGAGCAGCCCAGACAAGATCCGTGATGAGGTGGCAGAGATCAAAGCGCGGCTGGACACAGCAGGTGTCGGCGATTTTGCCACCATTACGGGGTATTCCTATC
>JBCAZI010000110.1:0-7966 GCA_038533095.1 Pseudomonadota bacterium
GTTTGTGGCGCTTCCAGCACCTGTTGCGTTGGCCCTTCTTCGACCAGTTTTCCTTGATCGAGAAGCAACAGCCGCTCCACATGTTGTGCCGCCAATCCAAGGTCATGGGTGATCAGGATCATTGCAGTCGCTTGTTCGGTTAGGAATACGTTGAGCAGATTCATCGTCGCAGCTGCAACAACAGGGTCGAGCGCGGAGGTCGGCTCATCCAAGACGATCAGATCAGGCTGACCTATCAGCGCCATCGCGATAACAAAGCGTTGCTGCATGCCGCGGCTCCATCCCCATGGCCGTTTGCGCAGATCGCCACCTGCGATATCGAGCGCATGAAACAGGGTCTGTTGATCCGCGCTGCCGGGGGTGAGCCCCAGCGCAATCTCAGCCTCACGCCAGTGGAAGGCCATTGATCGTAAGGGATCGAGCGCTTCATCCGGGCTTTGGGGCACATGTGCTACACTGTGACCTTGCTTGCGTAGATCGTCGATCAGCGCATGACCCATGGTCGATTTGCCCGAGCCAGACGAACCCACAAGTCCGATACGGGCGCGTGGTGGAATATCAACCGATGTGGGGAAAAGGATCATGCGACCTGAGCGCACGGCGCTCAGGTCAGTGACAGATAACGTCATTCGCTAAGTGTTGTCTCATGCGTGATCCAGTAGGTCTCGGTCGGGTGGACACGGTAACCGCTGAGGCCTGGAACACCCACGTTCGTCTGGCTGACGTGAAAGACCGGGATCATGGCTGCTTCGGCCGCAATAATCTCTTGGACTTCGGTGTAAATTGCTTTGCGGGCCTCATGGTCAAAGGTAAGGCGACCTTCATCGAGCAATGTATCAAGCCGCGCATTCGAGAATTGACCAGAGTTCGAACCACCATCTGATTTCAGCAATGTTTCAAGAACAGCACCCGGATCGCCCTGCGGTGTCGTGACCCAAGCCTGCAGGAAAAGATCAGCCTCGCCTGCCGCGATAGCATCGTTGCCCGCGCCCCATTCACCAACGGTGATGTTCGCATGTACACCGATCGCTGAAAGGAAAGCCTGGGTCAGCTCTGCCGTTGGGGGCAAGGCAGCACGCGACGAATAGGTTACGATGTCAATCTCAAGTGGTTCCCCATCCAGCATCCAGATTCCACCTTCTTTTGTGGCACCTGCTTCTGCGAGCAGCATTTCTGCCTTGGCTGGATCATAGGTCGGCGCAATATCAGCAGCCCAGCCCGTACCCTCTGGGTATACAGTGCCCGCTGGTACACCACCAACACCGGACAATGCCGCCGCCACAACGGCGTCGCGATCAATTGCATAAGAAACAGCTTGGCGGATCAGTAGGTTTGCCATTGGGCCATTGGCTGCATTGACGGTGTAGAAGTAAAGGCGTGCAGTTGGGGCCGAAAAACCCTGCGCGCCCGTTTCCTGAATGCGCCCGAAGTCTGTTTCGGGGTAGTTGATCACAAGATCAACCTCACCCGCCTCAAATGCCAAAGCAGCAGTGGCTGGGTTTACGGACACGACAACGCGCACTTCTTCCAAACCGGGCGTGCCAAGGCGATAGTCGGGGTTTGCCTCAACGCGATACAGCTGCTCTGGCACAGCTTCTTTGAACACAAATGGGCCGGTTGCGTTAATTGGAAAGGCGTCAGAAGAAGCCCCAAGGACAGCAATACCCGGCTCTGATAATGTCCACGGGAATGCGGCATTTGGGCTGTTAGTCTCAAAGACCACAACGCGGTCACCATCCGCCGACATACCCGCCAGATCCAGCAGGCTTGCGATACGTGCGTTATGACCAGGATGTTCCTCATCCGAGATTGGTGCGATTGCGGCAATCACAGCCTCGGCCGTGACGGCAGACCCATCATGGAACGACAAACCCTCGCGCAGGGTCACCCGCCACGCTGTAGGAGAAGATTGTTCGATGCTTTCTGCAAGCCGCGGGTAAAGGTTCATCTCGTAGTCGATGCCCATCAGCGTTTCCGTCACACCGGTCTGGTTTGACATCCAGCCATTGTAGCTGGCACGTGGATCAGGAACCTCTGCCGTTGGGCCGAAACCAACCGAAACGGTCAATGTGCCCTCTTGGGCAGATGTGGAAGTTGAAGCGCCAAGAGCAATAACCGCAGCGCCGACAAAACGGGCAAAGAAAGACATGAGATGTTCCCTGATTTAGTTGGTAGACGCAGAAACGAAACGTTACGGCGCGGACATTACTCAGCTATGATACGACCGCAAGTGAATTGTTATGATATAACATGAAACCGCCTATATGAGGTTGGTCGCATGCAATGTGTGCGAAGCAGGCCTTTTCCATAGCGCAGAACCGTGTCGCAACTTTAGCGCAGGATCTCGTCCCAATCCGCAACTGACCTGTTTGATATTGCCCCCTGCCGCAGCGGGCGAGCTGCGGCAGAGGTAACACGGTGGCGAGAGGAATATCGCCTCCGTGTCGTAGCATCAGAACGTCCGGGAAACGGACAGGTTGATGCTGCGTCCGGCACGCCGGATTGCTTCGTTTTGCAGATGGGTGCGATAATCTTCGTCCGCCACATTGGACACGCCAAGACGTATCTCGAGATCCGCGAATGCGCCCTCATCTGGTGTCCAGGCGGCATAAATATCGTGGATCAGCTCATCTGGTGTGTCGATCGTGGTGATACCCGCCATACCCGCCTGCGTCCGGCTTTTGCTTTCGTAGTGGGTACCGGTCCAGCCAAGTTCCAGATCGACAGAAGGAATACGCGTACCCAGTGATAACACCAGAGTGTTGGCCGGAATACGGTCTTCCAGATTTGGGTTAAGCGAAGCTGGGTCGCTTTCGTTTTCGCCATCCAGCACCGTGTAGGCCAGCGATCCAAAGAAGATATCTGACTCGTAAGCCGCCTCGAGTTCCACACCCTCGATAAAGGCTTCATCGATGTTGATGAATGTTGGCTCTCCGGCGGCACCATCATTGTTTCTGGCAATCAGGTTGTCCAAATTGTTGCGGAAAACGACTGTTTTGACCGAGAATTGGTCGCCGGTTCCGATCAGATCGTTCTGATTATAGGCAACGCCGAATTCGATGTTCTGGCTCTCTTCGGTTTCCAGCGTTCCTGCCGATACCTGATCCGCCCCGCCAGTGGTCGCGCGGCTGTCATAAAGCTCGTCAACAACAGGCAAGCGCTCGGTATAGGATGCAGAACCAAACAGGGCGAAACGGTCTGTGGCTTGATAGTGCAATGCCAATGTCGCGGCCTGACCTTGATCGTCGACCGTTTCATCCGTTGGCACCTGATCGCCGGGTTTGGTTTCCTGAAAATCGATGCGCGCGCCAGTCAGGATCGTCAGGCGCTCATCCCAAATAAATTCGCTTTGCGCGAACACACCGATTGTGTCGGTTGTACCCTCTGGTTGGAATGATGCATTCGCTGCCGAAGCGCGCGTACTGATACGGTCTTGGGTGCTGACATCAATCCCCGCGGTTAGGAAGTTTTCATAGTTCCCCCCAAAAAACTGCGCGGTATTTTCGATCCGTAGGCCGCGGCCTTCGTAGGCATAATCGGTATCAAAACTTGCCTGAATACCCGGGCTACCTTGGAAATCAGTAATGTTATTCTCTGACTTGCCGTAGGACAGCTGCACCTGAAGGTCGATCAGATCATTGTCAGCTGGGTTAAACTGGTAGTTCACGAAAGCGGTTGTATCAATCACTTCCCTATCGACCGTTCCAAAGAAAGCGACATTATCAATAATGTCCAACAGCTGGTCATCCGCTTCACCTTGATAGCGGATATAACCCGCCTCCACCGCATGTTCATTGGCATCTCCGAAGGAGTATGTCCCTTTCAAGAGCACGTTGTTTTCCGTAATGCGAGTGCCGAGTATGTCTTCACCATCCCCGCTTTGCAGGAAATCACTCTCGTCATAGATAAACCCGATCAGGCCGTCGAATTGGGCATTAGGCGCGAAAGCAAGGAATGTCGCGGATTCGAACCCTTCGCCATTGCTGCGATACTCGAGTTTTTGATCAACGCCGAATGGATCTCCCGGTTCCAGAAAATCAGAGGCGTCTTTTGTTTCCAGTGATACGACACCAGCCAATGCACCGGCACCATAGAGTGTGGAAGACCCCGGCCCGCGTAGAATCTCGACGGATTTGAAGAATTCAGGGTCCGTAAACAGCGACCCTTGGCGATAGGATTCGTAGTATTTCTTCACCCCATCGATCACGGTCACAATACGTGGTTCATCCGCGGATGTCCCGCCGCCGATACCACGGATATTCAGGCTTTCGCCGAACCGCGACTCGGACCCGACGGTAGAAATGCCCGGGCTGCGTTCCAACACGTCACCAATCGTGCCCGGTTGCACCGCTGCGATGTCTTCTTCGTTCAGCACTGAGATGGATTGCGGTGCGTCAATGGCGACTTTCTCGACGCCGCTGCCCACGACGATGCGGCCCAAAGGTGTCACAGTCTCGGCCGCATCCTGCGCAAGCGCGGGTACCGAGAGTGCGGCCACCATAGCCACAGATGTCATAAGGACGTGTTTTTTTGATTGTCGAATATACATTAGCTTCCCCGTATTTCTTCAGCTGTCATGCTGGCTGGGAAGCTGGCCACTGATCGTTACCGACCCCGCTTAGTAATACTGACAAAAAGAGTCAACAATGTTGTTCAGGGTGCGATATTCCGACGCAGTTGATTGCATTTACAGCAAATTTTGCGCGGGGCAGATGCAAATGTGAAACTAGCCTCTTGCAAAGATCGCTCTATTCCTAGTATTTCAGTCAAGAATAGACAAAACGGTCTACGGACCCACGCAGCTAGGTAGAATTGCATTCCTCACCCAGCCATTTTCGTCCCTTACATCGCATCACAGCAAGGTACACTATGGCTCAACATAATCCTCTTTCACCTGCGGACCTGCGGGCCTACTACATCGATAACCCCAAGATCCGCGAACGTGATCTGGCCCAAAAACTGAATGTCAGCGAGGCCGCATTGATGGCCGCACAATGTGGTGATCTGACAACGCGTATTGATCCACATCCAGATAAGATCATGAACCTTGCAACAAAACTCGGTGAGGTGATGGCGCTGACCCGGAACGATAGCTGCGTGCATGAAAAGGTCGGTGTCTATGACAACTATCATACCGGCGGGCACGCGGCGATGGTTCTGACTGAGGATATCGACCTGCGGATTTTCCCTGCGCATTGGAAACACGCGTTTTTGGTTGAAAAACACACAGATGAACAAATGCGTCGCAGTATACAGATTTTCGATTCTGCTGGTGATGCCGTCCATAAGATCTTCATCCGCTCTTCCGAGGGTCATGAGATTTGGGAAAACTATCGCATGATCGGGGCGCTGGATGATCAAAGCCAGACGATCGCGACAACCCCGCGTGTGCCCCCCGAAACACCCAAAGCGGATATCGCAAACGTCGATATCTTGCGTAAGGAATGGGCACGCATGACGGATACCCACCAGTTCATGCGCTTGACCAGCAAACTGAAGATGAACCGTCTTGGTGCTTATCGCATCGCGGGTGCACCTTTCGTCCGTCCCCTTGCAACGCAGGCCGTGAATGATGCGCTGACGGCAGTGGCAGAGCAGGGGATCGAAGTGATGATTTTCACCGGAAATCGTGGCTGTATTCAAATCCACTCTGGTCCTGTTGAGACGCTGCGGCCTATGGGGCCATGGCAGAACGTCATGGACCCGCGCTTTAACCTGCATCTGCGGGGTGATCATGTGGCTGAGGTTTGGGCCGTCGAAAAGCCCACCAAACGGGGCATGGCCGTATCACTCGAAGCCTTCGATGCGCGTGGCGCATTAATTTTCCAAATCTTCGGTATGGGAAAAGAGGGTCGCGATCATCGCGCCGCCTGGACCGATATCGTGGGCGCATTGCCCGATCTGACCAAAGAGGAAACAGTCGCATGAATATCTGGATCAAAGCTGCCGCATGTGCAGCGCTGACCATCGCACCGGCCCTGGCGCTTGCTGAAGGTGAAAAGAACATCCTATCCATCGGCGGCTCGGTCACAGAAATCATCTATGCGCTTGGGGAAGGCGACCGCGTGATCGCGCGGGACACGACCTCCAGCTACCCCGCAGAGGCTGCGGCGTTACCAGACGTCGGCTATATGCGTGCGCTATCACCCGAGGGTGTGCTGGCCGTAGAACCGGGCCTGATTATTTCCGAAGACGGCGCAGGCCCGCCTGAAGCAATTGATGTGCTGGCGTCGGCTGATATCCCGTTTATCACTGTACCAGACGGGTACTCAGCCGAGGGTATTGCCGCAAAGATATTGGCCGTGGGCGAAGCATTGGACGCTGAAGCCGCCGCTGTTGCCTTGGCGAGCGATGTGACGCTAAAGCTGCAAAATGCCCAATCCACCGCTGCGGCTGTCGCGGATGAAAACCCTAAACGCGTGTTATTTATTCTGAGCACCCAGGGCGGGCGTATCACGGCATCGGGTCAGAACACCGCCGCGAGCGGGATCATTGAGATGGCCGGTGGCGTGAATGCAATCACCGCATTTGAGGGCTATAAGCCGCTAAGTGATGAGGCCGTCACAGCCGCTGCGCCGGATGTGATCCTGATGATGGACCGCAGTGGCGATCACAGCTCTGACAACGAGGCGCTCTTTGCGATGCCTGCGATTGCAACCACCCCGGCCGCGCAAACCCAATCAGTGGTGCGCATGAACGGGCTTTATCTGCTAGGGTTCGGACCGCGTACTGCAGACGCTGTGCTTGATCTGAACGCGGCTCTTTACGACAGCTAAGATGGCTGTAGCAGACAATATATCCGGCTTGGCAACACCCACCGACCGGCGCGGCCGTGCCCGGCAGGCGCATATCTGGTTGGCCCTGTTGCTGGCCGTTGTTTCTGTCATCAGCCTGGCGACCGGGCCCACAGGTACCTCACTTTGGGGGGCTATGGCCAAGATGTTCAATGGTGAACCTCTGACCGCAATGGAGCGGGTCGTATTGTGGGATATTCGGATGCCCCGGCTGATTTTAGGGATTGCTGTGGGAGCGGCCCTTGCTGTCACGGGCGCGGTGATGCAAGGGCTGTTTCGCAACCCTCTGGCCGATCCCGGTTTGGTGGGGGTCAGCGCAGGCGCAAGCTTTGGCGCCATCACGGCCATCGTTTTGGGCGCTTATTATCCGGTTTGGCTCAGTGCCAGCCTTGGCGATGGCATGGTGCCGATCTCTGCCTTCTTTGGTGCCTGGCTTGTCATCATTGTTCTTTACCGCGTATCGACGCGACGCGGCAGAACTTCAGTCGCGACAATGCTCCTGGCTGGGATTGCACTGGCAGCGCTTACAGCCGCGATGGCTGGCATCATCATCTTCAAGGCCGATGATCAACAACTCAGAGATCTTACCTTTTGGGGGCTCGGATCGTTAACCGGCGCGACCTGGTCCAAAGTTATTGTTGCAGGTCCTTTGATTGTCATCGCCATCATCGCATCGCTGTTTTTGGGGCGGGGTCTGAACGGTCTGGCCTTGGGTGAGGCGACGGCTGCGCATCTTGGCATCCCGGTGCAACGGCTAAAATCTGCCTCGATCCTGATCGTCGCCGCAGCGACGGGGGCGGCCGTCGCCGTTTCCGGTGGCATCGGTTTTATCGGTATCGTCGTGCCGCATCTGTTGCGATTGGCCACTGGACCAGATCACGAAACCCTATTGGTGAATGCAGCACTGCTGGGGGCAACGCTGTTGCTGGGCGCGGATATTATCAGCCGTCTGATCATTGCGCCGGCAGAGCTGCCGATCGGGATCGTGACGGCGGTGATCGGTGCGCCGGTATTCCTGTGGATACTGCTGCGTCGGCGCGGCTTGGTGGATCTATAGAGCATGATCAGCGCGCGCGACATTCAAGTACAGATCGGCAAAACACCGATCCTACATGGCGTCGACTTCACCGCAAAACCCGGTCAGGTCACCGCGATCGTGGGCCCGAACGGAT
>JBCAZI010000111.1:0-7808 GCA_038533095.1 Pseudomonadota bacterium
CGCTGCGGACGACCGGCGCAGCGCATCAGCGATGATCAACAGCTCCATCAGATTGTCGTTGGCGGGGTTCGAGGTGGGCTGGACCACATACATATCCTCGCCGCGCACATTTTCGAAAACTTCCACGAAAATCTCACCATCGTTGAACCGTTCGACGCGGGCATCGCATAGCCCCACTTCCATACCACGATGCATCGACATGCGACGCGCAATAGATGTGGCGAGGGGCTGATTGGCGTTACCGGAAATCAGCTTGGGCTCGATCATTGTGGGCATGGGAAGGGTCCTTTGGCAGAAGGGGCTGGTACAGCAATGTAACAGAATCGTGGCGTTGACACCGGGTAACACAAGCTTACCGTCTCGCAAAGAATTCAGCAGCCAAAGGAGCCGCAAAATGCCCCATATCGACTATTACTTCGCTACCCTTTCGCCATTTACCTACCTGAGCGGGACACGCCCGGCGGAGATTGCGAAAAAGCATGGGGCCACGATCACCTATAAGCCGCTGGATATCATGGCGCTGTTTGGGCGGACCGGCGGGGTGCCCCCCAAGGACCGCCACCCCAATCGGCAGGAATATCGCCTGCAGGATATGGCGCGCCGGTCCAAGGGGCTGGGCATGCCGCTGAACCTGAAGCCTATGTTCTGGCCAACCAATGGTGCGCCGTCTGCTTACGCCATTATTGCGGCACAGAACGCAGGGCATGATGTGGCCGAACTGGTGAAAGCCTTTGGCGCCGCCTGCTGGGCGGAGGAGCGTGATATCAGCCAGGATGACGTTGTGCGCGATTGTCTGGAAAAATGCGGGCTTGATCCGGCTTTGGCAGATAAGGATATGCTGACCGCCGCTGATACTTTCGCCAAGAACCTCGAAGATGCTGTGAATGCGGGGGCCTTTGGCGCACCTTTCTTTATCACCGACACAGATCAGCGTTTCTGGGGAGAGGACCGGATTGACGATCTGGATGCCTATCTGGCTGGCAAGCTTTAGTGCCAGAGGTCTCGGGCCATCAAATTCATAGCGTGACGATGGGGGCTGGTGCCCCTGTCGTGATGGTCCATTGCGCCTTGTCCAGCCATGCCCCCTTGTTGCCTTTGGCGCAGGCCGTTGATGGGCAAGTCACCTTGCTCGATATGCCCGGGCATGGGCGCAGCGATGATTGGGACGGCAAACGGGATTATCAAACGCTGGTGGCCGATGCGATTGCGGCTTGCTGTGATGGGCCAACCCATGTGGTTGGGCATTCCTTTGGGGGAACGGCCGCTTTGCGGCTGGCGGTCGAGCGCCCTGATTTGGTGAACCGTTTGACCCTGATCGAACCTGTCTATTTCGCCGCCGCAAAAGGCACGGGCGAACATGCGCAGCACGCTAAAGTCTTCCGCCCTTTCGTCGGCGCGATGCTGGCAGGGGATGAGGCGCGCGCGGCAGAAGTGTTCAATGACTTATGGGGGGCAAACCCCTGGGCCGATATCCCCACACGGATACAGGCCAAGCTGACTCAGCGCATTCACCTGATCGTGGCAGGTGCGGCACCGATTGAGGAAGACGCGGATGGTATCATATCTGCTGAACGCTTGGGCGCGTTGAACATCCCAGTGACCCTGATCCGTGGTGCGGATACGCAACCGGTGATCAAGGCCATCCATCAAGCGTTGGAGCAGCGCCTCCCGAGGGCGACCGATCACGTCATCGCGGGTGCCGCGCATATGGTGCCTTTGACACATGCCGAGGCAGTCGCGGCAATTATCTGTGCAGCAGATCCAAAAACTGGCTGACGCCATCTTCAGTCATTGACCAATCGCAGACCAGCCGCCCGATCAGCAGCTCTTCTGGGTCGCCTGTCTGATGATCGCCATTCATCACATAGTACACCGCACCCGCATCCAACATGCGCTTGTGTTCACGACGCGGCGCGGCGAAGAAGATCATATTAGCTTGCGGCTCATACAGCATCCTGGCGATGTTATGGGCGCGCAGACCTTCGGCCAATTGCGCGCAGCGCGCATTGGCCGCGCGTGCCATATCCAGCCATAAATCATCGGCCAGATAGGCCTGCATCTGCGCTGACAGATAACGGTGTTTGGACAGCAAATGCCCACCGCGCTTGCGCCGCAGCTCGAATTCCCAGGCAATATCGGGGTTGAAAATCACACACGCCTCAACCCCTAGAAGGCCATTCTTGGTGCCACCAAAGCTGACGGTATCAATGCCTGCTTTCCACGTCATCTCGGCAGGCGTGCAATCCAACGCGACCAGCGCATTGGCAAAACGGGCACCATCCAGATGGGTTTGCATGCCGAATTCTTGCGCAGTGGTCGTTAGCGCGCGGATGTCATCAAGGCTGTATATCGTCCCCTTTTCGGTCACTTGTGTGATCGACAATGGGCCACGTTGGGGGCCGTGGACACCGCGGGTTTGCTCTCCCATGATCTTTTCGCGCAAGCCATCAGCCGTCATCTTGCCATCCACCGTCGGCACAAGCGTCAGCTTGGCCCCGGTGTAGAATTCTGGCGCGTTGCATTCATCTTCGTGGATGTGCGCGCAATCAGAACAAAAAACCGTGTCCCACGGATTGGTCATCGCACCCAGCAACACGGAATTCGCGGCCGTGCCGTTGATCACCAGATAGACGGCGGCCTCGGGCGCTTCGAAAATCTCGCGGACTTGGGCGCGCACTTGATCCATAATCGGGTCCGCGCCATAGCCCATGGCGTAGCCTGCGTTTGCGGCAACCATCGCCTCCATCACTTTTGGATGGGCGGGCCCAGCGTTATCAGATGCGAAATACATGCTAGAGCGGCTCCTCAATTATATGGTCGTCCCAGTCATCTTCATCGACGTTCATTTCAGGGATCGTCATGCCTTTCACCGACACGCCAGCCTCATGCACTGACGCCGGATCGCCAGAGATCAGCGGATGCCAATCATAAAGTGGGCGGCCTTCGTGGATCAGGCGATAACCGCAGGTCATCGGCAACCAATAGAGGTTATCAACGATTGTCTTAGGCGTCAGGACGATACATTCAGGCACATAGCGATGGCGGTTGATATAGTTGCTGCACAAACAACTTTCGCCATCCAGAAGACGGCAGGAAATGCGGGTCAATGCGACGGTGCCGTCGTCATCCTCCAGCTTGTTCAGGCAGCATTTGCCACAGCCGTCGCAGAGGGCCTCCCATTCTTCTTGATTCAGATCGCCCATCTTTTTGGTTTCCCAAAAGTGTGGGGTCAGGCCGTCGCGGGGGATTTCAGCGGACATTGGCCAATATCCCGCGTGCCTGATCGCAGTCAGCATCCATTTGGGTGATCAGCGCCTCCAGCCCATCGAACTTGAGTTCTGGGCGCAGGAAATCAACCAGAGCGACCGATAGGGTCGCGCCGTAGAGATCGCCTTTGAAATCGAAGATGAAGGTCTCGCAATTCGGCACGTTTTCACCAAACATCGGGCGCACGCCGATAGAGGCAGCCCCATCGTAGGTGCCTTGATGTGGGCCATCCAGCACATCGACCTTCACTGCATAGACGCCAAACTTGGGCGGATGCAGGCCGGTGATGGACATATTGGCGGTGGGATAACCCAGATCACGCCCGCGCTGGTCACCGCGAATAACCTCGCCCTCGATCCGGTGCCAATGGCCCAGCATGGCAGCTGCATCGCGCGGTTTACCATCGGTCAGTGCCTGCCGGATCGCTGTTGAGGATACGTTCGCTGTGTCGATTGTAACGATAGGGGCGATAGTGACGCCAAAACCCTTTTCGGCACCGAAGTCTTGCAGGTGCGCGACAGTCCCGGCGCGGTCTTTGCCAAAGCAGAAATCAGCTCCGACAACCACGTGTTTCAGACCCAATTGATCGGCGATGATGTCCTGCGCGAAATCGCGGGGCGTCAGGCTGGCAAGGGCTGCGTTGAAGGGTACTTCGTATAATTTCTGAACGCCCAGTTTGGCCAAACGATTGGCGCGTGCTTCGGCGTTCATCAGGCGGAAGGGCTTGGGATCGCGCGAGAAATAGCTGCGCGGGTGAGGTTCAAATGTCATGATGCCTAAGGGCGCATCGGCGGCTTTGGCCGCATCGCGCGTCAGATCGATGACGGCCTGATGACCGATATGGACACCATCGAAATTGCCAATCGCGGCGGCGGCGCCACGGTCGGCAGGATCAATGAAAACGGTGTCACGAATGATGCGCATGGCTTTGCGTAACTGACGCTGCGGGGCCGTGCAAGCACCGCTTATAAGCCCTCACGGCCCTCTGCGCGCAGAAAGCCGGAGGCTGGATAAGCGCTAGTCGAATTTCCGCGATGGGGCGAGCACAGTCGCATCGCCGACCAGTACCTTTTTATCATTGACCAGACAGCGGGTGTTCATCGTCACCCGGCGTTTGGAATGATCAATCTCGGTCACTTCTACCTCGGCCAGAACCATGTCGCCGGGCCGCACAGGGGCGAGGAATTTCAGGCTTTGACCTAGGTACACCGTACCATGGCCCGGCAGTTGTTCACCAATCACAGCGCTCACCAAACCCGCCGTCAGCATCCCATGCGCGATGCGCCCGCCAAAGATCGTGTCCTGCGCATAGTCCTCATCCAGATGCACTGGGTTCCGGTCTGTCGAGACCTCGGAAAACATCTCAATATCCCGGTCAGTGATCACCTTGCGAAGCGATCGGGTCATGCCGATTTCGATATCTTCGATGCAGATTGTTCCGCGAGGTGCGTTATCCAGCATGCCAAGCTCCATTAAGTAACAAAAAATCCGTTGTCATAGCGATATTGAAATTTTATTACTTCGCGGATGCAGAAAGATCAAGTGATTCCTCTAGCGCAATTGCCCGATTGTGTAGGTCGTGCTGGTCTGGGCATCGTCAAGATAGGACTGCAAAGCCGCTGGATCAGGCTGGCGGTCCGTTTTGGTTTCTTTCGCGGCCAAACCGCCAGAGATAAACAGCGTGTCGATGTCTTCCTGCATGCCACCCAGAATATCGGTGCCGATGCCATCGCCGATGGCAATGATACACGGATCAGATGGCGCATGCGTTAACGCAGCGAGCCTGCGGCGCGCGAGGTCATAAATGGGTGGATGGGGCTTGCCGAAATAGAGGCTCTCGCCCCCCATTTCCGTATAAAGCGCCGCCAATGCGCCTGCACACCATTCGCGCACCTCGCCCCGGTCCACGATGATATCCGGGTTGGCGCACAAAAGCTTGAGCCCCTTTTGCTTGGCAAAAAGAAACTCTGGCCGGTTCACATCGACATCGGCCAGCGGATCAAAGGGGCCGCAACAGACGATACCCTCTGCCTGGTCCAGCGGCACTTTCTGAATGTTCACTGGATTATCAATGATTTGCAGGGGCTTGAAGAAATCATCGTCGCGTGGGCTTTCGCCCATGAACCAGATTTTTTCGCCAACAATGCCCTGAAACATCGCCGCGCGGGCGCTGTCGCCCGAGGTTGCAATGGCGTCCCATGCATCATCGGGCACGCCCAACCCGTTAATTTGATGCGCAACACTATCCCATGGGCGGGGAGAGTTGGTGACCAGCACCACAATACCGCCCGCTGAACGGTAGTTCTGCATGGCGGCCACGGCATCGGGCAAGGCCGCTATTCCGTTGTGCATGCATCCCCACAGGTCCACAAAAGCGGCGTCATATTGGCCCGAGATGTCGGCGAATTGGTCGATAATCTGGGTCATATGTTCACCTTTATGAGCGGTATGGACCGCGTACAGAACCCGTACATATCCTGTACGTACAGCTGTATGGAATTGGACGGTCCCGGTGCCGCCGGGACCGCGTTAGATCAGACCTTGAGCGCGGGGATGATCTGCTTCTTCCGGCTCATGATGCCGGGCAGAACCACGCTGTCGCCCTCAACCGTCGCATCAAAGGATTTTTCGGCGACGGTTTTGACCAGATCATTGGGGATCAGCATCGTGGCTTCTTCCTTGATGATGTCGACCACGAAGAGCAGCACCTCATCTACCTTATCGGCCTTGGCGACCTTTGGCATTTCCTTCATCAGGCTGTCCTTGCGGTCCAGCACGATGCCCGGTGTTGTGGTTTCCAACACAGAGACGCGGAATTTTTTACCGTCAACGGCATATTCCTTGCTATCCATCCGCAGCAATTCGGCGTCAGAGAAGGCAGAGACATCGGATTTCGCTTCAAACATCTCGCCCGCGTAGGCCTCGATATCAATCCCGAGGTCCTTGGCCAGGGTTTCGGCCAATTCCTTGTCAACTTCGGTTGTGGTGGGCGAACGGAAGGCCAGCGTGTCGGACAGGATGCAGGACAGCATCAGACCCTTAATGCCTTCGGGCATATGCCCCGCGTGTTCGCCCATCATCTGATGCATGATCGTGGCGGTGCAGGCCAGCGGGCGCACGGTGATGTTGATGGGGTTCTTTGTCTCTAGCCCACCTGCCAGCTTGTGGTGGTCGATGATCGCCAGCACATCGGCGTTGTTGATATTGGCAGGCAGTTCAGCGGGGTTGTTGGTATCGACGATGACGCAGGATTGGTCGTCGTCCACGTCCTTGATGATTTCGGGCAATTCAAACCCCCAACGCTTGGCCACGAAAGCGGCCTCAGAATTGGGGTCCCCCAAAAGGGCGGCTTTCGCTGCGATTCCGGTGTGGTTCAGGAACCATTCCCAGATCAGGGGTGAACCGGTGCTGTCGGTGTCAGGGGATTTATGGCCAAATACGAGCGTTGTCATGGGTGTCACTTTCAAAGGGGTCACATTTGGCCCGTATATAGAAGTGTGCGTTCTGACTGTCACCCCATCCTGTGCGTTTGACCGGAATGGGGCGGTGATGTATCCTGCTCTCACTCAAACAGGAGGACGCTGACGATGGACAAGCACGCTTAACCCGCCCGCACCCGTCCCACGTATTCCTGCCAGAGGAGCACCCTGACAATGGACATGATGCTGTAACGCCCTTTTGGCGCACTGCCCTGGGCCTATTGGCCCCATGATGATTTTCAGATGAAAGGTGCATTTTATGCCCCGTAAAACACCAAAGCCCCGCAAGCCGGGTCTTGCCCCTATGCCCCAACCCAAAAACCGCCGCGCTGCACGGCCGGACCCGAAAGGCGTGCCGCCGCGCGCCGCGGGTCCAGCCCGTGACAAACGGTTTGACCGCAGACCGCCAAAGTTCCCCGGTCGTTTGGGCGGCAGATAGCAAAGGGCCCCGCCACCAACGGGTGGCGGGGCTTGTCACCGCGCGGATTTTCCATTTGGCTGCGCGCAAAGGAGCATCCATGCCGCGCGAGGCCGATCTATATCCCCCCATCAAAGCCTACCTGCAACGGCAAGGCTACGAGGTGAAGGGCGAAGTTGGGGCGGCTGATGTCGTGGGCCGCCGCGGCGATGATCTGGTGGTGGTTGAGCTGAAACTGGGGTTTTCACTGGCGCTATTCCACCAAGGGGTGGAACGGTTATTGACCACGGATCATGTGTATTTGGCCGTGCCTGCCGGTGGAAAACCCAAGGCGCTGAAGGCCAATGTGAAACTGGCCCGCCGCGCGGGCCTAGGTGTCATGACCGTCCGCCTGCGCGATGGGTTTGTGGAGGTCTTGGCCGACCCGGGCCCTTATGCCGCGCGCCAATCAAAGAAGAAAAAGACGCGGCTGTTGCGGGCGTTTGACCGGTTGCAGGGCGACCCTAACGATGGGGGTACCACGCGGCACGGGATTATCACAGGATACCGGCAAGATGCGCTGCGTTGCGCGCGGTTTTTGGCCGTGCATGGGCCGTCCAAGGGTGCGCAGGTGAAAGCCTGGGCAGAAGTGCCGCAGGCCACGC
>JBCAZI010000112.1:0-7517 GCA_038533095.1 Pseudomonadota bacterium
TCGCGAGGTTCTGCCAGAGGGTCTGATCACGCCGCAGACCGAATGGTGGGTGAATCCCACCGGAACATTTGTGATCGGCGGCCCTGATGGCGATGCGGGCCTGACAGGGCGCAAGATTATTGTGGACACCTATGGCGGTGCGGCCCCGCATGGGGGTGGCGCATTCTCTGGCAAGGATCCAACCAAGGTTGATCGCTCTGCCGCCTATGTGTCGCGCTATCTGGCCAAGAATGTCGTGGCCGCCGGCATGGCTGAACGCTGCACCATTCAGCTGAGCTATGCGATTGGTGTGGCCAAGCCATTGTCCATTTACGCAGATACCCATGGCACGGGCGAGGTTGAACCTGCGGTGATTGAGCGCGCGATTGCAGATGTGATGGACCTGACGCCGCGCGGCATCCGCCAGCATCTGGGGCTGAACAAGCCGATCTACGAACGCACTGCCGCTTACGGCCATTTTGGCCGCGCGCCGGATGCAGATGGTGGGTTCAGCTGGGAACGCACCGATCTGGTAGAGGCGCTGAAGCGCGCCGTGTGACGGGTCGGGTGGGTCAAGACCCACCTTACATGACGGCCCGCTTTGTGTTGCTGCAGGTAAGGTGGATCACGATCCACCCACACGATTGCGCAAGGCCGCCCTGCTTGCTAAAGCCCGCCCCATGAGCAAAACCAACCACCCCTCTGGTGCCCCATGGCGTAATTTCTATGGCCGCTTCAAGGGCAAGACCATTCGCGCCTCACAGCACGACTACCTTGAAAATGACCTCGCCCCACTGTCCCCCGGGGCTATCGGATGGGAAGAGAACCCTGATCGCACCCCTTTGGATTTAGCGGCCGTCTTTGGTAGCAAGGATGTTTGGCTTGAGGTTGGCTTTGGCGGGGGTGAACATCTTGTTCATATGGCCGAGGCCTACCCGGATGTGGGCTTAATTGGCTGCGAGCCCTTTATCAATGGCGTTGCCATGCTCTTGGGCAAGATCCGCAAGGCCGATGTTGATAACCTGCGTGTCCACCCTGGCGATGTCCGAGATTTGTTTGACGTGCTGCCAGATGCGAGCCTGTCGAAAGTGTTCCTCAACTACCCTGATCCCTGGCCCAAGAAACGCCATCACCGCCGCCGTTTTGTCACACCAGAGCATTTGGCCCCGCTGCACCGTGTGATGAAAACTGGGGCAGAGCTGCGCGTGGCCACGGATATCAAGGACTATGTCCGCCAGACGTTGGAACAGGTGCCTGCCCATGGTTTTGAATGGTTGGCAGAGGGCCCTGCCGATTGGCGCGCGCCATGGGATGACTGGCTCTCCACCCGCTATGAGCAAAAGGCCCTGCGTGAGGGCCGTACCCCCCATTATCTGACCTTTCGCAGGCTGTGAGATCGGGACCCTCCGGGGGGAGTTTTTTGGCCGAGATGAAGCAGGGGGCGATGGACCCTGCCTTGACCCTGCGCTATCACGCGAACGGAAGAATGAAGGAACATCTTATGTCCGGCCACGGCACGCCCATCCCCATGACCTCGCGCCCTTGTGGCCCATTGACGGGTGAGGCGCATGTCCCCGGCGACAAGTCGATTTCGCATCGGTCTTTGATCTTGGGCGCGATGTGTGTGGGCGAGACCCATATCACCGGACTGCTCGAAGGTGAGGATGTGCTGGACACGGGCCGCGCGATGGAGGCCTTTGGCGCGACGGTGACCAATTATGGCGCTGGCGAATGGACAGTGACCGGTGTGGGTGTCGGTGGTTTTGCGGAGCCCGCGCAAGTGATTGACTGCGGCAATTCCGGTACTGGCGTCCGTTTGATCATGGGTGCGATGGCCACCTGTCCGATCACGGCGACATTCACTGGCGATGCATCATTGAATGGCCGCCCCATGGGTCGTGTGACCGATCCGCTGGCCTTGTTTGGTACCCAGGCCGTTGGTCGCGAAGGGGGCCGTTTGCCGATGACTTTGGCGGGTGCCGTTGATCCGGTGCCGGTGCGCTATGTCGTTCCTGTGCCCTCTGCGCAAGTGAAGTCTGCCGTGCTGCTGGCGGGTTTGAATGCCCCTGGTCAGACTGTTGTGATCGAGAAGGAGGCGACCCGCGATCATACAGAGCGGATGTTGCAGGGCTTTGGTGCGGCGTTGACTGTGGAACAGACGGAGGAGGGCCGCGTGATCACGCTGGATGGCCAACCGGAGCTGACGCCGCAAACCATTGTTGTGCCGCGCGATCCTTCCTCTGCCGCTTTCCCGGTTTGTGCGGCGATTATCACCCCCGGTTCGGATGTGCTGGTGCCCAATATCGGTTTGAACCCAACCCGTGCGGGGCTTTTTACCACTTTGCAAGAGATGGGCGCTGACCTGACCTATGAGAATATGCGCGAGGAAGGCGGCGAGCCTGTGGCCGATCTGCGTGCGCGCTTTTCGCCTGATCTCAAAGGCATCGCTGTGCCGCCAGCACGCGCCGCCAGCATGATTGATGAATATCCGGTGCTGTCTGTCGTGGCGAGTTTTGCGGAAGGCGTTACTGACATGCAGGGCGTTAAAGAACTGCGCGTCAAAGAAAGCGACCGGATTGATGCGATGGCCAAAGGCCTGCGCGCTTCCGGTGTCACCGTTGATGAAGGCCCCGATTGGTGGAAAGTCACCGGGCTGGGCCATGGCAATGTGCTCGGTGGTGCGACCGTGGCTAGCCAATTGGATCACCGCATCGCGATGGCCTTTATGGTGATGGGCATGGCCACCCAAAAGCCGATGAGTGTTGATGACGGCAGCCCGATTGCGACCTCTTTCCCAATTTTTGAGGATTTGATGGCCGGTCTGGGTGCCCAGATCGTACGGACCAATACATGAGCTTTACCGTCGCAATCGATGGTCCTGCCGCCGCAGGCAAGGGCACGATTTCCAAGGCGGTGGCAGCGCATTTTGGTTTTGCACATCTGGATACCGGTCTGTTGTACCGTGCCGTTGGGGCCAAGGTCATCGCGGGTGCCGCGCCGATTGCTGCGGCAAAGGCGCTGGACCCGCGTGATCTGGAAGATGACAGTCTGCGCACCCCGCAAGTGGCCCAGGCCGCCAGTGAGGTTGCTGTCATTGCGGAAGTCCGTGCCGCTTTGGTGGCCTTTCAGCGTGGTTTTGCGGCCCGTGATGGTGGTGCGGTTCTGGATGGGCGCGACATCGGCACGGTGATCTGCCCTGGTGCGGATGTGAAACTGTTTGTCACCGCCAGTGCGGAATGCCGGGCAGAGCGCCGGTTTCAGGAACTATCGGCCAAGGGCATGGATGTGCAGTTTGCCACTGTTCTGGCAGACGTAAAGGAGCGCGATGATCGTGATCGCAACCGCGCGGCGGCCCCTTTGGTGCCAGCAGATGACGCAGTGTTGTTGGACACGTCAGACCTGACTGCGGAGCAAGCGATTGCTGCGGCGATCAAGATTGTGGATGCCGCCCGCGCCTAAGTGCGATGTTGCAATGGCTCACCAAAGCTTGCGTTGCTGGGATGGGAATAGCTGGCCTAGGATGGTGCAACAAGGAGTTGTCCCATGATCCGTATTTTCGCCTTTATCGCATTTTTGCTGCCCGCCTCTGTTCACGCACAAGAGGCCGAACCCCATATGACATTGCCGCGCATGGCAGAGATCGTGCTGGCGCTAGATCCTGATGCGCAAATCTCTGGTGCGGGGTTTTCGCTGACCATTGATGATATTCCGGTTCTGATTGTCACCGACGTGCGGGCCAACCGGATGCGCGCGATGGTCCCGATCCGGTCAGCCGAAACGATGACGGCTGAAGAGATGCAGCGCGTGATGCAGGCCAATTTCGACAGTGCTTTGGATGCCCGCTATGCCGTAGCGCGTGGCCAGTTGTGGGGCGTATTCCTGCATCCGTTCAAAGAACTGGAACGCGATCAGTTTATTTCCGGTGTGGCGCAGACAGTGAATGTCGCCAAGACCTATGGCTCGCTTTACAGCAGCGGGGCAGGGCAGTTTGGCAGCGGCGACAGCGGTGATCTGCAACGCGAATTGATCGAAAGACTGCTGGAGCAGGGCGAAGAAATCTGACACGACTGGTGTCATGACCTACCAAATCGTTGATCTTGAAACTTGGCCGCGTGCGGCGCAGTTCCATTTCTTTCGCAGCTATCAGCAGCCGCATTATGCGACGACCAGCCGTTTGGATGTCACCCGGCTGATGGCGCGCAAGGCGGATGGCCTATCACCCTATCGCGCCTGTCTTTATGCCATAGGTGCCGGCCTGCATGCCGTGCCTGAGCTTTGCATGCGCTTTCGCGGTGATGTCGTCGTGGCCCATGACATGGTGACTTTGTCGATGACGGTGCCGACGGACGCAGGTACATTTGGCTATGCCTATGTGCCCTTCGTGGATGATTTTGCCCGCTTTGATGCGCAAGCAAAGGCCTTGATTGACGAGGTCGCAAAGGGAGGCACGCTCCAGGCCAATAGCGGTGAACGTGATGATCTGGCCTATCTATCCTGCATGCCATGGCTGGACTATACTGCGATCAACAATGCTTTGCCCGGCCCTGATGACTGCATCCCACGGGTGACCTGGGGCAAGTTTATGGAAAAGGATGGGCGCTGGGATATGGCGATGACGCTAGAGGTGCATCATGCGCTGGTGGATGGGGCGCAGGTGGGGGCCTATTTTGCGGCGGTGCAAGGCGCATTGGACCGTATGTAAATGCAACACCATCGTTGCTGATCGCATCGGGGATGAATTTTTCTTTCGCGGGGCCCATCTTTCGATTACCGAACTGTTATGGCACGCAAAAAGATAGATACGCGCAGCTTGGGTCTGGATATCGGGCTGGCGTTTTCGAAATGGCTGACAGGGGCTGAGAACCTGCATTACGGCTATTGGGTTGGGTTGGATGTTTGTGCTGCAAACTTTGGTGCAGCTCAGTCTGCCTATACTGATTTGATGCTTGAACGCCTGCCAGACAAGCCTTGCCGGATCCTGGACATCGGCGGTGGGGCGGGCGAGACGGCACGCAAGCTGATCGCATTGGGCCATGAGGTCGAAATTGTCATCCCCAGCGCATTTTTGGCCAGCCGTTGCCGCGAAAATGCACCACAAGCCGTGGTGCATGAGGCGACGTTTCAGGATGCGCAACTGGAAGGCCCGTTTGATGTGTGCCTCTTTTCAGAAAGCTTTCAGTATATCCCTTTGGATCAGGGTATTGCAAAATGCCTCACGCTTTTGGCGCCGGATGGCCGTATCGTGATCGCAGATTGCTTTCGCAGCGAAGGTTTTGCGCCCGATCCCGTGCAGGCCACGGCGGGTGGGGGGCATCCGATTTTGTCTTTTCGCGATCTTGTGCAATCGCTGGGCCTGCAGGTCAGCCAAGAGATTGATATCACCAAAGAGGTCGCCCCATCTATTGATCTGGAACAGGGATTGTTCAACGTCATCGGCTACGCCGGGCAGCGGGTGGATGCGCAGATGGCACTGCAACGGCCCAAGACACGGAAAACTGTCCATTGGGTATGGCGCAGGTTGCTGAGCCCACGCAAACGTGCACGGTTGGATCAACGGTTGAACCAAAAGACGCGGAATGCTGCGGATTTTGCCAAGAACAATACGTATCTGATGTTGGTTTTGACGCGCTGAGGGGGTCAACCGCCGCGGAAAATGAGGCAATTGACCTTACGTTAAGAAAACGGACCGGTTTGGCCATATTGCCGCCAAAGTCCTACGACAACTGTTATTTTACTCCCATGACGCGGTTCAGTTGAGCCGCGTTGAAATAACCCTGTTCGTAACGATTGGACTAAGTATGAAAAGCACCACCCGGGCCAGTGTTCTGGCCACCATCACCCTTGCATCATTTCCATTTGCAGCACTTGCGCAATCCAACGCGGGCGACATCGCCTGCGGCGTACCTTATGTGGTTGTCAGTGGCGATACGCTGAGCCAAATCAGCAATCGTGCTTATGGCACAGCCGCCTTTGGCATCATCTATGATGCGAACCGCAGCACGATTGGCAACAATCCCAACCTGATCCAAATCGGCCAGCGTTTCGACATTCCATGTCAGGGCGGTGACACTGTTGTTGCGCAGGAGGCACCCGCCGCAGCGCCTGCTACCGAAACGGAAGAAACCGTCGTCGCGGTGACGCGAGACGGGCCCGTCATCTTGACGTTCAACAAAGCGTCGAACCCCAAATTTGTGATCAACAGCGGGATCATCGATATCTACCTTGATCAGATCACAGAAGTCACTGATGGCCGTGTCCAGTTCATTGATCCTGAAGAGGTCAATCAGGACCCCAAGGTACAGCTTGATCTTGTCACGTCGGGGCAGGTCGACGGTGCCTATGTCTTCAACGGTTATCTGGAAGCATCCCACCCTGTCCTGCAACTGCCCATGACACCACTCATGGGCGGTTCTGCCGAGCAGACGGCGGTGTCTTTGTGGAACCTGCATGAAAACTACCTTGCTGAGACAGACTACTTTGCCGAAGCAAAGCTGATGGGTTTTGTCGCCGCACCCGCTGCCCATATTTGGCGTCTGGATGGCGAACCTGCGATGTCAGAGGAAAACATTGCCGAAGCAAATAACTATGCCATCCCATATTTTGCCGGTTTGGATACACGCGGACCTGCGATTGTGCGTGAAGAAACCGAAAAACAGCTGATGGCGCAGAACGAAGCGCAGAACGGCACATTGACCTTCTTTATGGCCCATGGCGCGGCGCGCGCAGTTGGTGTTTGGACGCCAGAGCGCACGGTGACCGAGGTAGATTACGGCATGTATACGCCCACGTTCTCGGTCGTATTGTCCAATGAGGCCTGGAGCCGCATTTCCCCAGCAGATCAGGCGGCAATCTCCGAAGTGTCGGGCGAATATCTGGCCCATCGTTCAGCATCCTGGGACGTCTTCGACAATGGTCATCGCTCTCATATGATCGAAACGGGTCTGCGGGCCGTGAAAGCCGGCGATGATCTGATGGGTGAGCTGCAAACCTATTCCGATATGCGTAATGCGGAATGGAAGAATGTCGTCAGCGCGATGGGTGTCGATGCAGACGCCGCACTGATGTCATATAAAGCGGATCTTGACGCGCTGCAGGACCGTTTGCTGTTCCGCTAAAGAACAAGGCTTCTCGAAAAACGGGCGGCATCCTTGTTGGGATGCCGCCCGTTTCATTTATGTGGAGGTGCGGCAGGACGGCACCGAACCAAACCCCCTTGCAAACATACCTATTCCCGCCTATACGCCGCCCTGTCGAAGTGTCGAGACAGGCGCGGACGTGAGACTTGAGCGGGGTCGGTGAGCAACCGGCCCTGTTGTTTTATGTTCCGCAGTGGGGCTTGCGACCAACTGAAACCTCAAAGACCGGCGGAGACAACCGCACGGCCCGTATAAAACCAAACGTTAGGAAAACGACGCCACATGGCTAACACAATGGAAGAGTTTGAAGCACTCCTGAATGAAAGCTTCGAAATGGACATCATCGCGATTGAAGCGGTTGTCAAAGGTAAGGTTATCGCAATCGAAGCGGGCCAAGCCATC
>JBCAZI010000113.1:0-7450 GCA_038533095.1 Pseudomonadota bacterium
CGATTTCGATCATCGGGACCGCGATAAATGCGATTAA
Organism: Pseudomonadota bacterium; assembly: GCA_038533095.1. GTDB lineage: Bacteria > Pseudomonadota > Alphaproteobacteria > Rhodobacterales > Rhodobacteraceae > Yoonia. Next base: position 38 of record JBCAZI010000113.1, read on the forward strand.
CAGCCACATCAGCTAAGGCCTTTCATAACATCTGCGGGGGTAAGGTGGACTCAGCCCCGCCTGCGACCTACATAAGGACCGAAAGGGCGTGTTTCCATGCCTTCCCCTGAATGAGGTCAAAATGAACTCTCCGCTTATTCAGCTTTTGGTGCTTGCTGGCATCGCTGTTTTCTTGATTTTGCGCCTGCGCGGCGTGTTGGGCACGCGTGAAGGTTTCGAAAAACCGGCTGTGACCCGGCCAGAGCCTGCGGCCCGTGTTGGAAAGCCCGATTTTGACGTGATCGAAGGTGGTCCCGATCTGGATATCACCGATCATGTGGAGGAAGGGTCTGCCTCTGCCAAAGCACTTGCCAGCATGAAGCGCGTTGATCCGTCGTTCAACGTCAGCGAGTTTCTTGGCGGTGCCCGTGGCGCCTATGAGATGATCCTGATGGCTTTTGAAAACGGGGATTTGGACGAGATCGTGCCGTTCATCTCGGAAGATGTGTATGAGGCTTTTGCCTCTGTCGTGGATGAGCGCCAGCGTCAGGGCCTGACCATTGATGCGAAATTCATCGGTATCAGCGATATGGAATTGACCGAAGCGGTGTTCGATGAATTCTCGAAAGAGGGTGAAATTTCGGTGCGCTTTAAGTCTGAAATGACATCAGTTGTGCGCGACAATGCCGGTGATATCATCGAAGGCAGCGAGACTGAGATCAAACGCCAGAAAGACACCTGGACGTTCTCACGCAAGATGGATGCAGGCGATCCTAACTGGCGGCTTGTTGCCACTGGCGAATGATCCTCACATGGGTTTTGCGGTTTGGCCTTTCACTAACACTGGCAGGCAGCGCAATGGCCGAACCGACATATACCCAATTGGGTTTTGATGATTTGAAAGGGTGGGCTGATGATGATCATCAGGCCGCCTTTGACGTTTTTACCAACACCTGCCGTGATATGGATGACCGGCAATGGGCCATCTTATGCGAATTTGCCAAGACAAACCCCGAACCGCGCGGGTTCTTTGAGAATTTCTTTCGCCCCGTCTTGATCGAAGATGGTGAACCAATGCTGTTCACCGGTTATTTTGAACCGCAGTTGCCCGGATCACGCGAGCGGCGCGCTTCCTATCGTTACCCGATTTACGCCATGCCAGATGATGTGGTCCCGGGTGAGCCCTATTTCACCCGTCGTGAGATAGACGAAGATCAGCCATTGGCGGGGCGTGGGCTGGAACTGGCCTGGCTGACCGACCCGGTTGATCTGTTCTTTCTGCAGATACAGGGGTCAGGTCGCATCAGCTTGCCTGATGGCACGATGATGCGAGTCGGATATGGCGGCAAGAACTGGCGCAACTATTCCTCCATCGGCATGGCGTTGGTAGACCGAGGTATTTTTGAACCGCATCAGGTATCCGCCGCGGTCATCCGCAACTGGGTTCGCAGAAACCGCAAGGAGGGCCGCGAACTGCTGTGGGAAAACGAAAGCTATGTGTTCTTTCGCGAAGTCAGCGAAGTGCCCGCCGATCAGGGCCCGCTTGGCGCGATGAATAGGTCAATCACCGAAGGTCGTTCGATAGCTGTCGATCCAGCGTTTGTCACTTTGGGTGCGCCTGTTTGGATCGAAAAGGAAGGTGCAGAACCAATGAACCGCCTGATGATCGCGCAAGACACAGGTTCCGCGATCAAAGGGGCACAGCGGGCTGATATTTTCTTTGGGACCGGGGATGAAGCTGGGCGCGAGGCAGGCAAGATCAGGGATGGTGGTCGGATGGTTGTTCTTTTGCCTGCAACCATGGCGCATCGTTTGATTGTGGCGACACGTTAATGCGTAAGCCCCGGAACCTGTCACCAGAAGAGCGTGCGCTCTGGGATCGTGTTGCAGAACGCACCACCCCGAAGCACCCCACGCGGGCTGAGGCGGTACCCGACCCAATCCCAGAGCAGAAATCAAAGAAACCCGTTGTCATCCGCGAACCGGTGCCTGACTTTCGTATCGGGCAAAAGGCAAATACCGCCCGCACCCATGATGTGATGCGCCCCTTGGTTGATCGTCTGGCCGCGGCCCCGGTGAACATGGACAGTAAGTCTTTTGCCAAGATGAAGCGGGGCAAGCTGAAACCCGAAGCGCGTATCGATCTGCATGGCATGACAATGGCTGAGGCGCATCCAGAGCTGGTGGCATTTATCCTTGGTTCGCAATCCATGGGTCGTCGTTTGGTTTTGGTGATTACCGGCAAAGGCAAAGACCGTGATGATGGCGGTCCGATCCCCACCCGCCATGGTGTTTTGCGTCATCAGGTGCCGCAGTGGCTGGCCTTGCCACCACTGTCGCAGGCAATTTTGCAGGTGACGCCGGCGCATGTGAAACACGGTGGTCATGGGGCCTATTATGTTTACCTAAGGCGAAATCGCTAGCGCCCGTCGCGCTGTGCGGGTTGGGATAATCAGGATCAGCGCTGCGAAGGCAAAGACAGCGGCATAGCCCAACATCTGCACTTCAAACCCGATGCCCTCATCAATCAACCACCCACTAAGGCCGGGACCAACAGCAGAACCCAGTACCATTAGTGCAGCGGCTGCCGATTTGATCGCGCCGATATGTTTGGTGCCATAGAACTCTGCCCAACAAGCATTGAGCAAAGTCGCCTGACCGCCGCCTGCCGTGCCCATCAAGACCACGGCCAGTGCCGTCCACCCCAATGACGGGGCATACCAATGCAGGATGAAGGCGATGACATAAGGGATCAGATAAAACGGCAAAAGCCGGGTTGCACCGAACCGGTCAATGGCCCAGCCATAGGCCACGGTTGATAGCGCCAGCATCGCCGTACCTAGCGGGAAAACCGAAACAAGGGCGAGATGAGACCAGCCCTTGATTTCAGCAAAATGCGCCTGGTGAAACCAAAAGGCTGTGCCAAAACCGGAAAATGACATGACCGCCGGGATCATTGCCCAGAATAGCGGGTGGCGCAGCGCCTCGGCGCGGGTCCAATGTTTGCCGCCCATTCCGGTGGATTGGGTGGTTTCTGCCATGGATTGCGGTGTGCGTTCCAATCGTAGCAGGCGGTACAGCACGAAGCATGCCAAGACACAAAAGATGGCAAAGCAGACCCACAAGGTGCGCCAGTCGATAAAGGACTTCAGCCAAACCATCGTCAGCGGTAGCGTCGCCTCGCCCAGCATGAAACCGAATGCCGCAACCGCCAGCGCCCGCCCACGCGTCGCGATGAACCAGCGCGACATGGCGACGGTTGCAACATGGCTGGTCATGCCTTGGCCGGTGAAGCGCAGCGCGAAGATGACAAAGGGCAGCAATGCGGCGACGGCATTGAAAGCCATGAACAAACAGGCGGATGCGAGCATCAGGATGACAATAATCCCTAAGCTGCGCACCCGAAACCTATCCGCCAAACCGCCCGCGAAAACCATCAGCAAGGCCGAGGCCCCGGTGCCGACCATATAGATCAGACCCCATTCGCCATTGGTCAGATTGTATGCGGCACGAATTTCCCCGCCAAAGATCGAGATAAAGAAAGTTTGGCCAAAGCTGGACAAAAACGACAGCAAAGCGCCCGTCGCAAGGAAGGGTAGGTTTGCGCGAATGAAGGCAAGATATCCGGTTGGTTGGCCCATCCCGCTTTGATGGTCTGACAAGGCCGGGTGGGAAAGCCCTAAATGACCAGTCTTGCCAATCGTGATGACGGTTCAGCTCAAACGCTGATCAAAGCACATAACGGCTGACATCCATTGACCGTGACAGCTCGCCCAGATGTTCCTCTACGAATGCCGCATCAATGGCGATGTTATCGCCTGCGCGGTCTGGCGCGTTAAAGGACAGATCCTCGAATACCCGTTCAATCACGGTATATAGACGGCGCGCGCCGATGTTTTCGACGCTTTCGTTCACCTCTGCCGCGATCTTGGCCAATGCTTTGATCCCGTCTTCGGTGAAGGTGACAGTCACCTCCTCGGTTTTCATCAGGGCTGAATATTGCAAGGTCAGCGCGTTATCTGTTTCGGTCAGGATGCGCACGAAGTCATCTTCGGTCAGCGCACGCAGTTCGACGCGGATTGGCAGACGGCCCTGCAATTCTGGCAGTAGGTCCGATGGTTTGGCCACGTGGAAAGCGCCGGAAGCGATGAACAGGATATGGTCTGTCTTGATCGGCCCATGTTTGGTGGAAACGGTCGTGCCTTCGATCAAGGGCAGCAGATCACGCTGCACGCCTTCGCGCGATACATCGGCACCGCGGGCGTCTGCACGCGCGCAGACCTTGTCGATTTCATCAAGAAAGACGATGCCATTTTGCTCAACCGCCTCTAGTGCGGCTTTCGTCACGGTTTCATCATCCAGCAGCTTATCTGCCTCATCAGCGATCAGCGCATCATAGCTGTCAGCAACGCTCATCCGTTTCTTGACGGTGCGGCCACCCATGGCTTTGCCGAATAAATCGCCAAGGTTCATCATCCCGCCCATACCACCGGGTTGGCCGGGGATTTCAAATCCACCCATCGGGTTTGAATTGTCGGCCAGTTCCAATTCAATGATCGTATCATCCAGCTCGCCTGACTTCAGTTTCTTGCGAAACATTTCGCGCGTCGCATCGCGTGCGTCGGTGCCGGCAACGGCGGTGATGACCCTTTCCTCAGCTGCATCACGCGCTTTGGCTTTCACGTCTTCGCGCATATGTTCGCGGGTGTCGATGATCGCAGTATCGACCAGATCGCGGATGATCTGTTCAACGTCACGACCAACATAGCCAACTTCCGTGAACTTCGTCGCCTCGACCTTTAGAAACGGTGCGCGCGCCAATTTCGCCAAACGGCGCGAGATTTCGGTTTTGCCGACGCCCGTTGGCCCGATCATCAGGATGTTCTTCGGATAAACCTCATCGCGCAGGTCATCGCCCAATTGCTTGCGCCGCCAGCGGTTGCGCAGCGCCACGGCGACAGCGCGTTTGGCATCCTTTTGGCCGATAATGAAACGGTCCAATTCCGAGACGATTTCGCGAGGGGTCAGGTCAGTCATAGTGATCCTTAAACTTGGGAAGGCGGTAGACGGTGCAGCGGGATGAAACCAGGCATCAGGCGCAGAACGCGGGCCCTGATCCGTTCCCAAAACGCACCAAGAAGAAGCAGGACAATGCCCAGGATCAGCACGGTCAGCGCGGCCCCGTCACCATCAAAAACAGTCGCGGCCAAGGCCACGATGTAGCCAATCGCCGCGATCAGGAACGATCTGCGGTCGATCACGATGGCCACGATGGCAAACAGCAGAAGGACAGCAAGCAGGATCATATTTGATCCGCCGTTTTCCTGGTCCAACAGCGAGAGCGCCATCGTGTTGACCAAAGCGGGGGCGGCCACGACATGCAGCCAAAACCCATTGGCAGATCTGCGGGTCACGCGGTGTGGGTCGCTCATGTCGAACATCATCGCTACCACGAAGACCAAAATGCCCAAGGCCAAGGTGATCCATGCAAATGGACCGCCTGCCGACAACAAGAAGAATTCGCTAAAGTCAGCAATACGTCCCTCGTGGCTGGCGGCATAGACGATGGCCACAATGAACAGCCCCACAGCGATCATCGCCATCGCAAAAGGCACGCGGAAGCGCCACCAGTAAACAAGGATCGCGAGTGTCGCCAAGAGGAGTGGAAATGGCACGCTGGAGTAGTCGTTTTGGGCGATCATGAAGGGCTCGGACAGGACGGTGGTAAAGCCGAATGCGGCGTTGGTGGCGAACATCACCGACAGCGCAATCGCGGGCGCCACCATGCGCCGTTTGCGGACAAAGTATTCGGACAAAAGCCACAGGAGACCGGCACCAATCAGTGTCACCCACATGGCATAGTCTTGCAGGTTCACAATCTCATCACCCAGCGCGAGTGCGACAACGCCCCACCAGCCGAATGATAGAATGATCAGGCCAATGACGATGAAAATCTCATTGAATCCTTTGAAAAGCTCAAAAGGTTCGTCGCCGGGCTTCAGATTTTCGCGTGCGCCACGGCGGCTGTCAGACAGGCTGATCAAGCCCGCGGCCTGTCGTTCGCTGATCAAACCGCTGCCGACAGCAGCTTTCAGATCATCGCGTTCGATCATGCTTTGATGGCCTCAACCGTTAGGTTGCCGTTGGTATAGACGCAGATATCCGCCGCAATCGCCATTGCTTCGCGCGCAATTGTTTCGGCGTCTTTCTTGGTGTCCATCATCGCGCGGCCTGCGGCCAAGGCATAATTCCCGCCTGATCCGATTGCGGCGATATCATGTTCGGGTTCCAGCACGTCGCCCGCGCCCGTAATCACGAATAACGCGGATCCGTCGCTGACGATCAGCATCGCTTCCAGTTTTTGCAGGTATTTGTCGGTGCGCCAGTCCTTGGCCAGTTCGACCGAGGCACGAGCGAGTTGCCCTGGCGTTGCCTCAAGCTTCTTTTCCAGCCGTTCTAGCAAAGTAAACGCATCCGCCGTCGATCCGGCAAACCCACAAATCACGTCCTGCCCACCGGGTGACAGGCGGCGCACCTTCCGCGCGGTGCCTTTGATCACGGTCTGTCCAAGGCTAACTTGTCCGTCGCCTGCGATCACAACCTGTCCGCCTTTGCGGACCCCGATAATTGTTGTGCCGTGCCAGCCGGGGAATTCTTCGCTTGCCATTGATCACTCCTTGTCGCTTCACGCATATATGGCGGGGCGATGGTGAGCAAACAACCCCGGACGGGTTGTTCATGGCGCGACCCACGGCTAGCGTTCGGCGGATGAGCGCCCGTGATACAGTCACTTTCTACCTGCCACCCCAGCTGCGCAAGCAGGCGGAACGGGGCAATCACAACTTCATTGGTAAAGTGGGCGAAGTTCTGATTGGCGCTGGGCTACAGGTGGCGTTTGATAGCGATGATGATCTTGCCAGGCTGCGGGCGCTGGCACGACCGGGGCGCGGTTTGTATCTGATGGATCCGCCCGTCAACGCGCGCGGGTTGGTGTTTCGCAAAACCTATATCTACCCGTTTTGGCATATCGAGAAAGATGCCAAACGCTGGGACTGGCCCGTCGCGCAAGAGGTGTTTGAGCCGCGCAAAGCGGATGCGCGAAAGGCCAAGAATTTCTACCGCCTGTGGCGTAAACGCCTGTTTGATGATGCGCCGGACTATGCGCGCAAAGATGGTTTTGTCTATGTGCCGCTACAGGGCCAATTGTTGCGCCAAAGGTCATTCCAATCCTGCAGCCCGATTGAGATGGTCAAGACGGTCCTCGCCCAAGAGAAAAACCGACAGGTGGTCGTGACCCTGCACCCATCCGAGACCTATACCACTGACGAACAAAAGGCCTTGGAAGATATCGCCGCTGACAATGATCGTTTGATGATTGGCCGTGCCGGATCCCCCCGGTATCTGCAAAATTGCGATTATATCGTCACCCAAAAC
>JBCAZI010000114.1:0-7420 GCA_038533095.1 Pseudomonadota bacterium
TCAAAAGCTGGGGCGAGTTGATTGCACCGCCTGACAGTACGATTTCTTTGCGGGCTTTGACGGTCTGCAAGTTCCCGCTGCGGTCCGTGTAGGTCACAGCAGTGGCGCGTTTGCCTTCAATAATCACTTTCTCCACCTGCGCATGGGTGATGATTTGCAGGTTCTCGCGTGACTTAACCGGATTAAGGAATGCAACAGCAGAACTGCACCGCCGCCCATTACGCGCGGTCAATTGAAAGAATCCAACACCTTCCTGATCTGCGCCATTGTAGTCAGGGTTGAATTTATAGCCTGCTGCTTGGGCTGCGGCGACCCATGCATCTGTGATGGGACGCTGAATGCGCATGTTGGACACAGAAAGATTGCCTTCATTTCCATGGAACTCATCAGCGCCGCGTTCATTGTTTTCGGACCGTTTGAACAGCGGCAAAACGTCATCCCAGCCCCAACCAGTGTTGCCCATTTGACGCCAGCGGTCATAGTCTTGGGGTTGTCCACGTACATAAAGGAGACCGTTGAGAGAGGAAGACCCCCCCAACACCTTGCCGCGTGGCCATTCGATAGAGCGACCATTCAAACCCGGGTCAGGCTCTGTCTTGTAGCACCAGTCGACTTTAGGGTTGTGGATCGTCTTGAAATACCCAACCGGAATGTGGATCCACGGATTGCTGTCTTTTCCGCCAGCCTCAAGCAAGATCACCTTATGAGCTGGATTTGCACTCAGACGGTTGGCAAGGACGCAACCAGCGGACCCTGCACCTACGACGATAAAATCGGCTTCCACGGAATCGTTCTCCATTTAATTTGAAAAAACTCTATGCAGAACGATCAGACTATACTAGGCTTTTTTGAAACTAATAGTCTCAATAATCGACAACATGGGAGGAAACATGATGATTGGAGATAAACTCAGCCGTATTTCGCGGCGGGACCTGTTTAAGCTAGCAGGGCAATACGGAATGAGCTCTACGCTGATGGCAGCGGGCACATTCGGGGGGGCAATGAGCCTTGCAAACTTGGCTTCTGCCGCAGAATCGACCTATGAGCGTCGCTTCTCAAAAGAAGCAAAATATAACCTGAAATTCGGTGCTGCAGGCTTTAATGCCCGCAACCTTTTGATTGAGCGTGCGGGTGCTTTGGAATTTGCACGTGACCTTGAAGCGCGGACTGATGGTGAGATTCGCATTGAGTTTATTGGCGATAACCAAATCTGTGGTCAGACATCTTGTGTCGAAAAAACACAGCAGGGTATCGTTGATATCTATGCGGCTTCCACGCAGAACTCTGCCGGTGGTGCACCTTATCTGAACGTTCTGGACTATGCGTATATGTTCCGTAACCGCGCGGACCAGTACCATTTCCTGTATTCACCAGCGTCCATGCGTTTGCTGCGTGAACCATATGAAAAGCGTCACGGTCTGAAGTTCCTGTTCAGCCACGCTGAATTGCGCGGCATCCAGCTGGGTCTGAACTTTGAAGACAAGCCCACGGTGACATCCATTGAAGAGCTATTTGGCACGAAAAACCGTGTCACCGGTACACAGCTGGGTCGTATCGCGATGAACGCGCTGAACCTGAACCCAGTGCCGGTTGCTTGGGAAGAGACCCTTGACGGTCTGAAGCAAGGTCTGATCGACGGTGCGGAAACTTGGGCCTCTGCTGTGGCTTACGCGAACATGTCACCGGTTGTATCGCAGTCCGTGCACCTGAACTTCTTCTGCGGGACGGAGCATACAGCGATGTCTGCCTCTGTCTTCGACAGTCTGGAAGGTTATCTGCAGGATGCCGTCATGGAGTCGTCTTACTGGGCGCAGACACATGTTCAGGCAGCCAACGAAGTGGCACTGATCAACACTGTTGGCCAGTCCGATCCACAGCTGCCCAACACGATCTTTGCACAAAACAACGTGCGCAACGCATTCCTGTCTCCAGAAGAGATCCGGAAAGCCGAAGAGATGTGTTCACCAGAATTCCAGCCAGCACTCTGGGAAGAGTGGCGTGAGCGCCTGAACGGCTGGTCCGGTGGTCTGGACACATATCAAGAGATCTACGACGAAGTGCGCACAATTGACGCAGACACACTGCCAGAAAACGTGGAACCACGTCGCTGGTGGAAGGGCTAATTCAGTCTTCACATAACCCTTGAGAGTTGGGCCGGCCGAATGGGAGTTCGGTCGGCCCTTCTCATAACAAAAAGATCGCTCCATAGTAGCGACCATCTGACACATTAGGGGGGAGACCTAGATGTCACTTTTGGCTGAAGCGGTGGCGGTGATACCTGCCATCTTCTCAGGCAGTACATGGGACATGCGCCAAGCATTTGACGCAGACGGCATGTGGCTGTTTTGTTTTGTTTTTACATTCGTTGGCGGATTGCTTGCCCATCTGTTGTATCACTACATTCCGTTTATCGAACGTAATCTCGAGCGCACGACGGCTGTCGTGATGTATTTGATTATCGCCGGAATCATCTGTTGGGGCGTCATTGATCGATTTGTGTTTTCACGCCAATGGTCAGGTTCAACAACCGTGCCGCCATTCCTGTTTATGGTCATGGCTTGGTTTGCCTGCTCTTATAACGTGAAGCTACGCACGCACCTTAGCTTTAGCGAATTTCGCTCAAAGATGTCTCCTACGGGTCAGATGGCAACGCTGACGATGGACGCTATCCTGTGGTTTGGCTTTTGCTGGATCGCGATTACAACATCACTGCGTTACACTGTCTTGTCAGCCGATAACTTTCAACTCGTTGAAGGGATTGATGATGTCATGAAGTGGTGGTTCTACATCACGGTACCGATCGCATTTACGTTGATGTCCGGCCGGGTCATTGGCAATTGGCTGGAAGACTGGCGGAACTACAAATCGGGTGACGAGATTATCAAGCAAGCTGTTATCGGGGGGGACGTGTGATGAGTGACGGAACCTGGATTACGCTTATTTCGCTACTGGTGACCCTCTTCTTTATGCTGGGAACGCCAGTGTTGCTTATCATCTTTTACTGGGTGATCGGCATTAGTTTTGTCATCGACTTGCCACTGGCAAATACCGGAAATGAGCTGCTGAATGTGTTTAGTAAGGGTTTTGCCCTGCTGGCGATGCCGCTTTTCATCCTGACAGGGGACCTGATCAACCAGTCAGGGATTGCCCGACGATTGTCAGACTTTGCCTATTCGGTGCTTGGCTGGCTACGCGGCGGTCTGGCCATGGCCTCGATTGCGGCCTGTGGTCTCTTCGCTGCGATCTCGGGCTCCAACTCTGCAACAACCGCAACCATCGGTTCGATGCTGCACCCTGAAATGGTGAAGGGAAATTATGATGAGCGCTTCTCAGCGGCAACTGCGGCTGCCGGTGGTACTGTTGGTATCATCATCCCGCCGTCGATCATCTTCATCGTCTACGGTTTCCTGCTGAACCTGCCGATTTCTGATCTGTTTGTTGCGGGCATTATTCCTGGCACATTGATGGTACTGGGCATGATGACGGCCGCCTTCATCATTTGCACGGTCAATGGCTGGGGCGTTCTGATTGGTCTGTCCATCTCGCGGATGATCAAGACAGGTATCGGCGCATGGCTGGGTTTCTTCGCCATTGGATTGGTACTGTGGGGCATCTACACCGGTCGCTTCTCACCAACCGAGGCCGCGGGCGTGACCGTGGGCTTCTGTGTGCTCGTCGGTCTGATCAGCTTTCCGCTGAACAAGATCATGGGCAGCTCATCGGATTTGCCCGTTGAGCAAAAGAGCTATGGTTCGATGTTTGTGGTCGAAGGCTTTACTGTGCCGCAGATCCCGTCCATCGTCTCACGCTCTGCGCAGATCTCGGGCATTCTTGTGCCATTGATTGCGGTATCTGTTGCGATGCAGCAAGTGATGTCGTCATTGGGCGCAAAGGACTTTATTGGTGACTTCGTGACCGGCATGGGCGGCTACTATGCGGTGCTCTTCACTTCGATGGCGATTGTCTTCGTGACTGGGATGATCCTTGAGTCCCTGCCGGTGACAATCATTCTGGCCCCGATCCTTGCGCCCATTGCGGCCTCGGTCGGGATTGATCCAATCCACTTTGCCGTGATCTTCCTGGTTGGTGCGTCGATTGGCTTTGTGACACCACCCTACGGGCTCAATCTCTATGTGGCCTCGGGTGTGACGGGCGTGCCGTATTTCCGCCTGCTGCGCTACATCGTGCCATATCTGATCGCCCTGATCAGCGTTTGGTTCTTTGTGGCCCTTGTGCCGGAAACCGCATTGGCTATTTTGCCGGACAGATAGGTCTGTAAGGTAGCGATATGAAAGACGAGGACACCGGCCAAATTCCGACCAACCTGCGGCTATTGCTGCTGTTGGAAGAGGTCGCGAAGTTCGGTGTCCCCGTAACCCCTTCGGTGGTGAATGATACGCTGGGTCTGCCCAAGCCAACCATTCACCGCCTTTTTGCAACGGCAGAGGCCGAAGGTTTCCTGCAGCGCGATATTGATGGGCGGTCCTACAGCCCGGGACGCCGGATGCGTCTGATGTCGATCAACACGCTGTCATCCGAACGCCTGCGCACTGTGCGTTTGGCTGTGCTGAAATCGCTCGCTGTGAAAGTAGGCGAGACCTGCAATCTGGCCATCCCTGAACGCGAGGGGATGTTCTATCTGGACCGGGTTGAAACACATTGGCCGCTGCGCATTCAGCTGCCTGTTGGCACGCAGGTGCCGTTTCACTGCACCGCCAGCGGGAAAATGTACCTTTCGACCCTGCGGCCTGACTATCTGGATCGTTTCTTGAAGAACCATACGCTTGATAAGCAAACAGATAAGACGATCACCAGTGCGGCTGCGCTGCAGGATGAGTTGGTCAAAACGCGAGACCGCGGCTATTCAACTGACAACGAAGAATTCATGGCGGGGATGACGGCGATCGCTGTGCCAATCCTTGATAACCGCGGGCGCCTGCTTTCGACCCTGTCGATCCATGCACCACAACAGCGCCGCGATTTGCCCGATCTGGTGGAATACCTGGAACCGTTGCGCGCTGCGGCGGATGAATTGGCAGCGATTGCCGGACGTTAAATCGGCGTTGTATGGGATGCGGTCATAATCCCGATCCCACCAACCAGGATCAGGCTCAGCGCCCACACCACATCGAGGTTGAACCATGTGCGTGTCAGGAACTTTAGTCCTAACCAAAAATACATGCCCACCGCCAAAGCCCCGCCGGCAAGTGTCATAGCTGCGGTGTGAACCCCTGCCACGATGAATGCCATGCTGACATTGCTAGCCATCAGGCTTTCGGCGGCTTGGTGGCCCGCGTCAAGACTGCCTGGCGCGCATATCCCCAAGAAGATCGGCACAAGCATCAGCCCCGCACCATGCGCCATCGCCGCCAGAAAGGACCATAGCGCCAGTTTTGAAGGCGGCACACGTGCCAGAAAGCGGGGATGTTTTCGGTTGATCAACAAATAGATGCCAAGACCGATCACCAGCAGCCCGGCCCCCAATCTGATCTGCCCTTCCCAATAGACCAAAGTCACCATCATCGAGAACGGCAAAAGGATCGCGCACATTGCCAAAAAATGTCCACCGGCCAGCGCCAACAACGCACCGGGCAGGGCCGAGGTCTTGCGCTCCATCAGTGCCGCCGACACAGCTAGGGGCCACCCCATGCCGGGGTTCAACCCATGGTACAGGCCAGAGACGATGACGGCCCACCAAAGGGCCGCCACTGTTGTCATTTCAAACAAGGATCAGACAGACGGGTAGCAGAAGCTATCGGTCGAGCAGTCACCGCCCTCAAGCCTGATCTGGTGGCTGCGGTAGCCTTCGGGGAAATCGACCCAGAAATCCTTGTTCAGTGTCAGACCGCCGTTTTCGCCCACGTCAGCGCAAACCATCGCCGCACCGCGCTCACCAGGATAGAACTGATCGTCCCATGTGGAATAAAGCGAGTTGGTCCAGTAGACGCGTTTGCCATCGCGGCTGATCTCGACCATCTGTGGGCCGTAGCCAAAGTCTTTGCCATTGGGGTGTTTGGTCTTTTTGACGATCCCGCCAAGGTCAACCTTGCCGGCCAGTTTCGGGTTCATCGGGTCAGAGACATCATACTGATGCATCTCGCCCAAGCCCCAGCAGGCCACATAGAGGAAACGATCATCAAGGCTCAGGTCGATGTCGGTGACCAGCGGCGGGCAGGCGCCAAAACCCTTCAGCAGTTCAGGCAGGTCGTCAGCATCAGCAGGGACCGGATCAATTGTGATTGTCTTCTTGGCTTCAAACGTACCATCCTCTTTGCGCCGCCAGGTAAAGATCGCGCCTTGCAGGTTGGTCGTATCAACAACAACACCGCAGAATCCGTATTCTTTGGCCGGGTCATGGGCTGGGCGGATTTCCAAGGCCATCTGGTGGTTTTCACCCAGATCGATGCTTTGTATGTTCTTGCGCGCGCGCAGGTCCCAGAAGTGGATGGTGTGACCATATTTGTTAGACAAAAGGTCCTCTGGCACGATGCCATTTTCGAACTGCGGCGGAAGGCCCCATTCAGAACTGACCATGTAGTCACGTGGCAGGTTCCACCAGAAATCATAGTGTTTGTCCTGAATACCGCGATCCATCTCGTAGCGGCCAAGGATCTCAAAGGTCTCGCAATCCATGATGAAAATGCCTGGAGGGCCGTCAGTACCATCCTCGCCACCACCACCAAGGGTCGAGACATAAATGCCCTCTGGGCCACAATGGATGGTATGTGGGCGGGAATAGCCAGTTTTTGCGAACAGCTCTTCCGGTTCAATTGTTTTGTGTATCTTGGCTTTCAGCGGGTCCTTCACATCAATGATATAGATGCGGCTGGACCGGATGCCGGGGATGATCAGATAGCGGCGTTCCAGAAAGGCATGGCCTGTCAGCGGCGACAGGGCAGAGGAACAGGCGTTCCAGCCAAAGTGATGAAATTCATCCCCTTTATTAGGCATAAAGAGGCTATGGACAATTTCGCCGTAGGTTTTGGATGTGGGGTCGACATCAACGACGGCCAATCCATCAGGTTGGCTGCCATCTGGGCTAAGCATCAATGTAAAGGCCACCGTTTCAGCTGGCGCCTCCATCGCCATCTTTGCGGTGGGATAAAATGTCGGATCAGGTCTTAGGTTCATTCTTCGTCCTCCCAGTGAATGAATGTGCGCCTATTCAGGCTTATTGGGCCGCACGGCCGGATGCCAAAACAAGGGCGGCATCAAATGTCTTACAATTGATTGAGTATGCGTCGACGACCGCTGATTGAGTCAAGAAAAAACTGTAAAGGCGATTGGACAGCAAGATGCGTCAGAATTACCTCTTGGTGAAACGATCGAAATTGGGCAATAATAACAACAGCCAAATCGACCAGGGATATATCCAATGACGCTTGCCGTTCCGACGCTGCGCTCCTGCGCAGATTGTCCT
>JBCAZI010000115.1:0-7416 GCA_038533095.1 Pseudomonadota bacterium
CGCGCAGCATTCGTCGACATGCTGATGGCGCAGCAAAACCAAATGGGGAAATACAACGGCTGGAAAATCGCCTACGCGAAAAAATGCAAGAAAAAGGGCGCGAAGGCGCCCTTTGATGTAGACGCTTGAATAGCGGCGATCCAGGCAAGACCGAATGCGTATGACCTTTAATCAGCGTCAGCTTATTAGGGTCAGCTACGATAGTCTTTCCAGGTAGCCGTATGAAAGGAACGATGTGAACGCAATAATTGACTGTGTGACACCTGTCGCTTTGCTGGATGTCGTTGAACGCATTGGCCCGGGTTTTGAACAGGGTACGGACCATCGACTGAAGCTGTCCGTTATGCTTAACCCCGAGGTTCCAGCATTTATCAAGAGCGGCGCAAACTGGTCGCTTGCAGCCTCAAACCCCTGGCATCTGGAAGAGATCCCGGCAAATGCGCGCGGACCGATACATTCTCTTGGTCGGTCACCTTTGGCTTTTGGTGTACTTGGCGAAGGAGGCACACCTGTTTGCGATGAGGCTGGCATTTCAGACGTCCTGCTCCGCTCGAAACGGATAGGTGTTACAGGTGCGGGAACAAGTGGCGGAACCTTTGTGCGCCTCTTGGACCGTTTAAGAATTAAGGATAAGGTAAAAGACCGCATCAAACCCCTGAGAGGCGGGGAACCGATGCGACAGCTGCTTGCCGGGCAAGTTGATCTGGCTGTCCTTCCGCTCACGAACATTGCGCCGATAAGGGGGGTTAGGCCAATTGCAGTTTGCCCATGGGACATCGACGTACATATCGATCTCGCGCTGTGCTGCCACGCCAATGCATCAGCTGAGGCGCATGCGTTTGCAGACTGGCTGCTTTCAAACGACCGCGATGAGACCTTGGCGGCTCTGGGGCTGATGCGCTTGTGACTTGCCACCTGCAACTTTTCTTCAAAGCGGTCATTTGAAAACCGCATGCTTCCTTTTGCTATCGAACGACCCTGCCGGGGCCAAAACAGACCCTAAGATAGCAACCGCACCATCATGTGATTGATGTGATCTTGCGCGCCAAAAAACACCGCCAGAACGCGCACAACCTTTGTATCATCGTCAGGCCGGAACCAGAACAAGGCCTTGTCGATCCGTACAAAACGCACGCCATCCAACAGATCATTACGCAAGGTCCCCTGATAGGGCTGGGCCGCGAGACCCGCTGCCACATCCTGAATGGCCCCGATACGCGCCACAGCACGATCGAAAGCGACCTCTGGCTCTTCGCCAAAATCTTCATAAGCCTGCGTCAGATGATCAAAAATCAGCGCGAAGTCTTGTTCAGCGTCAGCAGAAAATTCAATCCGCCACACGGCCGGCCCTCTTCTCGGCCAACATCGCATCAACACGCGCGCGCATGGTATCAGCGGACACAAAGGCGCGCCCTGCCCGTTCAGATAAAATAGTCTTTAGCGCACCAGTCTCGGCCTCGCGCGCTTCGGTCTGTTGTCGCAGCAGGTCCAACCCTTGCTGGATGACGGCGCTGACGCTGGAGTACCGGCCGTCGTCCACCAGGTTACGGGCAAAGGCGGCCTGGGTATCGGTCAAGGAAATAGAAGACTTCACACTCATCATATCGCTCCTGTTTATCCGATAGTAGTACTCAGTAGCACCAATTTCAAGATTTTTTCTAACCCCTTATGCATCGTCAACCAATTCAAACAACGCTGGCACGGCAGGACATGGCGCCAGATCATTGCCAATCACATCAGAGAGACGTGCCTGATGCAAAAAAACGTAAACATGCGCGCTTAACCCTTCCCACAAACGGTTCGCCATGGATTGCGCGCGCGACCCCGATGCACCGCCCGAGGCCCCTGCCCCGGTATGCAATGCTGATACAGTTTCATCCACGGCGGTCAGAACATCGACAACACGAATATCCGCTGGTGGACGGCTTAAACGATATCCACCGCCCGGTCCGCGTACAGACACAACCAATCCTGCACGACGTAACTTGACGAACAACTGCTCAAGATAAGTCAACGAGATGTCCTGCCGTTTGGACAGCTCTGTCAGGTTGACCGGTTCCTGCCCAACCTCAAGCGCAAGATCAGTCAATGCAACCATTGCATAGCGGCCTTTTGTCGTCAGTTTCATCGCGCATGTCCTGTTTAGCTAGGTCAGTATCGTCAGCCATCACTGTGTAAAAAGAAAGGGCAAAAACAGCTATTCCCCTGCCTCAAGCCGGGCAAATAATGCACGAAATGCGCGGCGGGCTTCACCTAATTGGCGGGTCTTGCGCGCGGCTTCCAGGTTTTCGGGCGCATCGCCCACAATGATCAAACCGACCATCCCCATTTCGTAATGCGGCAAGCAAACATATCCGTAGATGCCAGGCACCGTCAGCGTGATACTGAACTCTTCATCCATGGGGCTGTTCCAGGGCTCTGCACCTTCGGGGATCATACCGCGTTTCGACGCTGAATTATGACCCGCATCCGTTGGCACAAAGGTCACGGTATCACCGGGCTGGATACGCAAGATATCCGGCATAAAGACATTCGTGTGTTGCGCGTTATCGCTGGCCGCATTCAGCATCAAAATGCGGTATTCTTCTGCTGCCGCTGCAAAAGGCGTCATTGCGATCAATCCCGCAACGATGAGTCCGATCAGCCTGGGCTGACGACGGGATACCATCAGGATCTTTTTTTCAGTCGGCATAAGCATGGACATTCAGTTCCTCTTTCGGGCCACGGGCCGTTTGGATTTCAACGTCATAAGTCTGCCCAATAACAGGATCGGACAGCACGTCTTCGGGATTGCCTTGGGCAAGCACCTTGCCCTCGCCGATCAGGATCAAATGGTCGGCAAAGCGGGCAGCAAGGTTCAGGTCATGAAGGGCAACCACACCGACGGCACCGCGCGCGCGCATCGCGGCCTTGATCCGCGTCAGAACCTCTAGCTGATGCCGCAGATCCAGCGCCGAGGTAGGCTCATCAAATAGATAGACTTTGGATCGCCGGGTCAGCGCTTGACAGATTGACACCATCTGCGCCTGCCCGCCTGACAACTCTCCAATATAGGCATCAGCAAGATGGCCGATCCCGGCATCATGCAGGTTTTGCGCGACTGCGGTCATATCGTCCTGATTGACCCGCCAACGCGCCAGTTGTTTCTGGGCCATTAGCACAACATCAAACACGGATAATGCTGCATTTGCAGTAAAGAACTGGGGCATAAAGCAAACCTCTCGCAAGCGTTTGCGTGGGTTCATTTGGCCTAGATCCTGGTCTCCCAACATGACCCTGCCGCTTTTTGGCGTGATCAAGCCAGCCAGCGCGCGAAACAAGGTTGATTCTCCAGCCGCATTCGGTCCGATCAAAGCGGTCAACTGCCCCTGTTGCAATGCATCAAACCCGGTGTTGTGCAACACCCAATGCGACCCGAAAAGGACGGACAGCTTTTCAGCGGAGAATGTCATTGCCAGTGCCTTTGCCGTTGCGACAGAATCAAAGAGATGAAGAATGGAATGCCAATAAGCGACGTGATCATCCCAATCGGATAGATGACACCCGGGGTGATTGCCTTGGACACGATTGAGGTGCCAGACATAATCAGCGCACCAGCCAGCGCAGAGAATGGCAGAAACCCGCGCTGATCCTCACACACGATAATCCGGGCGATATGCGGGCCAACCAGCCCGACAAAGGCAACAGCCCCCACAAAAGACACCGCTGTCGCTGCAAGAAGAGAAACACCTGCAAGCACGCTAAGCCGTAGGAACGAGACGTTTACACCAAGGCTTGCTGCCTTCTCTTCCCCCATACGCAATGCTGTCAGCGACCAGGACCGGGACATGAAATAAGGCACGACAATCGCCAGAACGATCAAACAGACCAGAACCTTTTCCCAACTTGCCCGCGCCAAGGATCCCAGCTGCCAGAAAATGATCTGTGCCAGCTGAAGCTCTGACGCGCCATATTGCAGAAATGCAAGCAAAGCATTGAAGGTGAACAGCATCGCAATCCCGATCAGGATCATCGCCTCTGGCGAAACGCCACGCAATTTTGTGAAGGCATAGAGCGCCAGCGCCGTCAGCATAGCCATCGCAAAGGCATTGCCTGTGACAAAAAACACCCCTGCCCCCGGAATCAAGGACCATTGCAGTGTGATCGCCAGTGCCGCCCCAAAACTGGCCGCCGATGACAGGCCCAGCGTAAAGGGATCTGCCAATGGATTGTTCAGGATCGTCTGCATCTCAGCACCTGCAACACCCAGCATCGTACCGATACAAACGGCCATCAAAGCGACAGGCAAACGCAAGTCCCAAACGATGACGCGCTGCTGAGGGGTGGCCTCCGACGGGTTACGGATTACGGCGATGACATCTCCAAAGGACAGGCTGGCTGGCCCGGTCATGACATCGACAAGCACGGTCGCCAACAACGCAATCACCGCGGCCAGCAAAAGCGCTGTTCGCACTAATACACGGTGGCGATATTTGCCAACCAATGCGACAACTTCGGTCGCAGGATCAGTGGCTATATTTATCATAAGGCATTTCTTTCAAACATGAAAACGGGTCCGCCATGCAGAGCGGACCCGTTCGTTTGAGCCGTCTAAGGAAGACTGACCCAAAACTGACCACCTGTTTCAAACGGCATGAATCGGTCATGCAGAGTGGTCAATGTCGCTTCGGGATCAAGATCGCCAAAGTCGTCAGGATGTATCCATTTCGCCAACTGTTGGATGGCGATGAAATGATACGGGCTGTTGTAAAACTGATGGTAGATCGAATGCATCCGGCCATCTTGGACCGCACGCAGGTCTTTGAACCCGTTACGATCCGCCAGCGCCTGGATGCGGGCGATGTTGTCAGCCGGATCAGCATCATATCCCAGCAAGGTCGCTGTGACCTCTGGCCGCGCCTCTGACCAATTGGCGCCAGTGCCCAACAGCACATCGGGATCAGCCGCAATCAGCCCCTCGAAGCTGACTTCGGACGAATAGCCCGCGAACATTTCTGATCCGTAGTTGCGTCCACCAGCCAGTTCGATGAACCGACCATAATTGAAACTACCGAAGGTATTGCAGCAATACTCAGGGTTCCAGCCAGCTGCGTTTTCCATGAACACCAGAGGTTTTTCATCAACGGGCAAGGATTGCACGACGTTGGTGACTTTTCGCATCTCTGACAGATAGAAATCGATGAACTCTGCGGCGCGCGCCTCTTCCCCCAGAATGCGGCCCAACATCAGCATCGACGGCACCGTATTCGCTGTCGGATCGCGACGGAAATCAATGAAGACGACAGGCACGCCGGCATCATCAAGCTTTTCGATCAGCCCGGTTTCTTCGGCTTTGAACAAGTTGCCCAGATCAAGGATCAACAGATCAGCTTCGTTTTCCAGGACGGCTTCAATACTGAAATCGCCAAAATAAGGGTTTCCAAAATTGACCATGCGGGCGGTATCTTCGGGAAAGGCCGCCTCAAACCGCCGAAATGCGTCGGGGTCATAAAGGATCAGATCGTCTTTCCAGCCGACGATATTTTCAAATGGATCATCTGTTGCAAGCGGCGCAATTGCATACATCATGCGGCCTTCGCCTAAAATGATGCGGGATGGGGTATCAGGTAGCGTGACTTCGCGCCCTGCGATGTCAGTTAAGGTCAAGGCTTCAGCAAAAGCATGCGGGGCTGTTACGAACAAAGTCGCAGTAGCTGCGGTAGCCAGAGCAAAGCCACGACGCGTCAAAGCGTTCTTCATGGCAGTCTCCAGTTATGGCGGGCATCAACGGCCCATAGCTGGTGTGTGTGGTATCTGACTCTTTTTGTCAAATACCAATTTCACCTGCGTTATAGCCAACGTTTTCTTGCCAAACTTCCTGCCCCGCAAAAGTTGACAGCTGTCAACTCGCCCGCTCAGCGTTCAATAAGGCCATCACCATCGGCCCCGGTGAAAACGCCCCATCAGCCGCTTTACGAGTCAAAGCGCGCAGGTAACCGCCCGGCGATTTAATCTCTGAAATCCGCTGGAGCATCGCGGCCAGAGTAATGGCGGCCACCTCTGATCCCATCTCTTGCTGGGCCTTGTTCCAGGCATCAGGACTGATCCCCATCATGCCCCTCACAAAACCGGCCACAGCGACCAATTGATGCCAATGTCGAATGTCATCTTGCGCATAGGGCAAAATATCAGGACAGGCCTTTAGGACCAAACCTAGTGGGATCGTTGGTTCTGGCGTTAGTCCTTCATCGCGCGCTTTGGGTTCTGGTACAATGCCCACCTCGCCCCCTGCTTTTTCTAAGCAAGGTTCAAATACAGAAGAGTCTTTATTTGAATTCTGATGGTGACGCTCATTATTGGTGTCACTGCCGCTCATTTCTTTTGTTTGAAGATGTTTATTGATTGCAGACAATAGCTGCTTGAGCGCCGCTGAGAGGCTCTCTAGCACGTCAGCATCCGTTTTACGGCGCAGCTGCTTGTGAATATCGAGGATCTGGCCCTGAAAGGCCTCCCACGGGCCCTGAGCGCCAATCTCTTGCCCATAGATGCAAAGCTTCAACGCATCGCGCTTGAGAACGACAACCTCTTCGCGGATCCGGCGCAGCCTGTCCGCGGCGGCTTGCGCCTCTGCTGCAGCATGGGTGATGTCTGCGGCACGTACCAGCAAAGGGCGCAGATCAAAGCCAAAGGCACGGATCACATCACCCCCCTGCCCGCGTGCCGCGTAGCGTTTCCCGTTGGGGCTATCGTGGCGCTGGATCAGGCCTGCGTGGCTGAGGGCCGCGAGATGACGCCGCAGCGTACTTTCCGCCATGCCATGTGCACGCTCTGACAACTTTTTATTGGACGGGAATACGATCAGGCTATCGTTATCAGACAATGTGCTGCCCGGATGAAAGGACAAGAGCGCATTCAACACCGTCAGATCGCGATCTGTCACACCGTAGGCGTGCCGCGCGGTGCACAGATCACGAAAGAGTGCCCACTTATCGATATGTGGGACTGTACTGGGTTCTTGCGCCTCTTGTGCGCGTTTCACCAGGGTAGTCGTCAGCGACCGCTGCCCAAAGGGCGTCGTTGAAATCAGTTCCATATTGTATCACGAGACAAAGATTATTCGCCCGCCAGAACTGACGCCTGTTGACAGCTGTCAACTTTGACCTTTAGATTCAGAGGTGCAAAACACGAACCAAAGGCCCTTCGAAATCCGTTTCGGGGGGCTTTTTCTTTTTTACCTTGTCCTGTCGTGCCTCCTTGTTTTCGTTTTTATGCTCGGGTTATTCGCCGTCCTGGTTTTTCCAGCTACGGTGAATGTCAGGCAGGTTTTCGATAAGCCAGTCATCAAAACCTGCGGCAGTCTTGGTGGGTATGCTCAGCACAGTCTTGCCACCCTTGCGGGCCACATCGGCCATCGGCAGACCATCTGCCGTCTTGATC
>JBCAZI010000116.1:0-7399 GCA_038533095.1 Pseudomonadota bacterium
CTGCTGTGATTCTCGATCCTGCGCGCATCCCTGAGGGTTTAAACGACAGCAAGAAGCTGACTGAGAAGAAGCGCTGCGCGCTATATGATGAGTTGCTGAGGGTTGCCGATGTCTCTATCGCCGCAGCGACAGTAGCTGAGATTGATGAGCACAACATCCTGCACGCATCCCATATCGCCATGGTGCGAGCAATAGCTGGGCTATCCCAATCGCCCGATCACGCTCTGATCGATGGCAATATGATCCCGCGTGACCTGGCGATTTCATCCCAGACAATCATCAAGGGCGACGCGCGCAGTCTGAGCATTGCTGCGGCCTCTATCGTGGCTAAGGTGTGGCGTGATAGACACATGGTGGCATTGGCGCAACAGCACCCCCACTATGGCTGGGAAAAGAACGCAGGATATCCCACAGCCCAACATAAATTGGGTCTTCAGCAGTTTGGCGTCACTGAACACCATAGGCGGTCGTTCAAGCCGATACACAACATCTTGTATCAAGATAAAAACCTAACCCCCTGAATCAATAATTTTTTTGACTTGGAATCACCCCTGACTCACATTGGACTCAACCAAAGAGCGGGACACCCGCCGGGGCTATGAGGCAAGTAATGACGACCAAGACCAAAGCAAAAGGGGCTGTGAAGCTCCCGCTGAATACGATTGTGGATGGTGACTGCATCGAAGTGATGAACAGTCTGCCAGAGGCATCGGTTGATCTGATTTTCGCGGACCCTCCTTACAATCTGCAGCTCAAGGGTGATTTGCACCGCCCCGACAACTCCAAGGTTGATGCGGTCGATGACGCGTGGGACCAGTTCGACAGCTTCAAAGTCTATGACCGTTTCACGCGCGATTGGCTGGCTGCTGCCCGCCGTCTTTTGAAACCCAATGGCGCGATCTGGGTCATTGGCAGCTATCACAATGTTTTCCGCATGGGTGCAGAGTTGCAGAACCAGGGGTTCTGGATTCTCAACGATGTCGTGTGGCGCAAATCAAACCCGATGCCGAATTTTCGGGGCAAGCGCCTGACGAATGCACATGAGACACTGATTTGGGCCTCCAAGGAGGAGGCCAGCAAGTACACCTTCAAATACGAAGCGCTCAAAGCCCTGAACGAGGGCGTGCAAATGCGGTCCGACTGGGTTCTGCCCATCTGTACCGGGCATGAGCGGCTGAAGAATGACGAAGGCGAAAAGGCGCATCCCACGCAAAAACCGCAATCCCTCTTGCACCGCGTCCTTGTTGCCACCACGAACCCCGGCGATGTGGTCCTTGACCCCTTCTTCGGGACTGGCACCACGGGCGCGGTTGCAAAAATGCTGGGCCGCGATTTCATCGGGATCGAGCGTGAGGAGGCCTACCGCAAGGTGGCTGAGAAACGCATCAAGAATACCCGCAAGTTCGACAAAGAGGCGTTAGAGGTTTCCACGTCAAAACGGGCCGAGCCCCGTGTAGCCTTTGGCGTGCTGGTTGAGCGCGGCCTGCTACGCCCCGGCGAAGAATTGTGGAGCATGAACGGGCGTCACAAAGCTAAGGTCCGTGCCGATGGCACGTTGATCGGCGACGACATCAAAGGATCGATCCATCAGGTCGGTGCGCATCTGGAAGGTGCGCCAAGCTGTAACGGCTGGACCTATTGGCAGTTTAAACGCGACGGGCAGAAGGTGCCCATTGATCTGCTGCGCCAGCAGATCCGCTCAGAGATGGCGAAGCATTAGTTTCACCAAAGTTGATACCGCCGGTGCCTGCGGCAAGCCTGTCTAATACTGGATGGGCACGCGAGCACTAACTTTCCCCCCGCCATCCCATGTGATGGCGGGGTTTTTTCTAGTTGTGTCCAAATCTGGGACAATCATCCCTAAAATCGTCATATTTGTTCGGCAAATTCCGACCCAAGACTCGGGCTGAACGCACCGAAAACGTGACATGAGGCCGGGCAGAATATGGCAGCTAAGATTTACTATGATGGCGAATGCCCGTTTTGCACAAGCTATGTCGGCTTGATCAATTTACGTGAAGCTGTCGGCCAGGTTGACCTGATCAATCTACGTGAAGACGTCGGCATGCGCGAAGCGTTGACGCAGGAAGGTTATGACCTTGATCAAGGCATGGTCGTGGACATCGACGGCAAACGTGTTGGCGGTGCTGAGGCGACACATGTCTTGGCGACCCTTTCCACATCGTCAGGGTGGTTTAATCGTCTCAATAGGGCGATCTTTAGCATCCAGTGGCTATCGGCCTTCATCTATCCGTTTTTACGCAGCGGGCGCTGGTTTACATTATTCCTGATGGGGCGGCGTACCATCAATGATGCGGATGGCAAAGCTGAAGAACGGCAAAAGATCTTTGGTTTGATCTTTGCGCTCTTCTCCGTTTTTCATGTGATTGTCTTCCTGTTAGAACCCGGACGGTGGCCGGGTGGGCCGGATGTTTTTGCCATCCTGATTGCTGCGCTTTTGTTGCTGTCGCGGCCAAGCTCCGCCCGGCTGTTGTTTGTGTTGGTCTTGGTTGCCACCATCAGCACAATCATGCAGGCCCCATCGCAGTCTAACCGCACCATGCTCATGACCATGGTCATGATCGGGTATTGGCTGTCTTTTTTCTACGCAATGATCACCAGCAGGCCGGTCGGCGATATCTTTGCCAATTTCACATTGGCAGGACGTGGCGCACTGTTGGTGATGTATTTCTTTGGCATCTTTCATAAGATCAACACTGGCTTCCTTGATCCTGAAAATAGCTGCGCCATCGCCCTATGGGACAGGATGCTTCCCCCCTTGGGCTGGATACAGTCGATTTATATGGATTACGCCGCGATCTACGGCACCTTCATTGTCGAGGGTCTGTTAATTCTCCTGTTGCTACATCCAAAGACCCGTCACCTTGGTATGATCGGTGGTATCCTGTTCCACAGCTTGCTGGCTTTAAGTAGTTTTGCGGCCTACATCGCCTTCACGACTTTATCGATTTCCTTGCATATGTTGTTTCTTAGCCGACAACAGCTGGACACGATCAATACGTCCAAGGAAATGGCCTGGCTGGAAGAGCGTGCAGCGAGGTGGAGCAATAGGCTCGCGTTTGTCATTCTGTTGGTCGTCGCCGTCTTTTGCATGCTGTTGTTGCGCCATGATTTGGCAAGCCTGTGTTTATTGCCGGGCGTTTATATCGTTTGCTTTCTTGTCTTCCGGCATGGCCGCGCCGTCGATGATGATCGCACGTTAAAGCATAGCAAAGCGGCCTACGTCATCGGTGCGTTTGTCACGGTCCTTTATTTTGCAAATGCGGCGATGCCCTATGCCGGGCTAAAGTCCGCACAAGCCGTGAATATGTTTGCCAATCTGCGGATTGAAGGTGGCGTCAGCAACCACCTTGTTTTTTCTGAACCACCCAGTCTGTTTGGCTATCTTGATGATGTGGCCGTCATCACCGCAGAGGGTACAGTAGACGACATGCTGCCAATCAACAAACCTGATCTTGGGATCGTATATTATGAACTGTTGGCAAGACTTGCGGACGACCCGGATCTTCGCCTGAGTTTTACGATGAATGGCGAAACCTTTGATGCCGTTGGGAGCGCCGATTTGCAGGCAGACATCGATGCGCGATTGCATCATCCGTTCATTCGCAAGTTCTTTAACTTCCGACCAGTCCGATGGTCGGAAACGTGGCGTTGCCTCTAAACCGCCAGCACGCTTCGCAGGAGTGAGAGCCCTTTTTCGGGTTGGAAGGGTAGCGTTTCACGTGCACTGTCTAAAAACGTGTAAATAAGAGAACTTCCCGGGAATGGCAGCGGATTGCTTTGTTTTTGGCATTGATGGTGGCGGCAGCGGCTGCCGCATTGCGGTTCATGACTTGCAAGGCCGTCTTATTGCCAACACCGAGGGTGGGCCTGCGAATTTTACCACTGACCCGAACGGGGCGACGCAAAGCATCCTTTCCGCCATCGCCAGCGTGACGTCAGAGCATCTGCAACCGTCCCATGGCTGCGCCCACATTGGTTTGGCGGGCATTATGGATGCGACCGATGCGGCAAAGCTGACTGACGCGATGCCCTTTGCCAAAACAGCCGTGACCGATGATCGTGCTACTACAGTTGCCGGTGCCCTCGGCGATGCAGATGGATACCTTATTTCTGCTGGAACTGGGTCCTTTGTTGCGGCGCAAACTGACGGGGTGCAACGTTTCCTTGGGGGCTGGGGGCTTAAGCTGGGTGATCAGGCTGCGGGCGCATGGGTTGGGTTGGAAAGCTTGCAGCGCACATTGCTGGCACATGATGGTTTGATGCCGCATAGCGCCCTGACACAGGCGATCTTGGCGGATCACGGCGGTTCTGCGCGCGCGTTGCTTGCTGCGGTGCAGGATGCTGGCCCTGCTGCTCTGGCTGAACTCGCACCACGCGTGATCCATGCCGCTGCGCATGATGACGTTGTTGCAAGCACTATTCTTCGAGAAGGTGCCGACTATCTCCTATCCTGCTTGAACGTGTTGGGGTTTCACGATGCATCGCGCTTGTGTTTGACAGGTGGGATCGGACCCGCCTATCGGGACTATCTACCGCCCGCTGTCCAGACAATGATCGTTGCACCCGTTGGGAACGCATTGGATGGTGCGGTGCTGCTGGCCCGCCGCCTTGCGGAAGGGCCATCATGACAAGACGCGCGATTATCGGGGCCGACATTTTTGACGGGATGACAATGCATCGTGATCAGGCGTTGCTGCTGGATGGTGCAGGTTTTGAAGGGATCGGGCCCGTACCTGACGGTTATCCTGTCACCAAGGTCGCTGGCGGGATACTGGCCCCCGGTTTTGTTGATTTGCAGGTGAACGGCGGCGGCGGCCTGATGTTCAACGATGCACCTACCGTTGCGACGCTAAAGGTGATGGCGGCCGCGCATGCCGCAACCGGAACGCGTGCGTTTTTGCCGACCTTGATCACGGATACAGTCCAGAAAACCCACGCGGCCGTTTACGCGGTCGACCAGGCCATCGCCGGTGGAGTGCCGGGTATCATTGGTATCCATCTTGAAGGCCCGCACCTGAGCGTGGCGAAAAAAGGTGCACATCATGCGGATCTAATCCGGCCGATGCAGGACGCGGATGAAACCTTCTTGCTGGATGTCGCCCGGCGTTTGCCCAATGTCATGGTCACCATCGCCCCTGAAACTGTTACGCCAGAGCAGATCGCGCGACTGGCCGCGGCAGGCATCATCATCTCGCTCGGCCATACTGATTGCACTTATGCGCAGGCGCGCGTCGCCTTTGCCGCAGGCGCGCGCTGCGTCACGCATTTGTTCAACGCGATGAGCCAGATGACGGCGCGCGAACCGGGCCTCGTCGGGGCGGCATTAGACGGCACCGCGGTCAGCGCGGGGCTGATTGCCGACAACATCCACGTCCACGCCGGCACAATGCGGACGGCCCTTGCCGCCAAACAGGACGAGGACGGGATTTTCCTTGTGACGGATGCGATGGCCACTGCCGGATCAGAGATTGCGGAATTCACATTGAACGGGCGCAAGGTGCAGCGGGCCGGGGGGGCGGCTGATGCTAGAGGATGGCACATTGGCGGGGGCAGATTTAGATTTCGCCTCTGCTATCAGGACGCTTGTGAACTATGTCAACGTCGCTCCTGCGGTTGCCCTACGCATGGCGACATCTACTCCTGCAAAGCAGTTACGCGTACCGGGCACATTTGGGCGTTTTGTAGTGGGCCAGCCTGCGAACGCGATCCATCTCGATGATCGTTTTGCCTATTTGGGCGCCGTCTAGCCGCTATTGCTGTTCTTGCTGTCGCGATCCAATCGCGCCTCAATCGCCTCCAGCTTTTTCAGAACCTCATCGCGGTAGGCATCTGTTGCGGCGTTGCCTTCTTCTGCATGGGCGTCTTGCATTGAATTCACGATGAGACCCACCAGCAGGTTCACCACCGCAAAGGTCGTGACCATAATAAAGGGTACAAAGAAGGCCCAAGCGTAAGGATATACCTCCATCACAGGGCGCACGATGCCCATCGACCAGCTTTCCAGCGTCATAATCTGGAACAGGGAATAGCCTGAGCGACCCAACGTGCCGAACCATTCCGGGAATGCGTCACCAAAGAGTTTGGTTGCCATCACCGCGGCGATATAAAAGACGATCCCCATCAGTAAGAAGACTGATCCCATGCCCGGCAAGGCAGTTACAAAGCCTTCGACTACGCGGCGCAGTGATGGCACCACGGAAATGACGCGTAGCACACGCAGGATGCGCAGCGCGCGTAGCACGGATAGGCCCCCGTTGCCGGGCACCAGCGACACGCCAACGATGATGAAATCAAAGATGTTCCAGCCGCTGCGGAAAAACTGCAAGCGCTGGGCGTAGAATTTTGCCACAAGCTCAACCACAAAAATCGCAAGGCAGATATTGTCCAATGTTGAAATCAGCGGCCCTGCCATCGCCATCACCGGCTTGGACGTTTCCATTCCCAAAATGATCGCGTTGAAAATGATTACACCGACGATGAAATTGCTAAACCACGTGGTGGCCAGCAGATCAGCGGTTTTTTGGCGAAGAGTCATAGGTTTGGCCTTTGGTCGAATGCGCCCCTGATATGGGTTGTTTGCAACATTTGAGCAAGAGGATCACCAGACGTGAGGTTGCGCTGGACGAATATTGCTGTATTGGCGCATCCTCAGCCAAAAAAGTGAGCCTTAAATGTCGATGAACCCTCGTTTGATTTTCCGTTGGACTGCGTTTTTGCTGACTGGCGGATATTGCGTCTACACATTGATCACTGGTCCATGGGATGAATTTGGCGGCCCGTTCCGGTTCTTGACGATCTGGGGGCTATTTTGTGCATTCTTCGCCTTCAGCCGCCTGATGGCTATTGAAGAGGGACGCTCAGATCGGCGTTGGGATGGTTTCATCAGCATGGCTGCGGTGATCAACACAATGGTGCTGATCCTTTATTGGCGGATCTTCTTTTACGATTCTGTTCTGGTCACAGGCGATGGTGGGTTCACTGAATACCATGAAGAGATTTACAGGCATGGGCTGGGCCCGTTGCTGATCATCATCGATGCGCTCTTTATCCACCGCAGCTTTACCAAACTGGGTGCTGCAGCCGCATGGCTGGTTGGCGTGATTTGCTCCTATATCGCCCTGGCAGAGCTGGTGTGGCAGCGGTTCAACACCAATCCGTCCGGTGCGGTTACCAGTGGCATTCCCTATGGTTTCCTGAATGATCTGGAATTTGCAGAGCGTGCCGTGTTCTACGCTGTCAATTTTGCGACGGCGCTTGTGCTTTTGGTCGTTTTTGCGGGCATTGCCTGGGCCGTCAGACGCCGATTTCCTGCGCCAACAGCGCTTTGAGCCCTGATTTATAGTCCGGGTAAAGCAGCTCTACGCCCAGCTCATCC
>JBCAZI010000117.1:0-7294 GCA_038533095.1 Pseudomonadota bacterium
GCTGACCGAAAACATGCCCAAGGCACTGATACCCGTTGCGGGCAAACCGCTGATCGACCACGCATTGGACATCGCCGCAGAGGCAGTTACCGGTAAAAAGGTCGTCAATCTGCATTACCGCGGTCAGATGATCAAAGATCACCTTGCAGGGCAGGCCATTGATTTCTCTGATGAAAGTGATGCGCTGTTGGAGACCGGGGGTGGTTTGCGAAAGGCCCTACCGCTCCTCAATGGCAATCCGGTTCTGACGATGAACACCGATGCCGTTTGGCGCGGGCCAAACCCTGTGCAATGTATTATGGACGCTTGGCGGCCAGAGATGGAAGCGCTGCTTTTGATTGTGGAAAAGCACAACGTCCATGGCCATCTGGGCAAAGGTGACTTTGAACTTGACGATCGTGGGCGCCTGCATCGCGCGCCACAGGCGATCTACACGGGCCTACAAATCATCCGCACTGATGTGCTGTCTGACATCACAGAAACTGCTTTTTCCATGAACCTAGCATGGAACATCATCGCGGCACGCAACGGGCTTTTTGGCGCCGTCTATGACGGACAATGGTGCGATGTCGGCCAACCCGCCAGCATCCCGGTGGCCGAGGCGATGTTGCATGTTTGACCCGCAGACCACACCACGGATCTTTGCCAGCCCACCCGGCGTCGATTTTGCGCAAGGCCTTGTGGCTGGGCTCACCGCGCGTTGCAAAGGAATGACCCCCACGGATCTGGCAAGGGTCGAAATTTACGTCAACACAACCCGTATGCAGCGCCGGATCAGAACGGTTTTTGACGCAGGCCCTGCGCGCTTGCTGCCCCGTGTCCGATTGATCACCGATTTGGCCAACGATCCCATATCACTGGACCTGCCGCCTGCCGTTTCGCCATTGCAACGCCGTTTAGAGCTATCGCAATTCGTAGCCAAACTGCTGGACAAGGAACCCGATCTTGCGCCGCGTGCTGCGCTTTATGATCTGTCTGATAGCCTTGCGAAGCTGATGGATGAAATGCAGGGCGAAGGCGTTGGTCCTGAGGTGATCACCGGCCTCGATGTCACTGATCAATCCGGGCATTGGGAACGCGCCTTGGCCTTCCTGAAAATCATCACGCCATTTTTTGATCAACAAAACGAGCCACCCGACAAAGAAGCGCGGCAGCGCATGGTGATCGAAGCTTTGGCGCAGAAATGGCAGACAGAACCACCCCAGCACCCTATCCTGATCGCAGGTTCCACCGGATCACGCGGGGCGACAGCGCTTTTCATGCAAGCGGTCGCGAAACTGCCGCAGGGTGCGATTATCCTGCCGGGGTTCGATTTTGATTTGCCCGACACCGTTTGGGACGCAATGAATGATGATCTGACGGCAGAGGATCATCCGCAATACCGCTTTCGCCGTTTGATGGACCTGATCGGGTTTCAGCGGAAGGATGTTTATGAATGGTCCGGGCAAACGCCCGTTCATCCAGCGCGCAACAAACTGATCTCGCTTTCATTGCGCCCTGCACCTGTGACTGATCAATGGCTTTCAGATGGGCCCGATCTGGGAGACCTGCATCACGCGACTAAAGGGCTCACTTTGGTCGAGGCTGCATCGCCACGGGCCGAGGCTGAAACCATCGCATTGCGCCTGCGTCAAGCAGCCGAAGATGGGATCACAGCCGCGCTAATCTCGCCCGACCGCATGCTGACCCGGCAGGTCACCGCCGCTTTGGATCGCTGGGACATCAAACCTGATGATAGTGCTGGCACACCATTGGCCCTGTCCCCGCCGGGGCGGTTTTTGCGCCATATCGCTGACCTTTTTGGGAAGCCTTTGACAGGTGAGGCATTGCTGACCTTACTCAAACACCCGCTTTGCCACTCAGCGCGGGATGACCGGGGTGAACACCTGCGCCACACCCGCGATCTGGAACTGCATTTGCGCCGCTATGGGCCACCCTTTCCAAAACCGGATCACCTGATGACATGGGCCAAGAAAGGGTCAGATCGCGAAGGTTGGGCCGGGTGGTTGGCCGCGCTGATTGCCGGGCTTGAGGAGGTAGGCGTGCGGCATCTCACCCGGCACCTTGAACATCATATCGCACTTGCCGAACAGCTTTGCGCAGGGCCCGCCGCCGATGGAGCAGGTGGTCTTTGGGATGAGACGGCGGGGCGCGAGGCGCGCAAAACCTGCGCAAACCTGACCCAAGCCGCCCATGCCGGGGGCACCATGACATCCCGCGACTATGCCGCCCTTTTTGGCGCGGTTATTGCCGAAGGCACCGTGCGTGACCGTGATGCAGGGCATCCCGGCATCCTGATCTGGGGCACGTTAGAGGCACGGGTGCAAGGCGTTGATCTGACCATCCTAGGCGGCATGAACGATGGCGTCTGGCCCGAGGCGCCGCCACCCGACCCTTGGCTGAACCGCGTGATGCGGGCGCAAGCAGGGCTATTGCTGCCCGAACGACGGATTGGGCTTTCGGCGCATGACTATCAACAGGCTGTGGCCGGACATGAGGTCTGGATCACCCGCGCAAAACGGTCAGCGGACGCAGAAACGGTGCCATCACGCTGGGTGAACCGGCTGGTCAATCTGCTGAAAGGATTGCCGGATCAGAACGGGCCAGCCGCATTGGAAAAAATGCAGGCAGAAGGTGACCGGTGGTGCGCGATGGCCACTGCACTCTCATCCCCGCAGGCGCGCGTACCGTCCGCGCCGCGCCCCTCGCCCTGCCCGCCTATTGCGGCACGGCCAGACCAATTGTCGGTCACACAGATCAAAACGCTGGTCCGCGATCCTTTTGCCATTTATGCGCGCAAAACATTGCGCCTTCATCCGCTTGATCCACTGGTGCCCACCGCCGATGCCCCGCTGCGTGGCACAATCGTGCATGGCATTCTGGAAAGGTTCATCCGCGCGGGTCTGGGGCCGGCGGACCGCGATGCCCTGATGCAAATCGCATCTGAGGAATTCACAACCCATTGCCCATGGCCCACGATAAGAGCGCAATGGATGGCCAGGATGGACCGGTCCGCCGATCAATTCCTATCCGATGAAGCGGCACGACAGGCGCTTGCCACCGACCACAAGATCGAAGCCTATGGCGAGATTTTCGTCGCCCCCTCTGGCATATTGCTAACCTGCAAGGCAGACCGGATTGACCTGACCGAAACAGGGTCAGCGCTCATCTACGACTATAAAACCGGGGCAGTACCGACCAAGAACCAGCAACTGACCTTCGACAAGCAGTTGTTGCTTGAGGCCGCGATGGTCGAACTGGGTGCCTTTGAAAACCTTGGTCGGATGTCGGTGGCTGGTGCTGAATTCATCGGCGTGAATGCGGCGATGCGGAATGTACCTGCACCGCTGAATGACACGCCACCCGATCAGGTTTGGGCAGAGCTAGAGACGCTTTTTGCCAACTGGCAAACGGTCGACCGGGGCTATACGGCGCGCCTCGCTCTGTTTTCAAAGACCGATCAAAGCGACTATGATCACCTGTCGCGCTATGGCGAATGGGACACCAGCGACGATCCTGAGCCACAGGTGCTGACATGATCCGCGACGCCGCCACACAACGGCAGGTCGATGCCGCCAACCCGCGCACGTCAACCTGGCTGTCGGCGAATGCAGGCTCCGGCAAAACACGGGTGCTAACCGACCGCGTGGCGCGGCTATTGTTGGAAGAGGTATCGCCGCAGAACATCCTGTGCCTGACCTATACCAAAGCGGCAGCGGCCGAGATGCAAAACCGCTTGTTTCAGCGTCTGGGTGCTTGGGCGATGATGGCCGACGAAACCCTACGTGCCGAACTACTGTCCTTGGGCGTTGATCGCCAGATCGACGGCGCAGAATTGAATAAAGCCCGCACCTTGTTCGCCCGCGCCATCGAAACGCCCGGGGGTTTGAAAATCCAAACCATCCACTCATTCTGTGCGGGTGTGCTGCGTCGCTTTCCGCTTGAGGCACAGGTCAGCCCGCAGTTCCGCGAGATGGAGGACCGTGCCGCTGAAATCCTGCGGGCCGAGGTGGTGGATGACATCGTGATGGGGCCTCAGGCCGGGGTGGTTCAGGGGCTGCTGACGCATTTCACTGGGAGTGAGTTGGATGCTTTCACGGCAGAGATTGCAGGAAAGCGGGATGCGTTTTCTCTGCCGACGAAACTAGAAGAGATCAAGTCTTCGTTGGGACTAAGGGCAGATGCGCAACGCGAAGATGCCCTCAAGATGGCGTTTCAAGGCAATGAACTCTCTATCGCCTCAGATCTCGAAACCGCATTTCAGGATCAATCCGCAACATACAAGAAATTCACGGCAACTCTGGCAAAGCTTGACTTGGATCACCCGAATTGGGCTGCGCTAGAGGCGCTCTTTCAGCTTTTTCTGTATGCGGGCACAAGTAATTCAAAGTCCGTGAACTTTCCGCAAAGCAATCACAGAAAGGCCGTTGAGGCCATGGCTCCAATCGCAGACGCCGTCCATGATTGGATGGATCGCGTTGCAGCCGCAAAGGCGCATCTATGGGCGATGGATGCCGTCGACCGCACCAAAGCACTTTACGATTTCGCCCGTGTCTTTGTGCCTGCCTATGAGGGGCGCAAACTATCCATGGGGGCGCTGGATTTCGATGATCTGATCCGCAAGGCCAAGGCCCTGCTGACCGACCGCGATGTCGCGCAATGGGTGCTGTTCCGCTTGGATGGCGGGATTGACCATATTCTGGTGGATGAGGCGCAGGACACAAGCCCGACCCAATGGTCCGTCATTGAACAGCTGACGCAAGAGTTTGCCACCGGTGAAGGCGCGCGGATGGATCGCGCGCGCACCGTTTTTGTCGTGGGCGACAAGAAACAGTCGATCTATTCTTTTCAGGGTGCCGATCCGGCGGCCTTTGACCAGATGAAAGCGCATTTCAAAGGGGCGCATGAGGCGATTGGCAAACCGTTTGAGGTCACATCGCTTGACCATTCATTCCGGTCATCCCAAGCGATCCTTTCCGTTGTCGACCAGACCTTTATCGGGGATCGTGCGGAAGGGATGGACGACACGCTGACCCATATCGCGTTTAAGGAAAACATGCCCGGTCGCGTTGATCTTTGGCCTGTGATTGAGAAATCAACCACCGAAGACAATCGCGAATGGTTCAAACCCGTGGACGCGCCCAGCGCCACCGATCATACCGTCATGATGGCGCAGCGCGTGGCCGAACAGATCAAATATATGATCGCGCATGAAACGATCCCGGAGGAGGTTGGCAACAGCGGCACATACAACCGTCGGCCCATCACCGAAGGTGATTTTCTGATCCTCGTCCAACGCCGGTCTGAGCTATTTGCGGAGATCATTCGCGCTTGTAAAGCGGCCGACCTGAAGATCGCGGGCGCCGACCGGTTGCGCGTTGGTGCCGAACTAGCGGTAAAAGACCTTGCCGCAGTGCTGCGTTTTCTTGCCTTGCCAGAGGATGACCTGTCCTTGGCATCCGCACTCAGATCGCCGCTTTTCGGTTGGTCTGAGCAAGATCTATTCACCCTCGCCCATCACCGCCCCGAGAACAGTTTCCTGTGGGAAGCTTTGCGCAACTCTACCCATGCCGAAACCCTTACGATCCTGAATGATCTGCGCAGCAAGTCCGACTTTCTGCGCCCTTATGACCTGATCGAACGCATTCTGACCCGGCACGATGGGCGGCGCAAGTTACTGGCCCGCTTGGGGCCAGAGGCCGAGGATGGGATTGATGCTTTGCTGGCGCAAGCCTTGGCTTACGAAAGCACGGGCGTGCCCAGTCTGACCGGGTTCCTGACGTGGATGGAAACCGACGATCTGGAGGTGAAACGCCAGATGGAAAGCCAGGGCGACCGCATCCGCGTGATGACAGTGCATGGGGCAAAGGGGCTGGAGGCGCCGATTGTCATCCTGCCAGACACCGCCAAACGCGATGTGAAGGTGAACCAGGAACTGCTGCCCGCAGGCGACCATCTGATCTGGAAAACACCCGCGAAATCCTCTGCCCCATCGGTTGTTGCTTTGCGCGATGAGGTGATCGCCAAACAGACCCGCGAACGCATGCGTTTGCTTTATGTCGCTATGACGCGCGCGGAAAAATGGCTGATCGTCGGTGCCGCAGGTGATGTGGGCGAAGGCGATGCCAGTTGGTACAACAGTGTCGCAGATGGGATGACGCGGCGCGGCGGTTATGACGCGATGTTGGGCGATATGCCCTTGCGGCGAGTGTCCGAGCTGGATTGGGATGCACCGCCACTGGCCGAAGTTACACCTGAGGTCGCCAAGACAACCGTGCCGCCCATCTTTGGCGAACTACCCGTCCCCACATCACCCAAGACCATCGCCCCATCCGAATTGCCAGGTCCCAAGATCATAGATGGTGATCCCGCCGGGGGTGATGTCGACGATGCTTTGGAACGCGGCACACAAATACACCTGCTGCTGGAACACCTGCCGATGATCGCGCAGGAAAAGCGGCGCGCCGTTGGCCTGCAACTGCTGCAAACCGATGACGCATCATTGGTGGAAGAGGTTGTTGCGCTGATCAATCAGCCAGACCTTGCTTGGCTTTGGGATGCCGATGCGCTGACCGAGGTTGTGGTCACCGCCGATATTCCCGGTTTGGGTCGTATTCACGGCGCTATCGACCGGCTGATCATTGGGCCAGATACGATCACGGCGATTGATTACAAATCAAACCGATTGGTTCCCGAAAGACCCGCAGACACACCAATAGGCCTGCAGCGGCAATTGGCAGCCTATGACCATGCGTTGCGCCAAATCTATCCCGATCATGCGATCAAAACCGCGATCCTCTGGACTCACAACGGCCATCTGACTGTTTTGCCTCAACAACATCTTCACGAAGCCCTGAACACCAT
The DNA here is from genome assembly GCA_038533095.1 of Pseudomonadota bacterium. GTDB lineage: Bacteria > Pseudomonadota > Alphaproteobacteria > Rhodobacterales > Rhodobacteraceae > Yoonia. The sequence goes on from JBCAZI010000117.1 coordinate 6,865, forward strand.
TACAACATCTTGACCATCGGTAGATGGCTGCCTAATTTCGAACCTCATTGATTTTTCGCCAAGGAGCACCCAATGGCAACCGTAGCAGTAACAGACGCAACCTTTGACGCCGAAGTACGCCAATCCGATATCCCCGTTGTCGTGGATTTCTGGGCAGAATGGTGTGGCCCATGCAAACAGATCGGCCCAGCATTGGAAGAACTGTCAGCCGAGATGGAAGGCAAGGTTAAGATCGTCAAAGTAAACGTAGACGAAAACCCGAATTCACCAGCGCAAATGGGCGTGCGTGGCATTCCTGCGTTGTTCGTCTTTAAGGGCGGTGAAGTCGTCTCGAACAAGGCGGGCGCGGCACCGAAAGCAGCTATTCAGGGTTGGATTGAAGAGTCCATCTAAGCTGCACCAAGGAATTCCAAAAAGGGCGTCTTTTCAG
>JBCAZI010000118.1:0-7233 GCA_038533095.1 Pseudomonadota bacterium
CTCTCATAAAGGTCAGTTGTGCTGACATTAATTTAGAAATTGCCTTGCAACAAGGGGATGCGATCCGGGGCAGCCATTCATGTGGCTTAGGTCACTGAATGACAACATTGTGTTTGTCTTCTTCTCTCTCGCCTTTCCGCCAGAACAGGCGTAAGCCTAGCGCATGAATATCGTCCGCCTTGAAGATACACATGCCCTGCCACTGTGGCGCAGGCCGACGTCGCTGCTGTTTATCATGGCAATGGCGATGCCGATTGCCTTCGCGACCTGGTCTGCTTTGCTGAATAACTTCGTGATCGAGGTGGCGGGCTTTGACGGGTCAGACATTGGCTGGCTGCATACGGTGCGCGAAATTCCCGGTTTCTTTGCCATCGGGGTGATTGCCCTGATCATGTTTATCCGTGAACAGGTTTTGGGCCTCGTCGCGCTGATCATGCTGGGGGCTGCCACCGCTGTGACCGCACAATTCCCGCAAATGGGCGGGATATTGGCCGTGACGATGCTCTCGTCCATTGGCTTTCACTATTATGAGACGGTCAACCAGTCGCTGCAATTGCAATGGGTCGACAAGAAGAAAGCGCCGCAAACGCTGGGCTGGCTTTTGTCAGCAGGCTCGGCCGCAACCTTGGTGGTTTATCTGCTGATCGTGATCAGTTGGGATCGGTTTGGCCTGACCTATAGCATTGTCTATTGGCTGTCGGGTGGGTTTACCGCCGTGGTCGCGACGATTTGCCTGCTGGCCTATCCGCAATTCGAAGCTCCCCATCCGCAAGTCAAAAAGATGATCCTGCGCAAGCGCTATTGGCTGTATTACGCGCTTCAATTCATGTCAGGTGCGCGGCGGCAGATCTTTGTGGTCTTCGCAGGCTTTATGATGGTTGAACAATTTGGTTTTGCCGTGGATGACATCACCAAGCTGTTCATGATCACCTTGCTGATCAACATGCTGGCGGCCCCGGTGCTGGGCCGTCTGGTGCAGGTCTTTGGCGAGGGCCGTGCGCTGGTGTTTGAATATGTGGGCCTCTGTCTGGTGTTCTTTGCCTATGGTGGGATCTATTATTTCGGCTGGGGCGTGGTGCTGGCGGTTGTGCTTTATATTGTGAACCATCTGTTCTTTAGCCTCGCACTGGCCATCAAAACCTACTTCCAAAAAATCGCTGATCCGCAGGATATCGCGCCGACTGCGGCGGTGGCCTTTACGATCAACCATATCGCGGCCGTCTTCCTGCCTGCGCTGTTGGGCTATGTCTGGCTACAATCGCCGGGTCTGGTGTTCCTGATGGCGGCGGGCATGGCGATCATTTCGCTTCTGCTGTCCCTGCTGATCCCGCGTCATCCCGCCCCCGGTCACGAGACCGTGTTCCAAAGCCGCTTACTGACCCCGGCAGAGTAGTATAGTGCCGCGAGAAGCCTATATCACAAGGGAACCTGAAAGGAGGCCCATATGTTTTTCATGTCCCGCGCAAAATCTGAGATGGTCGCCAAGGAAGCCGCCTTGCCCGGTCGTCCATCGGCTATTCCCACCGCCGACACTCATTTCGTTTTTGGCACACCGCTGACCGGGGACGTGCCCGCAGGCATGGAGGAAGCCATGTTCGGCATGGGCTGCTTCTGGGGGGTTGAGCGGATGTTTTGGAAGCTGGATGGCGTGCAATCCACGATGGTGGGCTATGCTGGCGGCTATACGCCCAACGCGACATATGAAGAGGTCTGCTCTGGAAAGACCGGTCATAATGAGGTCGTACGCGTGATCTATGATCCGTCGATCATTTCCTATGACCAGCTTTTGCAGGTCTTCTGGGAAGGGCATGACCCGACCCAAGGGATGCGGCAGGGCAATGACACTGGAACGCAGTATCGGTCTGGCATCTACACCTATTCTGCAGCACAAAAGGCAGCGGCTGAAGCATCCAAAGTCGCCTTCGCACCGCGTCTGTCACAGGCAGGCTATGGTGCGATCACGACCGAGATCATTGACGCACCAACCTTCTATTTTGCTGAAGACTATCACCAGCAATACTTGGCCAAGAACCCCAATGGCTATTGCGGCATCGGTGGGACTGGCGTGACTTGCCCGATTGGTGTCGGGGCTTAATCCCACGCGCGACTATCTGGATATCGCGGCGCGGATGCTGCTGATGCCGGTCCTGTTGGGGCAGGCGGTTCATGTGCGGATGAATTATATTGAGCTGGCCGAACCTACGGGCGCGCATAGTGGAACTGTGGGAGACGGCCCACCGCTCAGGCTGTTGGTCATCGGCGATAGCTCAGCACTGGGGATCGGCGTAACAACACAGGCCGATGCCCTGCTGGGTCAACTGACCACCCGGCTTGGGGATGATGCGCAGGTCACCTATGATCTGGTGGCCAAGACCGGTGCCAAGACAGCCGATGTGTTGGGATGGGTCGATCACTTGCCCGGCGCAGAATACGATGTGATTGTCACTGCGCTGGGCGTGAATGATGTGACCAAAGGGGTCACCTTGCGCAAATGGTTGCGGCAACAAACGGCGCTTTTTGACAGGCTCGCAGCACGCTGTGGCAGCCCATTGATCATCGCATCGGGTTTGCCGCCCATTGGCCAGTTTCCGCTTTTGCCACACCCTTTACGCTGGGTTTTGGGGCGACAGGCCGCGCGATTTGATCGGCATCTACATAGGTTGGCTGCAGCCCGGTCAGACTGCGTCGCGCTGAGGTTTAATATGGGGCTAGACGAAACAAATATGTCCCCCGATGGTTTTCACCCAGGTCCAACGGTCTATGCCCGATGGGCCGATGAGGTCGCCCAGGTCGTCCTGGCCGATCCCGATCTGCTTGACGCGGCAAGTAGCGCGCCCTAACCGAACGGCGACCCAACGCAAAGGCAACGCATATGACAAGCTTCTCCGCACTGACCACGATCAAGGGCGAGGATGCCGCTTACAGGCTGGCTGATGATCTGGAAACGCTTCAGCCCGAACCAACGGGCGTTGGCGTGTTCGAGATCGAAGACGGGTCAGGGCTGTGGGAGGTCGCGGCCTATTTCACCGACGCGCCAGATGCCGCAGGGCTGGCCGTGCTGTCAGCCCTGCATCTGGCTAAGCCGTTCAATATCTCTGACATCCCCGAACAGGATTGGGTGTCAAAGGTTCAACGCGAACTTGCACCAGTGCCAGCGGGCCGCTTTTTCGTCTATGGCAGCCATGATGCGGACAAGGTGCCTGACGATAAAATCCCGCTGCTGATTGATGCGGCGATGGCCTTTGGCACCGGCCACCATGGCACGACCAAAGGCTGTCTTGAGGCATTTGACGCGCTATTGGCGGATGGGTTCAACGGTAAGAAAATACTGGATGTAGGCTGCGGAACAGCCGTTTTGGCAATGGCGGCGGCCAAGGCGCTGCCTCACCCTGTTTTGGCCAGCGATATTGATCCTGTGGCCGTCGAGGTGGCCCAAGCGAATGTGATCGGCAATGATTTGCAAGATCGCGTGCATTGTGTCGTCGCCGCCGGTTTTGGCGCGACAGAGCTGCAGGAAAACGGACCCTATGATCTGATCTTTGCCAATATTCTCAAGGCGCCGCTGATTGGGTTGGCCCCGGATATTGGGGCAAATACCGCTGACGGGGGCTATGCGATTCTGTCGGGCATTCTGAACGAGCAAGCGGAAGAAGTGATCGCGATTTATCAGCAAAATGGGTTCAATCTTACCCAAAAGCGGGTTATTGTTGACTGGACGACACTGACTTTGCACAAAAACAGGCCCAATTCTGACTAATTGTGTCCTTGTTGTTGAGGTATCGCTTGTTTGAGATGTAATAATTGGTGACGTTATAAGTATAGTAAGTATGTAATTCTCTCGGAGGATGAACCGGTGCAAGCCCAAGTCCCATTTGACAAACGCCTCAAGCGCATTGTGCGCCGCCACGACAAGATGTCGAATGGTGTTGTGAAATCTGTCACATCAGACGGTCTGATCGTCGCAAAGCCGCGGATGTATCGCCCGCGCTTCCCGCTGAAAGGCCTGCTTGCAGTTCTCTTCCTTGGATTTTTGTTCAAAGGCTTTCTTTTCGCCTATCTGGGCGAGGCTGAATATGTTGAGCGTGTCTCTGCATTGCAGGGCGGCTCCGTACTTGAGAAAGCTGGCGCATGGGTGATGCAGCCTGATCCGGTCACGGTGATCGCAGCTGACGGTATCGCAACGATCCTTCCTCAGAATTAAAGCGAACCATAAAACAAACGAAAAGGCCGCGTTCATTCAGAACGCGGCCTTTCGCTTTTGTTGGTCTGCTTGAATTAGCGTCCGCGTGTCGCAACATCTTCGATGTCGCCGTAAGACAGGCCGATATCGTCCAGCTCACGTGCTGTCAGTTTGGACAAAGCACTGCGTGTGATACGCGCATCGTTCCATGCAGCGTAAGCCGCAACGATGTTTGCGAAGAAAGACGGTTTGCCGGCGGAGAGGCCAGCAGCGGTACGGTTGGTGTCAAAAGAGGCCATGGCCATGTTCCTTACTGTTGTGCAGCATTTTGCAGCGTTAATCTCATGAGGCGCATGTAGGAGGGTCCACAGCCATTGACTAGTGCCATTTTAGCAAGGCACATATGCGTTTATAACATGCCTTATTTTTGTGCGCATTTCGCCGCAAATCGTTAGTTTATAAGGGGTTAATGGCGTCGCATTTTAGTCAGGGAGTGGCGTATTCTGACCCTATTGATCGATTTTGGCTTAACACAGCATGAACCTAGGCACTTGGTCTTTGTTCGCCTTTTGTGCTAGCGAGGTTAAGAGAACAATAAAAAGAGGCACGCAATGCGAGTGTTAGGCATCGATCCTGGCTTGCGGAACATGGGTTGGGGCGTGATCGAGGTGGCAGGATCACGGATCAGCCATGTTGCCAATGGAGTTTGCCGGTCCACGGGTGATGACCTTGCCGCGCGCCTGCTGTCGCTTCATCAGCAATTGACAGCCGTATTTGCCGAACACCAGCCGCAGGCTGCAGCGGTGGAACAGACTTTCGTGAACAAAGATGGGGCCAGTACGCTGAAATTGGGTCAGGCGCGGGGGATCGCGATGCTTGTCCCTGCACAAGCCGGGTTGGTTGTGGGTGAATACGCCCCCAATGCGGTCAAAAAAGCAGTGGTTGGTGTCGGTCATGCTGACAAGGCGCAGATCGCCCATATGGTCAAAGTTCAGTTGCCAGGGGTTCAGCTAGCCGGACCTGATGCCGCCGATGCGCTTGCCATTGCGATTTGTCATTCCTTCCACGTGCAATCGGCTGGCAGCCTTGCTACCGCAGTGGCAAAGGCCACGGCATGATTGGCAAGATTGCAGGACGGCTGGAATACCGCAGTACCGACCACGTGCTGATCGACGTGCGCGGTGTGGGTTACATTGTTTATGTATCGGAACGCGTCATGGCCGGCTTGCCCGGCAATGGCGAGGCCGTGGCGCTGTTCACCGATTTGCTGGTACGCGAAGACAACCTGCAACTTTTTGGCTTTACGACGCTGGTCGAAAAAGAATGGCACCGGTTGCTGATGTCTGTGCAAGGGATTGGGGCAAAGGCATCGATGGCTATTCTGGGGACACTTGGCGCAGATGGTGTTAGCCGTGCGATTGCACTTGGCGATTGGAATGCGCTGGCAAAGGCCAAAGGCGTGGGTCCCAAAACGGCACAGCGCGTGACGATTGAACTCAAGGACAAGGCGCCGGGTGTGATGGCGATGGGCGGTTCTGTAGCCGAGGCGCAAGGCGATGTCGTGATTGAGGCGGAGCCCGTTACGACGGTACAAAAGACGGAAACCCCACAAACCAATGCAGCCTCAGCCGAGGCGCTCTCGGCACTCAGCAACCTTGGTTATGCGCCCGGTGAAGCCGCAAGTGCGGTTGCGGAAGCGGCGGGCGCTGCACCCGATGCAGAGACCTCTGCGCTGATCCGTGCTGCCTTGAAATTGCTGGCACCAAAGGGGTAGGGGGCGTCATGGACCAGCCTGACCCAACCCTGCGCCCCGACCCGCAGCCAGAGGACGCCGATCGCGCGCTGCGTCCGCAAACACTGGATGCCTTTATCGGGCAGCAGGCGGCCCGCGCAAACCTGTCGGTCTTCATCGAAAGTGCGCGCCGCCGGGGCGAGGCGATGGATCACACGCTGTTTCACGGCCCCCCCGGATTGGGGAAAACGACGCTGGCACAGATCATGGCGCGCGAATTGGGTGTGAACTTCCGTATGACCTCTGGCCCCGTTCTGGCCAAAGCGGGGGATCTGGCGGCGATCCTGACCAATCTGGAAGCGCGGGACGTTCTGTTTATCGACGAAATTCACCGTCTAAACCCCGCGGTGGAAGAGGTGCTTTATCCAGCGCTTGAGGATTTCGAGCTTGATCTGGTGATCGGGGAAGGGCCCGCCGCGCGCACCGTGCGCATCGAATTACAGCCCTTTACGCTGGTCGGTGCCACCACCCGCATGGGCCTGTTGACCACGCCCCTCCGCGACCGTTTCGGCATTCCGACCCGGTTGGAATTCTATTCCGAAAGCGAGCTGCATGAAATTGTCAGCCGTGGTGCACGCCTGATGGGTGCACCTGCGTCATCAGATGGGGCTGGAGAGATCGCCAAACGCGCACGCGGCACGCCGCGCATCGCCGGGCGTCTGTTGCGCCGCGTTGTCGATTTCGCGATTGTCGAAGGTGACGGGACCGTGACGCAAGAGATTGCGGACCGGGCGCTGACCCGGCTGGGTGTTGATCATCTGGGGCTGGATAATGCGGACCGCCGCTATCTGCGCCTGATCGCGGAAAGCTACGGTGGTGGGCCTGTGGGGGTTGAAACACTCTCCGCCGCATTGTCGGAAAGCAGGGACAGTCTGGAAGATGTGATTGAGCCTTATCTGCTGCAAAAGGGGCTGATGCAGCGCACGCCGCGTGGCCGCATGCTGGCGCAAGCGGCTTGGGCGCATTTGGGGCTGGATGTGCCAAAATCGCAGACGGATTTATTTGGGTGAAGGCTGGGAAGCCTCCGGCGGGAGTTTATTGACCAAGATGAAGGTGGATGCAGAGCAACTCTTTACCCGCGCAGATGGATCTTACGTCTTTGCACGCTGGGGGCGACCGATTGTGCCGGTTGTCTTTGGTGTGGATGAGGCATCATTGGCCGTGTTCAAGGGCGCAATCGAGGCTGTCGTGACCCTTGCAGCGCATCAGATGGCCGAAACCGACCCCGAATTGGGTGCCAATCTGATGATCTTTTTCTGCC
>JBCAZI010000119.1:0-7086 GCA_038533095.1 Pseudomonadota bacterium
ATGTCGTTGTGGGACGTCCGATCTGGCAAGCAGAAGACCCAAGGGCGGCGGCACAAGGTATTTTGGCTGAACTAACCTCGCCCCAAGCATAAACCCCCAACCACTAGGGTCGGGGGTTTGGTTTCGCGGTATATGGTACGCTTTAGTCGTTCACGTCAGTGTCCCAGATTTTGACCTGTCCGGTCTTCAACCCAAAAAACTTGCGCATCGCGAGGTAGGAAATCAGCGACAAGACCGAAAACACCACCAGTGTCAGTGCCAGCCCGGAGGCTGAAATCCCGAAAAGGATCAGCAGCCCCATCACACCCGCACCAATCGCGAACCCCAGAAAGATGTAGCCGGGGATCAACACTTCCAGCGTTGCAAGGACCAGCGCCCCTGACATCCACACCCACCATTCCGTCCAAAGTGGCATTATCCACGTCCTTTCAACATTGCGAAAGCGTTCGAGAAAGCATCGACCGCATTAGCAGGCAAGACCACTGTCTGGCTGCCGTTGCCGTCGCCCAGTTTCTGTAAGGCTTCGACTTGCTTGAGCGCGACCTGATATTGCGCCGCTTCCAAGCCATTTTCAGCAATCGCCACGGCGACCACCTGTGTTGCATAGGCCTCAGCATCCGCCAGAATACGACGCGCTTTCGCATCCTGTTCAGCGGCATAGAGCTCCGCATCCGATTGCAGCTCAACCGCGCGCTTTTGACCTTCGGCCTCTGTGACCTGCGCACGACGCGCACGTTCGGCGTTCAGCTGTTGCAGCATCGCTTCACGGGTCGCCTGATCCAGGTTCACGTCCAGAATTTCGGCACGCGTCACTTCGATCCCCCAATCATCGACCTGTTGTGCAACTTGGGTGCGTACAGCATCGATCAAGTTCGAACGGTTTGCCTGCACCTGGTCCAGCTCCATCCGGCCGATCTCGGACCGCACAATACCAGCAACAGTCGTCGAAATCGCGCCATCAACGTCGCGGATACGATACACTGTCTTTTCCGGCTCAATGATCCGGTAAAACACCGATGTTTCCACCTGGACCAGCACGTTATCAGATGTAATCGCGTCTTGATTCATCGATGGCAACTGGCGCTCGAGGATCGATACTTTGTGGCGTACCCGATCCAGAAACGGCACGATAAAGTTAATGCCAGGCCCCAAAACAGAGCGGAGCCGCCCCAGCCGTTCCACCACGTATTTCTCTGACTGCGGCACGATGCGCACACCGGCCATAATGCAGACGATAATGAACACCGCCAGCATCAGCCAAAGGATGTTTTGACCAAAGAATTCAGCGAATAAATCTTCTATCGGCATATATCTGTCCCTCTCTTGTTATGAAGGACAGATAGGTACAATTTAGGCCGATTTCAATGTATGCTGTTGTATACCGATACGATTCTGCGTGGAAAACTGGGACTGTACCGTGCGTGCAACGATGTCAGCTGTTGCCGCAGACAAGGTCCAGCCAAGGTGCCCATGCCCGGTATTGTAGAACACACGTTCATGCCGCCCGGCACCCACGCGCGGCATCATATTCGGCATCATCGGGCGCAAACCAGCCCATGGCACCACGATTTCAGTGCTCACATCGGGGAAGTGGGTTTCACACCAATCAACCAGCGGCTTGACCCGGTCCGCCCGGATGTCACGGTTTTCGCCGTTAAACTCCGCCGTTCCCGCAATACGGAAGCGGTCGCGCCCCAGGCGAGAAGTCACGATCTTGGCCTTGTCATCCAACAATGAAACGGTCGGTGCGGCGGCCTGAGATACCGCATCAGGCAAGTTCACGGTGATGGAATACCCCTTAACAGGATAGACATTCACCCGGTCGCCCAGCTTCTTGGCAAACCCGCGCGAGGCCACGCCGGCAGAGACCACCACCGCATCAAAGCGGTGCTCATCCCGTGCGCGCACGGTCACACCATCAGCATCAGCCGCAACATCATCTACGGCATGCCCCATCTCAAACTGCACGCCTTGCTTACGCAGCCATTCGGCCAACCCAACGGTGAACTTGTGAATATCGCCGGTGCTATCGCTTTCGGTCCAGAATCCACCTAAAATATCGCCGCGCAAAGTCGGCTCTTTTGCCAAGGTTTCCTCGGCTGACAATTCGCGCCGTTGCAACCCGCCCTGGGCCAGCAGTTCTGTCACCTTGCGGGCATGGGCAAAGTCCTTCTCGGTTTTGTAGAAATGCAGAATACCCGCCGGGGTGAAATCAAAATCAATACCTGCGCGATCCGCCATTTCAGACAAACCCGCACGAGCGGTCACGGCCAGACGCGCCGTCTCAACGGTGTTAGCCTTGTATTTGGGGATATTGGCCAGAAACTCCGCCATCCAGCTGATTTTGTGCCAACCGGGGCGCGGGTTCACGGACAGGGGTGCGTCCTGCTGCAGCATCCATTTGATGCCTTTCAGCACGGTCGACCACTGGTTCCAAACCTCGGCATTCGACGCGCTCAATTGCCCGCCATTGGCAAAGCTGGTTTCCATCGCCGCATAGCGTTGGCGATCAAAGACGGTCACATCGTAACCACGGGTATGAAGTGAATAGGCAGTAGTAACACCGGTAATCCCGGCACCCAAAACAGCAATAGACGGCATGGTAAATCCCCTTACCAAATGCCCCCGCCGTCTGCTGTACCTGAGAGATTCACCCGTGAAAGGGCTTGCTCCTTCGGCGGACCATTCAAGGCCACTCTTCGGCGTATTGCACCCCAACCGGTCCTTTTGCCTGAGAGTGACCGGGGCGGTTGCTCCTTCGGCGTCGGACTGACCCGATCTCTCCCGGTCAGCGTGTTTCCTATTGGAAACTCTTAGACAGATTAGCGCATAAAGCAAATGAAATCTGACACCCGTTTCATACTTTCACCGAGGGGTGAAAACCGTGTGATTTAAGTCGCAAATCCACCGGTTTCATCCAACCACTTTTGCAGACGCGCGCCATATGAAGGCACGCGTTCCGGCAAGCCGATGAAAGTATCCAGATCATAGAGCGACCAACGCTGCCCTTCGTCACCCAGGATGACATCTTCAGCTGTCCGCGCGGGCAAACGCGCCACGAAAAACGCCACCCATTTGCGCGGGTCCGGGCGTGCGGGGAAAGCACTTTGCCAATGCACAGCAGCAGGCGGCAGGACCAATCCAAGCTCTTCATGCAACTCGCGCGCAACCGTTTCAAAGGGGGTCTCTCCCGGTTCGCGCCCACCGCCGGGCAGGTCCCATAGGTTGGGATAGGGAATATGGACAAGATCATCGCGCAGGATGCTGATGATCTGATCCCCTAGAAACAAGGCAACTTTTGCCCCATCATGCGGTCCTGACGCGATCATAGATCTCTCACCTTCATCTTGGCCCAAAAACTCCCGCCGGAGGCACCTGCCCGCGCAGCACATAGAATGACTGGCGTAGGGCACCGAGGCTTCATAGACTAGGCCCCATGCCTGCCCTTTGCCGCGATTGCCTGACCACATTCGAAAGCGAAACCCGCTGTCCGCAATGCCGCAGCCCACGGGTGACGCGGCACCCTGAACTCTTTGACCTTAGCATCGCCCATATGGATTGCGATGCCTTCTATGCCTCGGTCGAAAAACGCGACAATCCGGAACTGGCCGACAAACCTGTGATCATCGGCGGCGGGCGGCGTGGCGTTGTATCGACCGCCTGCTATGTGGCGCGGATCAAAGGCGTGAAATCGGCGATGCCGATGTTCAAGGCGCTGAAACTCTGCCCCGAGGCAGTGGTCGTGCGCCCGAACTTTGACGCATATGTCGCAGCATCCAAGGCGATCCGCGAGATGATGGACGAGCTGACGCCCGTGGTGGAGCCTTTGTCACTGGATGAAGCTTTTATGGACCTTACCGGCACCGCGCGCCTGCATCACGCGCCCCCGGCGGTGATGCTCGCGCGGCTAATCAAACGGATGAAGGATGAGTTGGGGCTGACAGGCTCCATCGGGCTCAGCCATAACAAGTTTCTGGCCAAAGTGGCCTCTGACCTCGATAAACCCCGCGGCTTTTCGATCATCGGGAAAGAGGAAACAACGGCGTTCCTGCGCCCCAAATCCGTGCGCCTGATCTGGGGGATTGGGCCTGCCGCGCAGGCTAGTCTGGAAGCCGCAGGCATCCGTACGTTCGACGACCTGCTGCGCTGGGACCGGCGTGATCTGCATGACCGGTTCGGTGGTATGGGTGAACGGCTTTATAGCCTGGCACGCGGCGAAGACGGGCGGCGGATTTCACCCCATAGCCCGGTCAAGACGCTGTCAAATGAAACGACTTTCAACGAAGACACTGGCGATGTTGAAATCCTTGACGGGCATCTTTGGCGCATGGCCGAAAAGGTCAGCGCACGGGCGAAGGCCAAAGACAAAGCGGGGCGCGTGGTGACGCTGAAGCTGAAAACCTCTGACTTCAAATTGATCTCTAAACGGCAAAGCCTGCATCACCCCACACAGATCGCCGATACCGTTTATCGCACGGCACGCGGCCTCTTTGATCAGGTCAGCAACCGGGGGCCGTTTCGGCTGCTAGGGGTTGGGCTGTCAGAGATCACATCGGATGCGGACGCGGACCGCGAGGGGGACCTGTTGGACCCTGACGCGCAAAGGCGGGCAGAGGCGGAACGGGCGGCCGACAAGATCCGTGAGAAGTTTGGCAAGGGCGCGATCATCAAGGGGCGCGCCCTGCGTTAGGGGTAAGGTGGGTCTTGACCCACCTTACAGGCAGGGCATACGGTTCTGCCAAAGCCACACCAACAACAGGAGGACAGTGCTGAATATGCGTATCACCCGCCTGCTTCAGCATGGTCCCCGCTGCGCCCTGTAAATACGTTTGCAGGGCGGATCAGTCGAAGATCTGCCTTTATGCCGCCTACCGCGGCCAATTCTTCTTTGACTGAGACACCCTATGACCATTCTCAATATCAATGCCCTTGGCGTCACGCTGGGCGACCCGCTTTTCACTGACCTTAACCTCACGATTTCCAAAGGTGACCGTATCGGCCTTGTCGCTGCCAACGGGCGCGGAAAATCAACGCTGATGGGCTGCATGGCCGGCAGCTTTGAGCATACAACCGGCGAGATAACCCGCGCGCGCGGATTACGCGTGGGCTATGTGGAACAATATGTGCCAGACAGTGCGCGTGATGGGACACTCTATGACCTCGTCCTCGCTGCACTCCCACCGGATCAAGCCGACTATGAAAGTTGGCGGGTTGATGTCGTGCTCGACAATCTGAAGGTTCCTTATGAATTGCAACACCAACCGCTGAGGGCGCTCAGCGGCGGCTGGCAACGCACGGCCTTGCTTGCAGCGGCCTGGGTCACCGAACCTGATCTGCTACTCCTCGACGAACCCACCAACCATCTTGATCTGCACCGCATCGCATTGTTGCAAGACTGGCTAGGTACCCTGCCCCGCGATACGCCTGTTGTCATCACCAGCCATGACCGCGCGTTTCTGGACGCCACGACCAATCGCACATTGTTCTTACGCGCAGAACATAGCCGCATTTTTCAACTGCCGTTTAGCAAAGCGCGCGCAGCCTTGGCCGAGGCAGATGCCGCAGATGAACGCCGTTTTGCCAATGACCTCAACAAGGCCCAGCAATTGCGCAAACAAGCCGCCAAGCTGAAGAACATCGGGATCAATTCTGGCTCAGACCTTTTGGTCAACAAAACCAAGCAACTCAGCGAACGGGCCGCCAAGATCGAGGCGGCAGCTAAGCCTGCACATCAGGAACGCGGTGCCGGTGATATCAAACTGACGAACAGCGGCACCCACGCAAAAGCACTGGTCGCACTTGATGACGTTGCTGTCAAAACACCCGACGACCGCCTGCTCTACACCACCGGCAAGATCTGGATCAATCAGGGTGATCGAGTAGTGCTGCTTGGCACAAATGGCACGGGCAAGACCCGGCTGGTGAAGCTGATCCATCAAGCCATGAAGGGCCAGGTGCCTGGCATCAAACATGCAGCGTCACTGGCGATGGGATACTCTGACCAGCACCTCAGCCAGTTGGACGACACCGATACACCCATGACGGCGGTCGCGGGGCAGTTCGATGTGGGGGACCAACGCGCGCGTGGTTTGCTGGCAGCGGCAGGCGTGAACATCCAGATGCAAGACACCAAGATCGGCGCCTTGTCAGGTGGGCAAAAGGCGCGATTGGCCATGCTGATCCTGCGGCTGCAACAGCCCAACTTTTACCTGCTGGATGAACCAACCAACCATCTGGATATCGAAGGGCAAGAGGCGCTGGAGGAAGAGTTGATCCACCATGGTGCGGCTTGCCTGCTAGTCAGCCACGACCGCAGCTTCCTGCGCAACGTCGGAAACAGGTTTTGGCAGATCGCGCGGAAACGCTTGATCGAGGTGGATGATCCAGAGGCGTTTCTAGCGCAGGAGATGCAAACCGCATGACCCAATATGACGGATATTTTTCAACCTGTAATACGACCAAGTGGGAAGAGCAAAGGCGCTTGGCTCTTTCAATTCAACCGGCAGCCCGGCCGCGCTTTCGTTCTCGGCACATGGGCACCGGACATCTGTCATCTTGGGAGGACGAGTGGTTCTATCACTTCCGCGATGGTGGATATGCAGACATTGAGTATGTGGAATTGGAATTTAACCAAGCGATCGACCCGCTTTTCGCGTACCGGTTAAAAGCAATCGGTCTTGTCGGCGTGCAGCACGGCCATAGCCTGCGGATCTTTGGCTATCTCCCTCATGGCACGCGGGCGTTGCCACTTAAGGTCCTGATCGATTAACTACTCTGCTGCGACCTTGCGCTCATCAGCGCGGCCGATGTCCGCAATCTCGGCAATCACGCCACCTAGCAAGGTCTTAAAACCATCGAAATCGGCATTGGGCTTCAGCGTCTTCTCATCCATATATAGCGCGCGATCAATCTCGACCTGAATGGCGTGTTGCTGGCGGGCCGGGCGCCCGTAGTGTTGCGTGATAAAGGCACCTGCGAAGGGCATATTGCGGGCAACACGCAAGCCTGAGCTCGCAAAGGCGGCCTCGACCCGTTCAACGATTGAGCCAGCGGCTGTTGCGCCAAACCGGTCGCCTAACACTATGT
>JBCAZI010000120.1:0-7064 GCA_038533095.1 Pseudomonadota bacterium
ATCGATGGCATCTTCGGCACGAATTTTGCCATCAATCCAATATTGTGGTTCGACGATGAAGAACTGATAGAGCCACAGGTAGAACCGTGTGTACCACGGCTCTCCCAGCCCCAGTGCTTCGCGCATGCGCTGTTTGACGTCATCAGGGATGGTCAGCGGCATCTGGCCCATCGGATCGCCGGGGGCGAGCTCCAACAGCAGAAAGATGACCAAAGCAATAAACAAAAGCGTCGGGATCGACAGGACCAATCTACGGATCGTGTAGTTCAGCATGGGAGGGCGCCTTGGTTTATGGGTTTGGATGTAAGGCGGGGAGAACCCCGCCCTACGGTGTTATGTGGGTCGGGGCTGCCCCCGACCTTTTGCTTAACGGTTGTCGCCGGTCCGGTACCAGTCAGCGATGTTCCACAGCTCACTGTCCCAAACGTTCAGGTCAATACCGCCCAGGCTGTTGGCATGCGCCGACAGACGACCACGGTGCACCAGCGGGATCATACCGCCATTTTCAACCATCATGTCGTTCAACTGACGCGCAATCGACGCACGCTCATCCGCGTCCGCGGTTGTGGTCAACTGTGCATGCAGCTCGTCATACGCGGGCATGCAGAAGCGGCTGATGTTTTCACCCTGCCACTGTGTGGCCGGGCTTGGCGCCTTGTCGCACAGACCGTTGCCCAGATAGGCTTGTGGGTCTGTCCCGTTGAAGGTGTTGGCGTACATTTCAACGTCCGCATAGAACTTCTGGAATGTGTCAGGCGAACCTGGGTCACCACCAAAGAACACAGACGCGTCAATGTTGCGCAGCTCGGCTTCGATGCCGATCTCAGACCACCACTCTTTGATCAGGGCCTGGAAATCCTGACGTACAGCGTTTGTCGATGTCTGATACAGAATCTGCATCGGCACGCCATTGGCTTCGCGGATGCCGTCGCCGTCTGTATCGAGGAACCCGGCTTCATCCAGCATGGCATTCGCGCCAGCGATGTCCTGTGTGTCACATGTGAACGTGTCAGAGTTCACAGCCGCAGGTGCAGGCACCCAGTTACAGGTGACTTTACCAGCCTGACCATAACCGATCTCCACCAGCAGTGGACGGTCGATCGCCATGGACATCGCCTTGTAAACCGCAGGCTCACCCAGGAACGGGTGTGGGCGGATCACAGAACGCTCTTCTGCGCTCAGCGATGGGTCAGGGTTGGTCTGGTTCAGCATGATGCGTTCAACCAAAGGGCCAAAGCCTGCAACAGGTGTGCCAAGGCCACCTTCTTGCATGGTCGCAATCACATCTGGTGCCAGTTGCAGGTTCCAGGCGTAGTCAAATTCGCCAGTTTCCATGACCGCACGGCCAGCAGCGGTTGCATCGCCGCCACCTTTGAAGGTCACAGATGCAAAGGCAGGTTTGTTTGGATCACGGTAGTTTTCATTGGCAACCAGCTGGATCACGTCATTGGTGCGGAATTCCGTCACAACAAAGGGACCGGTGCCAATAGGGCCAAAGTTTTCGTCAGTACACTCAGGTGCTTTGGCACCCATGCAATCCGCAAATTGTGCCGCTTGCAGGATGGGGCTTTCGCCACCAACGAAGGGACCATAAGGGAAAGGGGTCGGCTGCGAGAAATTTACAACGACCGTCAGATCGTCAGGTGTATCGACGGAAGATACGCCATCAAACTTCGTCAGCTGCGCACAGCCAGATTCTGGGTCGGTACAGTATTCATAGGTGAATTTCACATCAGCGGATGTGAAGGGTGTGCCATCAGACCAGGTGATGCCGTCTTTGATCTTCCATGTGATGGATGTCAGATCCTCTGACACGCCACCGTTGGACACAGTTGGCACTTCTTCAACCAACCAAGGTGTCAAAGCGCCGGTTGGGTCGTAGCGGGCCAAAGGCTCTAGGATCAGCGAGGCAGATTCGATGTCTTTGGTCCCGCCAGAGAGGAAGGGGTTCAGGATCGATGGCGCTTGCCAATAAATGATTTTGACTTCGCCGTCGCGGCCACGTTCACCTTCGTGGGCATCCGCATAGGCCATCTGGCCCAGTGCTGCGGTCGCAACAGCACCCATCAGGGCTGTCTTGAGTTTCATGTTATCTTCTCCTTGTTGGTCTTCATGTTGTCGCTCTTTTTTGGCCTCAAGACCTGCCGTTTAGTCGGCAGTGTCATTTGTATCGTTGTACAGATGGCAGGCGGTAAACCGGCCCGGCTGCACTTCACGATATTCGGGTTCGACGCGCTTGCAGATATCCATCACGGAGGGGCAGCGGGTGCAGAAATTACAGCCCTCAGGCGGGTTTGAGGGCGAGGGCACGTCACCTTTCAGGATGATCCGCTCGGTCGTGCGCGCAAGGCTGGGGTCCGGTTCAGGGACGGCAGACAGCAGCGCCTTGGTATAGGGGTGCAGCGGTTCTGCATAAAGGCCTTCGCGCGGGGCGAGTTCGACGATCTTGCCCAGATACATCACCGCCACACGCGTCGCGATGTGGCGGACCATGGATAGGTCGTGGCTGATGAAAAGATAGGTTAGTCCAAACTGTTCTTGCAGGTCTTCTAGCAGGTTCACCACCTGCGCCTGGATTGACACATCAAGCGCTGCAATAGGCTCATCACATACGATAAACTTGGGGTTCAGGGCCAAGGCGCGCGCGATGCCGATCCGCTGACGTTGCCCGCCCGAAAACGCATGCGGATAGCGTTTGGCGAACTTCCGGTTCAGACCGACGGCATCCATAAGCTCGCCCACTTTGGCGCGTTTTTCGGCGTCGGTGCCTGTCGTGTGCTCATCAAGGGGTTCCTTGATGATATCCTCAACGGTCATACGCGGGTTGAGCGAGGCTTGCGGGTCTTGAAACACCATCTGCATGGTGGGGCGCATTTCGCGCAGGTCAGGCTGCGGGGTGGCGCCAATTTCACGGTTGTCGATCTCGATCGAGCCAGAGGTGATATCGTAAAGGCGCAGCACCGCGCGCCCGCAAGTCGATTTTCCACACCCGGATTCGCCCACCAAACCCAGCGTCTCGCCCTCAAACACATCAAAGCTGACTCCATCCACGGCCTTCACTTCGCCCACCCGACGGCGCAGCAGGCCCGCGTGGATCGGGAAATGCATTTTGAGGTCTTTGACCGAGACCAAAGGTTTCTTGCCATTATCAAGCATCACGCGGCGCCCCCGTGCGTGCATCAAAGAAACAGGCCGCATCATGCCCGCCGCCCAGATCGTAGCGTGGTGGGTTCTCGACCGCGCATCGTTCAAAGGCCACATCACAGCGGTCCCGGAAAGGGCAAGAGGTTGGTGCGCCGGTCATGATCGGCGGCTGCCCTTCAATGATCGTCAGTCGCGCGGCCCGTTCGCCTTGGATCGTCGGAATGGTTTTCAGCAAGGCGCGGGTATAAGGGTGCTGCGGATTGCCAAACAGCTCTTGCACTGGCGCATGTTCAACCACCTGACCGCCGTACATCACCATCACCCGGTCGGCGATACCTGCGATCACGCCAAGGTCGTGGGTGATCCAAATCACCGCCATGCCCAGCTTGTCCCGCAGGTCTTTCATCAATTCCAGAATTTGCGCCTGAATGGTCACATCCAATGCGGTCGTCGGCTCATCGGCGATCAGGACCTGCGGATCGCAGGCCAAAGCAATGGCGATCATCACGCGCTGGCGCATTCCGCCGGAAAACTGGTGGGGGTAATCGTCCAGACGGCGTTTCGCGTCAGGAATGCCGACCAGTTCCAGCAATTCCTGGGCACGCACGGCCGCTTCGCGCTTGTTCATCCCCATATGTTTGCGCAGCGGTTCCATGATCTGGAAACCCACCTGATACACCGGGTTCAGCGATGTCATCGGGTCCTGAAAGACAAAGCCAATCTTGCCACCCCGGACCGAGCGCAGCTCTTCTGGGGTGACATTCAGCAGGTCCTTGCCGTCAAAGGCCACCTGGCCACCACGCACGTCAGCAGGGGGCGAGGGCAAAAGCCCCAGCAGTGACATCATCGTCACCGACTTACCTGACCCGCTTTCACCAACCACGCCCAACAACTCGCCGGGTTTGAGTGAAAAGCTGACGTCATTGACCGCGTGGACTTCGCCACCGCGCGTTTGGAAAACAGTTTTGAGGTCCCGGACATCCAGGACGGGCAGCGCCCCATCGGGCATATAGAACCTCCCAAGTGGTTCAGTCTTTTGTCTTTTTTCCGCGCAGGCATTATCTTGCCTGTCACCGTTTCATCAGACGGTATCATCAAATTTCGATCCCGCAAGTCGAAACCTGTTTGCGACCCGCCATTGAACCGGTCACAGTGAAGTTGCCCTTGTTTTGCGCAAAAAAGAATATCAACTTTGCGAAATGCGGCTGATCTTGAAAGGATAATGATGACCCTCACCGCCCGCGAATTGATGGATCGCCTTGTCGGATTCCCCACAGTGAGTCGCGACAGCAATCTGGACCTAATTGATTTTGTTGAGGAATATCTTGATGGTTTCGGGGTGAAATCGGTACGGGTGCCCAATGAAGACGGGACGAAAGCTGCACTATACGCCCATGTCGGTCCAGAGGTGGATGGCGGGGTGGTTCTGTCTGGCCACACGGATGTTGTGCCCGTCGACGGGCAGGCTTGGGATACGGACCCTTTCACGGTGACAGAACGTCACGGCAAGCTTTACGGCCGTGGGACTTGCGACATGAAAGGGTTTGATGCGCTTGCCGTCTCGGCCATCCCATTGGCGTTGCAACGCGGGATTAAACGGCCCCTGCAAATCGCACTCAGCTATGATGAAGAGGTCGGGTGCACCGGCGCGCCACCGATGATCGACCACATGGTCAGCATGGGGATGCCGCGCGCGGACACCGTGCTGGTAGGCGAACCTTCGATGATGAAAGTGGTCACCGGACATAAAGGCGGCATCGGTTACAAGATGCACTTCAAAGGGTTCGAAGTGCATTCGTCACTAGCGCCCACAGGGGTCAGCGCCATTATGATGGCTGCCAAGCTGATCAACTGGGCCAATGAGGTGAACGCCGAAAACGCCGCCAAAACACCCAGTGATCTGGCCGCAGATTTTGAGCCGCCTTACACAACGCTGCATGTGGGCACCATTCAAGGGGGCACCGCACATAACATCACCGCCAAAGACTGCCATTTTGGGTTCGATTTCCGCATTGTGCCGGGCGAAGATATCGGCGCGTGGCAGGCGCGTTTCATGGCCAAACTGGCAGAGCTTGAGGCCGAGATGAAGGCAGTACGCCCCGAGGCGGGCATTGATGCCGAACAGTATTTCAGTGTTCCCGGGTTGGTCCCCGAAGATCAGGGCAAGGCCGAAGCGCTGGTGCGTCAGATCACAGGGGACAACGCGCGCAGTGTTGTCAGCTACGGCACAGAGGCCGGGCAATTTCAGGAACGTGGCTATTCTGCCGTGATCTGCGGGCCGGGCGATATCGCACAGGCCCATCAGCCAAATGAATTTATTACCGTCGATCAGTTTCAGCAGGGCGAGGCGTTTATCGGCCGACTGGTGGACATGCTCGCAAAGTAACCCACATCATAAGAAGCACTCATTGGAGACAAAAATGCCTATTAAGAACCGATTTTCAGAATTGCTGCCCGAAATTACCGCGTGGCGCCGCGATCTGCATGAACACCCTGAAATCTTATTTGAGACGCACCGGACCTCGGCCGTTGTGGCCGAAAAGCTGAAGGAATTCGGCTGCGATGAGATTGTCACCGGGATCGGGCGGACAGGTGTCGTGGGTGTCATCAAAGGCAAAGCAAATACATCTGGCAAGGTGATCGGGCTGCGCGCTGATATGGATGCGCTGCCGATCCATGAACAAACCGGCCTCGATTACAAGTCCAAAGTCGACGGGGCGATGCATGCTTGCGGGCATGATGGGCATACGGCGATGCTGTTGGGGGCTGCGAAATACCTCTCTGAGACCCGCAATTTTGACGGCACCGTCGTGGTCATCTTCCAGCCCGCCGAAGAAGGCGGCGGCGGTGGCAAGGAAATGTGCGACGATGGCATGATGGACCGTTGGGGCATTCAAGAGGTTTACGGCATGCACAACTGGCCCGGCAGACCTGTGGGTAGTTTTGCCATTCGGCCGGGCGCCTTTTTCGCAGCTGCCGATCAGTTCGAAATGACGATCGAAGGCAAGGGCGGCCACGCGGCCAAGCCACAGGAAACCATTGATACCACTGTGGTTGCCAGCCAGATCGTCATCGCCCTGCAAACCATCGCATCGCGCAATGCTGATCCAGTGGAACAGATCGTTGTCTCGGTCACCAGCTTTGAGACTTCATCCAAAGCTCATAACGTTATCCCGCAACGGGTGCATATGCGCGGCACGGTGCGCACTCTGTCAGCGGCGACACGTGATTTGGCGGAAAAGCGTCTGGTTGAAATCGCAAAGGGGACTGCGGCCACATTCGGTGCCACGGCGGAAGTGGAATACATCCGCGGTTATCCGGTGATGGTGAATAGTGAGGATCAGACCGCTTTCGCAGCCGAGGTGGCGAAATCAGTCTCAGGCGCTTGCGAAACAGCACCGCTGGTGATGGGTGGTGAGGATTTTGCCTTTATGCTGGAGGAAAGACCGGGTGCTTACATTCTGGTCGGCAATGGCGATACGGCCTCGGTCCATCATCCTGAATATAATTTTACCGATGATGCGATCCCTGCGGGCTGTTCCTGGTGGTCGGAAATCGTCGAACAGCGGATGCCAGCGGCCTGAGTGTGATTGAAGTAAGGTGGATCATGATCCACCTTACGCGTCTTAACCACCAGTATGCGACATATGCCTGCTGACCTGCCCATCGACCTGTTGGCGTGAATAGTCAAAGTCATGCCCTTTGGGTTTCAGCGCAATCGCTGCGCGAATGGCGTTTTCCAGATCGACATCCGCCTCTGATGCCCGCAGTGGCGTGCGCAGGTCCGAATGCCCTTCCTGCCCCAAACAAGTGTAAATCTCGCCCGTGCAGGTGATCCGGACCCGGTTGCAGCTTTCACAGAAATTATGGCTCAGTGGGGTGATAAAGCCGATCTTTTGCCCCGTACGTGCGACCCGCAC
>JBCAZI010000121.1:0-7058 GCA_038533095.1 Pseudomonadota bacterium
TCAAACGGTTCGGTTGATGCAGCCTATACAACTGCCGGCTATTGGCAGGGTAAGATTACATCTGCTTCGCTTTTCGCAGCCGTGCCATTTGGCCCAGAGGCTGGCGAATTCCTGGCATGGATGCTTTATGACGATGGTCATGAGCTGATGCAGCGCATGTATGACGAGAATGGCTATAACGTGAAGGTCATGCCTTGCGGTATTATCGCGCCTGAAACATCCGGTTGGTTCAAAGAGCCAATTGAAAGCGTCGCTGACCTTGAAGGTCTGAACATGCGCTTCTTTGGTCTGGGTGCAGAGGTTATGCAGCGTTTGGGCGTATCCACATCCTTGCTTGCTGCTGGTGACATCTTCCCCGCACTTGAGCGGGGCGCGATTGATGCGACAGAATTCTCTATGCCGCTGATCGACCAGCGCCTGGGTTTCTACAATATCGCATCCAACAACTACTTCCCCGGCTGGCACCAGCCTGCGACCATGTTTGAACTGCTGATCAACAAGGATCGCTGGGATGATCTGGACGAATTTGCACAAAACCAGATCGAGGTTGCTTGCCTGGCCAATATCACCACCAACTACGCTGAAGGTGAGGCCAAGAACTTCACTGCCATGGTTGCCAACGTCGAAGAGAATGGCGTGACCATTCGCCAGTGGCCACAGGAAATGCTGGATACATTCGAATCCACATGGAACGAAGTTGCTGGTGAGCTGGCCGCCGAGGACGAGTACTTCAAGCTGGTTTGGGATGACCTGCAGGAGTTCCGTGAAGGCTATAAGACATGGAACAATAACATCTACCTGCCACGTCCACGGAACTGATCCTGACGTGAGTTCACAATAAGCAAAGGGGCGGGCACGCATGTCCGCCCCTTTGCCTGCCGCCCGCACGTCACAAAGAAGGGACCCGTGTCATGGAATCGCCAGAAGAATTAGTCGCCGTATCAGACCCCGGCGAGGTGGGACGCGAAGAACATAATCGCGGCGACAGGTTTATTGTGTTTATCTCCAACATCGCGGCATGGATGTTTCCAATTTTGATGTTGGCCATCACCGCCCAGGTGATCCTGCGCAACTCTGGTATGAACCAGGCTTGGCTGGATGACCTGCAGTGGTGGCTTTATGGTGCCGCTGTTTTGATTGGCGTGGGCTATGCTGTGACAACCGACAGCCATGTGCGCGTCGACATCCTTTATGATGGGTTTCCCCGCGAAAAGCAGACCCGCATCAATGTCTTCGCCATCGGATGGCTGTTCTTGCCCTTCATCATCCTGTCTTGGGATGTGACCTATGACTACGCGCTAAGTTCTGTGCGCGCGGACGAAGGCTCTGACAGCCCCAATGGCCTGCACAACCTTTGGATCCTGAAGGTCTTCATGAACATAGCCTTCATCTTCATCGGCATCGCATGCTGGGCCGCCGTGCAGCGCTTTGTTGCACGCCTGCATCCGCCTAAACTCTGGCGGCTGATGTGGAACACGTTCCCTGCCACATTCCTGATGATCAATCTGGCGATCTACTATGGGCTCTATGGTGTGATGTCCCTTTTGGCTGAAGAAGGGGCGACAAGCCGCGATATCGCCCGCGGCCCCGCCTTTGGTGAGCTGGAGTTCGGCAATTATGAGATCACCTATACCGTCATTGCGGCTTTGATCATCACACCAGTCCTTATCCTTGTCCTTCGCGCCATGGATTCCTCACGCAAGACAGGGGCCTGATCCATGCTTTCTTTTATCGGACAATTTCTGACCCTTAACGAGGCGGCAGTCATCCTGATGTTCCTGACGTTCATCTGGATGCTGTTCCGCGGCATCCCGGTGGCGATGGCGCTGGTGGGTGTCAGCCTTGTGTTTGTTGTGATCGCCGAGGTGTTTCTCGACCCTTATCGCAGCTACTTCCGCGATATCATCGAGTTTGATCGCACCGGCATCGACTACCAACGCTTGGGCGCACTGTCGGGGCGGATTTTTGGCAGTACGGTCAAGAACCCTGTTCTGGTGGCCTTGCCGATGTTCATCTTCATGGGGCTGATGCTGGATCAATCCGGCGTGGCCCAACGGATGATGCGGTCCATGCAAAAACTGTTCGGCAGCCTGCGCGGTGGTCTATCGCTCACCGTTCTGCTGATCGGGATCATCCTTGCGGCCTCAACCGGGGTCATCGGGGCTTCGGTCACGCTCTTGGGTGTGATGGCTCTGCCTGCCATGATGGCGCAGGACTACTCCAAACCGATTGCCACCGGGACGATCGCCTCTGCCGGCACACTGGGTATTCTGATCCCGCCGTCGATCATGCTCGTGATTATGTCGGATCAGCTGGCCATTTCCTTGGGTGATCTTTTCATGGGTGCGCTGTTTCCCGGTCTGATTTTGGGCGCGCTTTATATCACCTTCATTGTGATCTACGGCCTGATTAAACCCGACGCGATGCCGGTCCCTGAAAAGACCGAAGAGGTCGGCTGGCCCGTCGTGAAAGAGGTGCTTTTGGCTGTTGTGCCACCGATGTTCCTGATCCTGCTGGTGCTGGGGTCCATCTTTGCCGGCATTGCGACACCAACCGAAGCCTCTGGTCTTGGTGCCTTGGGTGCCACTCTGCTGGCGCTCTTCAACGGGCGCCTCAACATGAAGGTCCTGCGCGAGGTCAGCCGTTCTACGCTGAACACATCCGGCTATATCGTTGGCATCTTCCTTGCCGCGAACTTCTTTGCCTTCATCCTGCGCCGCTATGGTGGGGATGAGATCATCGAGGGGCTGGTGCTCTCGGTCTTTGAAGACCCTTACATGATCATCCTATTCATCCTTTTCATCGTTTTCCTGCTGGGCTTCCTGCTCGACTGGATCGAGATCACGATCATTATCATGCCGCTGATGCTGCCTATCATTCAGGGACTGGGGATTGAGGCCGATATTCCTGACTTTGATCAGGTGGCTGCCCCAGTGGTGACGTGGTTCGCGATCCTTGTGGCGGTGACGTTGCAAACCTCGTTCTTAACGCCGCCGGTGGGCTTTGCGCTGTTCTATCTCAAAGGCGTTTGCCCACCCGGTGTGACCATCGGCGACATCTACAAAGGGGTGATCCCGTTTGTGCTTTTGCAGATCCTGGGTCTCTTCATCGTGTTCGAGTTCCCGGCCTTGGTGACCTGGCTACCTTCGGTCGCCTATGGCGGATAGCCGAGCGGTGCCGATCCGCCCTCTGAATATCGACCCAAGCAGCTGCTTTATCGCAGGGGCTTGGGTCGCTCCGCTTTCAGGGGATACACTGGCACTGACCGATCCGTCCGATGGTACCGCCCTGTGTCACATCGCGCGGGGCCGCGAGGATGACATCGACGCCGCCGTTGGCGCGGCGGAGGCTGCGCTGTCGGGCGCTTGGGGCAAGGCCACAGCGGCAGAGCGCGGCCGGGTCCTTGCCAAGATCGGGCAGGCGGTTCTCGCCAATGCAGATGAGCTGGCCAAGCTGGAAGCGATGGATGTTGGTAAGCCGCTGAAACAGGCCCATGCCGATGTCACTGCATTGGCCCGCTACATGGAGTTTTACGGTGGCGCTGCCGACAAGGTGCATGGCGAGACGATCCCCTATCTGGACGGCTACACCGTCTACACCTTGCGCGAACCGCACGGCGTGACGGGCCATATCATCCCATGGAACTACCCGATGCAGATCATCGGGCGGTCCGTCGGGGCTGCACTGGCGATGGGCAACGCCTGCGTGCTGAAACCGGCAGAGGAGGCCTGTTTAACCGCTTTGGCCTTTGCCGAGATTGCGCGCCAAGCAGGGCTTCCAGACGGGGCGCTGAACGTAGTCCCCGGCTTGGGGGCAGAGGCGGGTGCCGCACTCGCGGCACATAAGGGCGTACATCACATCTCATTCACCGGCTCTGTCGGGGTAGGTAAGCTGATCCAGCAGACGACAGGGACGAATGTGGTGCCTGTGACGCTGGAACTGGGCGGCAAGTCGCCTCAGGTTGTCTTTGACGATGCCGACATTGACGCGGCGATCCCCTACCTTGTGAACGCAGGAATCCAGAACGCGGGCCAGACATGCTCCGCCTCGTCGCGCATCCTTGTGCAGCGCGGAGTCTATGATCGAGTCGTGGGCGCAATGGTCGAACGCTACCTCTCGCTCCAGGCAGGGCCAGCTTTGTCTGATCTGGACGTGGGGCCCCTGGTTTCGCTCCGGCAAAAAGAGATCGTGGAAGGGTTTCTGGCCAAGGGGCATGACCTGTCGAAAGCGGCCGAAGGGCAAATCGCTGACGGCGCGCCCGAGGGCGGGGCCTATGTGACACCAACACTCTTTGCCGATGTCGCCCCGGATCACACCCTCGCACAGGATGAAATCTTCGGCCCTGTGCAGGTCATCATCCCGTTCGAGGACGAGGCAGAGGCCATCGCGATTGCGAATGGCACTGATTATGGTTTGGTCGCCTCCTGCTGGACTGAGAATGGCGCACGCCAAATGCGCATGGCGCGGGCGCTGCGGGCGGGGCAGGTGTTTATCAACAACTACGGCGCGGGTGGCGGGGTCGAACTGCCGTTCGGCGGGATGGGCCTGTCAGGGCATGGCCGCGAGAAGGGGTTTGAAGCGCTTTATGGGTTTTCGGTGCTGAAAACCGTCGCGGCCCTGCATCACTGAGGGGTGAAATTCTCCGCATAGAAGCGGTGCCAATTGCCCCCCATGATCCCCGCCACCTCGTCATCGGAGAACCCGGTGGCTTTAAGTCCAGCCTCGATATTCCCAAAGTCGCGGTTGTCCTGAAACCAGCTTGGCATCGGCGGAAAACCGGGGGCGGCGGCAGAGCCTTCACCATAGTCAATCTCTTTGCTCCAGCGCCCCACGCGCATCCATTCGACCACGCTGTCAGGCTGATCCTGACAGAGGTCGGTGCCGATACCCAGCTGCGCCACACCAAACTTCTCCGCCGTGCGCGCAATCATCTCGCAAAAGCTTTCCAGCGTGCAGTCGGACTTGTCCTTCAGGTGATGCGGATAGACCGAGAAGCCCAGCATCCCCCCATTCTCCGTGACCGCCCGGATCACATCATCCTTCTTGTTGCGCAGGGCAGGGGACCACTCATAGGGGTTTGCATGGGTGATCGCGATAGGGCGCTCGGACAGGTCTGCCGCCTCAATGGTGGAGCGATCCGCCGAATGGCTCATGTCCACCACCAGCCCGACGCGGTTCATCTCTTTGATAACTTGCTTTCCCATGCGGGTGATGCCCGTGTCCTCAGCCTCGTAACAGCCTGTCGCAAGCAAAGATTGGTTGTTGTAGGTCAGCTGCATGAAGCGCGCACCCAGAGTGTGCACGATCTCGACCAAGCCGATATCATCCTCGACCGGGCTGGGATTCTGGAAGCCAAAGAAGATCGCGGTGCGCCCGGTCTCTTTTGCGCGGTCCACATCCGACGCCCATTGTCCCTTCATGATCAAGTCAGGGTATTGTTCAAACCAACGGTTCCACTGTTCAAAATTCAACACGGTTTCGCGGAAATTCTCATGATAAGCGATGGTGACATGAACCGCATCCACGCCGCCCTCACGCATCTGACGAAAGATCTTCTCCGACCAGTTGCAATACTGCAGATTGTCGATGCGCGGCGTCAAAACGGTTGGCCTGCACTGATGTAGGCGGTCTTGACCGTAGTATAAAACTCCGCCGCCGCCTTGCCCTGTTCGCGCGGTCCGTATGAGCTGTCGCCCTGCCCCCCGAAGGGTACGTGATAGTCTGTGCCAGCCGTCGGCAGGTTCACCGTGACGACCCCGGTCCGCGCGTTGCGGCGGAAATGCGTGGCGCGGGCGAGGTTTTGCGTGACGATACCGGAGGTCAGGCCAAAGTTGGTGTCATTAACCGTCGCCAAAGCTTCCTCATAGCTGTCCACCTTGATGACAGAGGTCAACGGCGCGAACATCTCTTCGCGGTTGATCCGCATGGTGTTGGTTGTGTTCAGGAAAACACCGGGGGACATGTAATAGCCGTCGTGCGGCATCTCTAGCCGGTCGCCACCGCAGACTAGCTCCGCTCCTTCGGACTTACCCAAATCGACATAAGCCAGGTTCTCATCTAGCTGCTGCTGGCTGACGACCGGGCCCATTTGCGTGCCGTCTTCCAGCGCATGACCGACCTTCATCGCTTGTGCACCGGCCACCAGTTTTTCGACAAAGGCATCATGGACGGCAGCATGCACGATCAACCGTGATGATGCGGTGCATTTCTGCCCGGTCCCGCCAAAGGCCCCACCCAGTGCCAGCGTCACGGCCAGATCAATGTCAGCGTCATCCATCACGGCAAGCGCGTTTTTCGAGCCCATCTCCATCTGCACCTTGATCAGGTTCTGGATCGCTGCGGCAGCAATGCCCTTGCCCACAGGCACCGACCCGGTGAAGGAAATCGCGTTCACCTTGGGGCTTTCCACCAACCGCTGGCCCATTTCACGGCCCGCGCCCATCACAAGGCTGAACAGCCCCTTCGGAATGTCCTGCCGCGCGATGATCTCGGTCAAGGCGACGGCAGAGGCGGGGGTGATATTGGCAGGCTTCCACACCACGGCGTTGCCATAGCACAGCGCAGGTGCGATTTTCCAAGAGGCCGTGGCGGTGGGGAAGTTCCAAGGGGAAATGATGGTAACGGTTCCGACCGGTTCGCGGCGGACATCAATCTCAACCCCGTCACGCACAGAATCAGCATTTTCGCCCAACTGGCGCAGGCATTCGGCGGCGTAGTATGTAAAGAACTGTCCTGCGCGATAGACCTCGCCCTTACCCTCGGCCAAAGGCTTGCCTTCCTCACGGCTGAGCAATGTCCCCAGCTCTTCGGTGCGCGCCATCAACTCGTTCCCGATAGCCATCAAGACGGCCTGCTTACGCTCCATCCCGTAAGCGGCCCATGCGGCCTGCGCCACACGCGCCTGATCAAGCGTTGCCTCTAACTGATCGCCGCTGGCCTGCGCGAACATGCCAATCACATCGTTCAGGTCAGAGGGGTTGCGGTTTTCGATCTCGGATGTCCCCGAGACCCACTCACCTGCGATGTAGTTTTGTTTTGGCGCTGACATCATCGTTTCC
>JBCAZI010000122.1:0-7011 GCA_038533095.1 Pseudomonadota bacterium
CCAGCTATAGATCGTAGACTTGGTAGGCCATTACCCCACCAACTATCTAATCTAACGCGGGCTAATCCATCACCGATAAATCTTTCCCCCGAAGGGCGTATACGGTATTACTCTCAGTTTCCCGAGGCTATTCCGTAGTGAAGGGTATATTCCCACGCGTTACTAACCCGTCCGCCGCTCACTCCGAAGAGTGCGCTCGACTTGCATGTGTTAGGCCTGCCGCCAGCGTTCGTTCTGAGCCAGGATCAAACTCTCAAGTTGAAAGCATCTTACGATACTATCCTTGACGTTCGAACCTCTGCACATCACCACTTGGCCTTACTGTAAACCAAATGGCGTTTCTCTGTTTGTTGTGCTTCTGGTTTCATCAGAAACCGAAAGCCGCCAAACAGTGAAGCTGACACTCTATCATCGAACCGAAGTTCTAAGAGCGTTGATATACAGACGTTTGATCCATCGAACTGAACCAAACCGCCCACATATCTCTTCAGATATATCAATTTCAAACAGCGTAGAGACAAAAAGGAACCAGATGCGCCCTAACTTCTTGGCGCGCCTCGCCTGTATTATCTCTGTTTTTCGTCTTGCGTCTCGTTGCCGTGTGGCCCGTCTGGCGCCCCGTTGGTGCTTGTTAGCGCCGCCGGTGAGGGGGGTTCTACGGTTAGTGACGGGTACCCGCAACCCCTTTTTTCGAGAAAAATGCATTTTTTGTGACAAACATGATTTTTCCTATGTTTTTAGTGGCTTACGGCAATTTCAATGCGTGAACCCGGGGTCACATCGCAATTTTCTTAGGCAGAATGGAAACAGAACATACCAGATTTGGGGTTATCCACAGAGTCACCCACAAGACTCAAGCAGACTCACATCGCTTATGCCCCGCAAATCACCCTGAATCGCGCCGATTCATCCAATCTTAAGCGATTCAATGTCCTTTGGGAGCAGTGATTCATTGCGATTCACCTCCTCACCACGCAAAGACCCGGCAGTTTTACTGCCGGGTCAAAGCTCAAAACCGGAATGATCGGGTCAAGCGGCCTGTTTCTGTCGTTCTAGCGAAACATAGCGTGTTGCCACCAACCCCACGATCACCAAAAGATAGATGATCGGCTCTAACTGAAAGCCTTTCACCAGCCACAGGTAATGTATCGCCCCGAGTATGGCCGCCGGGTAAGTCAACTTGTGCATCTTGCGCCAGGCCGCGGCACCCATCTTGCGCACTGACAGATTGTTGGATGTCACTGCCAGTGGGATCAGCATCAAGAAAGACAACATTCCAACGGTCACATAGGGGCGTTTAACGGTTTCTTCCCAAACCCGGCTGATGCTTTGCACGTCCAAGACTGCGAAAACCAGGAAATGGGCCAAGACAAAAAAGAAAGCCGTGACGCCAATCGCCCGGCGAAACTTGATCAGGTTCACGCCAGTCCATTTGCGCAGCGGCGTCACCGTTAAACCAACAACCATCAAGATCAGCGCAATCTCACCATAAGCGCGTTCCAACACATTGATCGGTTCGACCAGATAAGGACCGATCTGATTGAGTGCGCGCCAGAACTCCCACACCGCATAAACAGCGCCGACTATATATATAGTCCACGCTGGGATACGGCGCAGCGTGCCGTTGATGGTTTGGGCGACAGCCATGCTAGATATCCACGCTCAGGTCTTGGCCTTCGTAAAGAGGCGCCACTTCGGGGTAGCCGTTGAACATCAGCGTATCCTGACGGGCAGCGAAAAGGCCGCCACCGATGCGGCGTTCAGATGCCTGACTCCAACGTGGGTGATCCACATTGGGGTTCACATTACTATAGAAGCCGTATTCGCGCGGGTTCGCTTTGTTCCAGCTTGTTGGTGGTTCAACATCTGTCAGTGTGATGCGGGAAATCGACTTGATCGATTTAAAGCCATACTTCCATGGCACCACCAGACGGATGGGCGCACCATTCTGATTATAGATCGGCTCATCATAGATGCCCGTCGCCATGATGGTCAGCGGATGCATCGCCTCATCTAGCCGCAAACCTTCGACATAGGGAAAGTCCAAAACACGACGCTGCACGCCAATCATATTCTCCGGCTGAACCACAGTTTCGAAGGCCACGTATTTTGCGCCCGACTGCACGCCGACCTTATTCAGGATATCAGCCAGCTCAATCCCGTTCCAAGGAATGACCATCGACCATGCCTCAACACAGCGGAAACGATAAAGGCGATCTTCAACCGACAGCCCGGCCAGCAGATCCTCCAGGGCGTAGTCACCGGGGGTATCGACCATCCCGTCCACTTTGATCGACCAAGGTGATGTCACTAGTTTGTGGGCATTCGCCGCAGGGTCGCCCTTGCCTGTACCGAACTCATAAAAGTTGTTGTAGCTGGTGATCTCTTCCAGCGTGTTTGGTTCCAGATCACCTTGGGCAGAGGCGCGACCCGCCAAACCAATTGCGCCAAGGCCAATCGTGCCTGCTAAAATCTGGCGGCGGTTCAGGTAAGCTGCCTTTGGCGTGATGTCTGCCTTGGTCAGATTGTTGGTCCAGCGAAATGCCATCGGGATCTCCGTTCGTGTCTATTCTTCACACCATATAGGTGAGAAGTTTTGAAAGATGTCTCACGTTGCCGCCAGAACAGTGAAATGTTCCGAAATTAGGGCAGATCTATCACGAAACCTCACGCAGCTGTGAGTGGAAACCAAAAAACGCCGTGGCTTAGCGGCGTTGCAACCTGCGTCAAGCTGGATTGGCAAGATTCCCCGATGATCCGGACCCACAATGCCTCGTAGAAACGTCGATGCAAAAGAAATGCATCCTACACAAAATGGGAGACTACCAATGCTACGCAGAACTTTTATCGCAGTCACAGCCGCCGCAACTGTCGCAACATCAGCTTTTGCCGTGTCCGAGATGGATATCGTGGATACAGCCGTTGACGCAGGCACATTCACAACCCTCGTGGCGGCAGCCGAAGCCGCAGGTTTGGTTGAAACGCTGAAGGGCGAAGGCCCATTCACCGTCTTCGCACCAACGGATGAGGCATTCGCGGCACTGCCCGAAGGCACAGTCGAAGGCCTGCTGGAAGATCCAGAAGCGCTGGCCGCGATCCTGACCTACCACTTTGCCGGGCACAACGTGATGTCCACTGACCTAAGCAACGAAATGACAGCGACAACAGTAAACGGTGCAGACGTGACCATCATGACCGAAGGCGGCGTGATGGTTGACGATGCCAACGTTGTGGCGGCTGATATCGAAGCATCCAACGGCGTGATCCATGTGATCGATAGTGTGATCTTGCCTGCAAGCTAAACCCTTGCGACAGCTATAACAGGAAGCCCCGGTCGCTTGGCCGGGGCTTTTCATTTTCGCGACCAGTGCTTGCATGATTGTTGACAAATCGCTGGTGCCCGTCACGGTGGCATCATGGCTGACGAAGGGTGGCCCCGTGCAAGACTATTCACTTTATCACCAATTTCTATTTCTGGCCGTTGTGCAATGCGTCGTCACCACGGTGATCATCTACCGGTATGCGCTGCCGATCGGATTGCATGTCTGCCATCTGGCACCGACGGCAATCGCCCTGACGATGTACTACATCTTTACAATGAACGAGGGGGCGACCGTGGCACAGTTCGCTGTAGCTGAACCGCGCAGGTCTATGTGGTCGCTCTGGGTCAGTATGTTTCCTTTGGTGATCATCGGCGCAATGATCTGGGCCGTCGGCAATCTAATTGGGCTACTGGTCGTTTTGTTCCAGCAACGACGCTGGACCGCACGCGCAACCGTCTGCACGCTGGGTCTTGCGATCTCGGTCATTGCTTTCTTTGCCGCCGGGTCAAATTTTCCAACCGCTTAGACAGAGTTGCGCGAGCTGATTAAGAGAGGCTCCATCACCTTGCCACATACCGATCTCGCCGGTGATTGATCGCGATCATCACGTTGATGATCACCGCCCCCAACAGCGAATACAGCACTAACACTGGGTCAAACAGAAAGAAGGCGAGGCCAAAGAGGCAGACATCAAAAATCAGCTGTACCCATCCAGCCCGAAACCCGGTTGTGTCCTGGATCAGCAATGCGACAACACCCAAACCACCCAATGATCCGTTGTGCCGAAACAGCACCAACAGGGCGACACCGGTGACCGCACCAAAGGTGATCGCCCCCAGCAGCGGATCAAGATGTGTGAAGACCATGCCCAGCGGAATGATTTCCGTCAGGATAGACAGTAACGTGACCGAGATCAGCGATTTGATCGTAAAGGCCCGACCCAACCTGCGCCATGCCAGCACATAAAACGGCAAGTTCACCAAGAAGAACACGACCCCAAAGGAATACCCACTCAGATAGGATATCACGACGGCGATCCCCGCCGTCTGCCCGGTGATCAGCCCCAGGGTGGTCAGCATATGCAGCCCAAGCCCGGCCAGAAACACGCCAAGCGAAATCCCTTGGATGTCATCAAGAAGCGAATGGGTGGATTCGGCAGGTTGTTCTGTCATGGCATCACTGTAGGACAGTTATCCTGACCTACAAGTGCGGAATATGCGTCGCTATGCCGGGGCCAACCCCCCAAATGGGACACCCGACAAATCCGCCATCTCGCGTTTCCATGTCGTCAGGTCGCTTGCATTGAACTTGGACAGGTGATCATGCCCGCAGGCGCGTGCCATCACCTGCATCAGCTCTACACTTGCTTCAAAGAAATTCGCCAATTGCTTGGCAGAATTTTCGACGATCACACGGCTAACCAATTCGGGCCGTTGCGATGCGATCCCAACAGGGCAGTTATTCGTATGACAGGCGCGCATCGCAATGCAGCCAATCGCCTGCATCGCGGCATTTGACACCGCAATCGCATCCGCCCCCATCGCCATTGCTTTGATAAAATCAGACGGTGTGCGCAAACCACCGGTGATGATCAATGACACATCTTGCCGTCCCAGCGTGTCCAAATGCCGGCGCGCCCGCGCCAAAGCGGGAATGGTCGGCACCGAAATATGATCGCGGAAAATGGCGGGTGCTGCACCCGTGCCGCCACCCCGCCCATCAAGGATGACATAATCAACGCCCACGGCGAGGGCGGCATCAATATCTTTCTCGATATGCTGGGCGGACAGCTTATAGCCAATCGGGATACCGCCTGTCCGGTTGCGGACCTCATCGGCGAAGGATTTGATCTCTTCTGGTTTGGTCCATTCGGGAAAGCGCGGTGGTGAAATCGCATCTTGGCCTTCGTCCAATCCGCGCACCTCGGCAATCTTGCCATGCACCTTAAAGCCCGGCAGATGACCGCCCGTTCCGGTCTTGGCCCCCTGCCCGCCTTTGAAATGGAACGCCTGTACTTTCTCCAGCTTGTCCCAATCAAAACCAAAACGGCCCGAGGCCAGTTCATAGAAATAGCGGCTGTTCGCTTCTTGCTCTTCAGGCAGCATCCCGCCTTCGCCAGAACAAATGCCGGTTCCAGCCATCTCTGCCCCCATGGCCAGCGCGATCTTGGCAGGTTCAGATAGTGCCCCGAAAGACATGTCGGACACAAACAGCGGGATCTTCAGGCGCAGCGGTTTTTGCGCGTTCGGGCCAATCACCACATCGGTGCCGACTTCTTCGTCCTCTAACAGCGGCGCTTTGTGCAGTTGTGCGGTCAGCAGTTGAATATCGTCCCAGTCGGGTAGTTCATTGCGGGGCACGCCCATTGATTCCATGCGCCCGTGGTGTCCGGTTTTCGTCAAACCATCGCGGGCATATTGCTGGATCAGCTTTGTGTGCGGCTCTTCCGCTGCGCCGCCCGTGTGATCGGCATAAAGCCCCATATAGGCGTCACGGTTGTAAGGTTGCGGATTTTCTTCGGCCCATGCGGCAATTTCATCGGCATCGACAAGGATATCATCGCCCTCGACCCATGACTTGAACTTTGGCAGCACTTCTTCGTTATTATAGGCCGATACCCCCGTATCCAGCCGATAGTCCCAATTGTGCACCCCGCAAATCAGGTCCTTGCCCCGCACAAAACCATCCGACATCAGCGCGCCACGGTGCAGGCAGCGCCCGTAGAATACTGATACTTCTTCATCGAAACGCACAACGACCAGATCGACCTCGCCTACCAACGCATATTCCGGTTTGCGATCAGGAAGCTGGCTAAGGCTGGCGACTTTGGCAGGGGTCATGGAAAATCCTTTCAATACTTTGCCCCAATCAAAGCACAAAGAAGCAAGCGTCGCCTAGACCATAGTTTGCGATCAGAAAAACAAGAAAGGGCGCCGAAATGGCGCCCTTTGTAATTTAGTGAACCACCGCATCCTCTGGCGGTTGCCGGTTGCTGGATGACACGCGGTCCCCCACGATCAGCCCGTCAACCCCGGCACTCACGTTGATCGTATCGCCATCCATGACATCACCGGCAAGGATCATTTCGGCCAGCTGGTCTTGCA
Organism: Pseudomonadota bacterium; assembly: GCA_038533095.1. Taxonomy (GTDB): domain Bacteria; phylum Pseudomonadota; class Alphaproteobacteria; order Rhodobacterales; family Rhodobacteraceae; genus Yoonia. The sequence goes on from JBCAZI010000122.1 coordinate 6,428, forward strand.
GCGCCCGTTGGATCACCCGCTTCAGCGGCCGTGCGCCGAATACTGGGTCATAGCCTTCATCCGCCAACCATTTCAGCGCGGCCTCATCCAGATCAAGCTGGATGTTGCGTCCGGACAACCGCTTTTCAAGCCGCTTCAACTGGATCGTGACGATCCCAGCCATATCCTCACGCGCCAGACGGTCGAAGATGATCGTCTCGTCCAGACGGTTCAGGAACTCGGGCCGGAAATGGGCCCGCACCGCATCCATCACATCGCGTTTGGCTTGCGTGGCATCCGCGCCGTCGGGCAATTGGCTCAGCGCCTGCGCCCCAAGGTTTGACGTCAGGATGATTAGCGTTTGTTTGAAGTCCACGGTGCGGCCCTGAGCATCGGTTAGCACACCATCGTCGAGCACTTGCAACAGCACGTTGAACACATCCGGATGCGCCTTTTCGACCTCATCGAACAGGACCACCTGATAGGGACGACGGCGGACCGCTTCTGTCAGCACACCGCCCTCATCATAGCCGACGTAGCCGGGAGGCGCGCCAATCAGACGGGCGACCGCGTGTTTCTCCATGAACTCTGACATATCGATGCGG
>JBCAZI010000123.1:0-6979 GCA_038533095.1 Pseudomonadota bacterium
ATCAACCCGGTTGTAGACCCAGTAATTCAGGCGCAGCGCGACCAGTACCAAGGCCCAAATAAGCGCTGCGACCACGAAACCCGTTGCGCCAGTCCCTGCAAAATACCAATCCGCAGTTTGCCCCAGCGCCCAAATGCCCGCGCCCCCAGAAACAGCAGCATAAGCCCATGACAAAGGCTCAGAGAACCTATCGCGGAAATCGGCGAACCGTGGGGGTGTCTTGCTTTCAGGTTCGAGTGTATCGGAAATCAGATCGTTCTCGAAGTAGCCGACCTCATAGATCATCCACAAAGATACATGCAGCAAAGAGATACCAATGACACCCCAAAGCGGGGCATCAAGCACAAGCGCAAAGGCGATCAGGATGATCAGCAGGTCATCACCTAAGTTATCAACAAGAAAAGGTAGTCCCGCGTCTTTATTGCGCTTGCAATGAATGCAGTACTCAAATGGATAATGCGGCATCTGGTTTCGCTTAAATGGTGCGGCGCAGCTAAAAACGACCGATGCTGCGCCGAAGGTGGTATCAACTCAGGTCGATTATACGCCAGAGCCGCGGCAGACGACACCCACCGTCTTTGCCAGAACCATGATGTCGGTCCCCAGGGTGACTTTTTGATCGTATTCGGTGTCAAACCGTGCACGTTCGGCAAAGGTCACGTTGTTGCGTTCAGAAATCTGCCAAAGGCCAGAGATCCCCGGCAACAGCTTCTCATAGCTTCCACCATTATATAGGCTGCGTTGTTCCGGCATCATCGGACGTGGCCCGACAAGGCTCATCTCGCCCTTCAGGACGTTGATCAACTGTGGCAGCTCGTCCAGGGACGTCTTGCGAATAAAGCGGCCGATGGGGGTAATGCGTGGGTCATGGCGCAGCTTTTGTGAAATGCGCCATTCCCTTGCGGCGTCAGCATTCGCTGCAAGATGTTTGGCCAGCGCATCATCGGCGTCAACCACCATCGACCGAAACTTCCACAGACGAAAGATGCGACCATCTTTGCCAAGACGGGGCTGACTATATAATACGGGCCCGCCGCCAAATACGATCAGCAACGCGACGATCAGCATGATTGGAGCTACAAAGGGTAACCCGATGATCACGAGGCAGGTATCAAGTATGCGCTTGCCAAAGTGACGATAAAAACCGCCCGCTTCAGCAGGATGATACTCTTGGTTTTCGATACCATCGAGTATGAAGCTTCGGTTTAAAAATCTTGTATTTTCAGAATGTTTCATACTGGCAGCTCCGACACACTTTCTAACAAACACCAAACAACCACCGGGGCGCAGTCATAGCGCATTTCCCGGACACGAGACACAGAACGTCGACATCCCTAGCAATTCAGCGGCTACATTAATCCAACCACAACGTGATTTCAGGCCGAGAGCAACATTGAAACAATCGCTTTCTACGAGCGGCTTCACCCCTCATCACGCTTAAGGAAAAATTAAGACAATCGTGAATGTGGCGCAAGGGGTTCGTCAATGTGGCGCAAAGATGTCGACAAAAAGACAGGTTTTTCCCGCACATTGTAGTTGTTACAGCGACAGTGCATTATTACGCGGAATATTGTTGTTATTTTACAGTGGTTTCTGATCGGAAATGTGGCTTTAGGCCACAATCGTAAACTAAAAATTAACGAATCGCGTATCTGAGTTGCATGATTCGTGAACAACGCGCTAGCGTCCGTGTTGAAAGTTGACGTAATCAATACCACCGGGCGAGGGCGTCCGGTGTTTGCTAGTGCTGAATGTCATTGCGCAGTCATGCGCATCGAGAGTGTTAGGGGTTAAGAAGTTGAAAAGAAGTGACGTTGAAAACGATCCGTCGTTGGGAACAAATCGGCCGCGGGCCAAGCCCACTGGGCACGCACTGCTGGCGCTGACGTTTCTATTGGGCTGTGCTGCAGTAGACGCACCTGATGTCTCTCAAAGCCCGAACTTTGAAGTGCGCCAGCAATGGGCGGCCTTCGCAGGCGATAACCCACAGCTTGTTGATGATAACTGGCTGCGCAGCTTTGGGTCTGCAAAGCTCATCGCCTTGGTCGACGAAGCATTGGTCAATAACCGTGATCTTCGCATCGCAAGTGCCAATGTGGTTGAGGCACAGGCCCTTGCCCGTCGCGCAGGCGCGAATCTATCGCCTGATTTGACCGGATCCGCGACCATCGGCCGTGAAAACGAATTTGGGTCATCCGATGATCCGCGTGACACGGTTGAACTTGGATTGTCCGCAGATTGGGAAGTCGATGTTTGGGGAAGCATCCGGAACGGGCGCAATGCTGCTGCCCTTGATGCGGTGTCGCAAGAACGTCTGTATGAAAGTGCACGCCTGTCCATCGCGGCGCAGGTCACTGATGCGTGGATTGTGGCAAATGGTAACCGTGCCTTGCTGGCCATCGCACGCGAAGAGGTGGGTGCCCGCGACCGGACTTTGGGTAACATCCGCGCACGCGTGGCCGAACGCAGCGCCCTTGGTGTTGATGAAAACCGGGCACGCGCAAACCTGGCGGTTGCACGCGCAGATGCGATCGAGGCTGAACGGCGTTTGCACGAATCCGTTCGTGTGATCGAGGTTTTGCTGGGCCGGTTCCCTGACGCGCAATCCGACGTCTTTGATGGCTTGCCGCGCATGACCTCTGCGGTCACCGCGGGTTTACCCTCTGGTTTGCTTGAACGCCGCCCTGATATCATCGCGGCAGAACGTGCAGTCGCTGCCGCTTTCTATCGCACGAGCGAAGCACAGGCGGCACGGCTTCCTAGAATTACACTTTCGGCTAATGTCACCGGATCTGATGATAGCCTGAGTTCTGCACTTGATCCTGAAAATGTTGTTTGGGGTCTCTTTGGTGGTTTGATCGCGCCAATCCTAAACGGTGGTGAGCTTGCAGAAAACGTGAATATTGCCACAGCACGACAGCAGATCGCGCTAGAAACCTATGCGAAAACGGCGCTAGAAGCCTTTAAAGAGGTTGAAGACGCCTTGGCGAACCAAGGGTATTTCCTGCGTCAGCTGCAGCAACAACAGGTCGCTGCACAACAGTTCAGAGATACGGTAAACGCCGATCAAGAGCGCTTTACAGCGGGTGAGATTGATCTATTCCGTCTCGCAGACACACAGTCCAGCTTGTTTGATGCTCGTCGCGAGGTCATTCGTGCGCGCGTTGCGCATCTGCGCAATCGTGTTGCCCTGCATCTGGCGTTGGGTGGCTCATTCAGTCAGTCACCACAAGTGCCCGGTCAAAGCGGCTAAGCGCAGATCATCTGAACCAAGCGTGCAGATACAAATATACATGGGCGATTTCGCCCGTGCTTAACCGGATGTTGGTATGTTGTTGCTTGAGGATCGCCCGGTTTCCGATTGATCGTTTTTGCTCTTTTCTGCCGTTAGCTTGTCGCAATAGACGGAATAAACCGCCAAAGCTGCGACGGCCAAAGAGCCGAAAAGCCAGCTGATGAGCAGGGCGGGAACGATCGCAACATCGGCCATAAGCAGTGCCGTGCAGCAAACTGCTGCTGCGATGGGCCCACAAAGGATGTATTTGACAAGCATTAAGCGACCAATCCCAAAACCTGACACGAGGCAAGAAAACCTCGCTGGTGGTACAATCTAGGGTTGTTGGATGTTTTGATCAAGTCGTTTGGCCCAATTTTTGCGATGCACGGCACAGTTAGATGTTGTCGACCACAATCTCTTTGGGGCGACCCATCTAAACGATGGAGTGCGAAAACCACCAAAAACATACTGCGAATTTCGCGTTTAACGCAATAACTTGCTAACCAAACTCGCGTCGCCTACGAAACTTTGTTTCGTGGTTATGCGAGATGTTCTGGCGAAGAACTCTATTCATCGTGCTTATTCAGTATGTTAGGGCTAACTGTCGGTTGACGTAAGCTGCGAAACAATAGCGCCCATTTCACAACGTTGTTGCGAAATCATGCCGCCTTCAGCACGGGTTTCGGCGTGACGCCGCCCATACGACGTGAAATGTCAGCTCGCGCCCGACGCCGATCTGTTGAGATGGGCGAGCGTTGTGTCGCCATATCGTGAAGCTGCGTGAACTGTCACGATATGGCGACACAAAACGCAGGTCTGATCGATACGTCATCCAGCAGACGTATCGCATTTTGGACCAAGCTTTTCTTGGTAGACTTCCAGCGGCTGAAGAAAATCACCTGATCCGCATGGCTCAGCAATGCGACCGTGTCGACGACATCAAGAAGCGGAGGGGTGTCAATGATGACCCGGTCGAACCGGTTTGCCAGATCAGCAAGTATCGCCTCACATTCTTTCGAGCCGAAAAAACCTGCCAGATCGCGGCGCGCATCTTCTGTCAGCCCGCTTGGCTTTGCCGGCAGTATCTTTAGCCGCGGGGTGCCGCTATCGCAAAGATAGCTTTTGGTGCCCCAGTTGATCACACGACCAGAGGTCAGTTTCGCAAACCGGTTTGAGTAGTTCGAGTTCCAAAAGTCCGCGTCAACCAAAACTACGTTTTCGCCAGCCTCGGCAAGCACTTGGGCAAGGGCGAGGAGGGAGGTTGACTGGCCTTCACCAAGCACCGATGAAGCACCCGCCAGAATTTTGCCTTGTCGTTTCGGCAGTTCAAGGTCAACAGGGGTTTCGGCTTCAGTATCTCCCTGATACCCGTCACCGATCCTTGGCCCGCTATCAAGATGCCTTTCGGACGCAAGCGCGCTGACACGTAGCTTGCGGGCAAAAGCATAAAGTGCGGGAAACTTCCGATAGGCCTCCCCGTTCAAAATCTTGATGACCAGTGATTTTTCGCGCCCCAAATCAGGAAGAACACCGCGCAAATCGGCGCTGCATGCCTCTTCATACTCGCGGGTGGTCCGCAGTCTGCGGTTGCCCAGTTCAAACAGCATCGCCGCGAAGAAGCCCAAGGTCATGACACCCAAAAACGCAACAACGCTCAGAAGCGTTTCATTCGGTTCCGATGGTGTGCGTGGGGCGCGGGCGAACTCAATGATACGGCCATCGGAATCAAGGAAGTCCGTTTGTTCTGTCCGTCGGCTAAGCTCTGATACGAAATCCTGGTAGATCGCTTGCGTCACAGCAATTTCGTTTTCAATCTGCCTTGCTTCACCATCATGAAGGGCTTGGATTTCTTGTTTCGCGCGCAGGTCTGCTAAAGAAAGCTCTGTCTCTATGATGTCATCTTGCAAGAGTGCAGAGCGGTCTTTCAGAACCGCAAGGGCGGCATCTATTTCGTCCTGAACCTGCTGCAATTGATCATCTGTCGGATTGTCCCCAAGTTGCGCCAAAGCCTCTTGCAGTTGCACTGTCTGACTTGGCAAAACTGCGCCCGCGCGCTCAAATGCACCGTTTCTCAAAAGCGCTTCGATCTGAACGATCAGGCCTTCTAGATCGCGCAAATCGGCTTGCTTGTTTGTAAGCTGGCGTTCGCCAATCTGGCGCTGGGCGCGAATAGTCGCGGATTCTTCGGGCGAGAAGGGGCTTTCGATGACATGGGTTTCTTGCTGTTTGACCAATTCGGTTATCTGGGTCTGGATCTGCAGTGTCCGTTCAGAAAGCCAAGCCTGCGCGCGTTCCAACGTGCGAATTTTCTCTAGCCTTTGCCTTTGCAGATATTGCTCGCCAATGGCGTTGGCCAAAGAGGCGGCAAGTGCAGGGTCGGTATTGGTCACGCTGATTTCAAAGACCGCAGACGTTGTACCGACCTGTTCGATCGTACGACTGTCCGCAATACCCGAAATTAGCTCTTCGAGGTCGCCTTCAAATGCCGCTTGTGCTGCCTCATCGTTCTGGTCGGCGGGGCGTTCCAGCAATTCAAGCTCAAAAATACTGGCCTCAATCAGGTCGCTTGAGCGCATGACCTCAAGCTCACTTTCTAAGGAAGCAAGGTTGATCGGCAAATCAGGCCCGCCGGGTGTGAACTGCACGTCTGTTGTGACGCGTGTATTCAGTTTGACGCGTGACGACGCGGTATAGCGGTCTTCGATCATCGATGCGGCGATATAGGCCCCCGCCGCCGCCAAAAGGGCCAGACAGGCGACCAGCCAAAAGTTACGGCGAATGGCTAAGACAAGGTTTCCAAGAATGCGTAATTCGTGATCATCACCGCTAATCACGTCCGTCGCATAAAGCTCATTTTCCAGTGCGCTTGTCTTTCGTTCGATCAGGCTCATAGACGCGATCCCAAACGACTGTCTTGGGTTGCTACCCAATTCAGAAACACATTTTTTATCAAAAGACTGTCCTCAGACGGCGCCGCAAAAGGCATAACTAACAAAACCTAGATCCAATCGATTATTTCTTGTCGTGTGCGTACACGATTCGTAGAACACACGCTAACTAGCACCATCATAATACGATGGCATGTGCTGCATTTTTACGCCATTTGACCCCGCTTGGCCACCAATGTGCGCATATTGTTCAAATTGCACAGGAACCAGGGACATTGCAGGCTATGCGTGGCCAATGACGGTAGGCTATGGTACAGATTTACAGTGAGTTTTCAGAGAAGTGTTATGAGTGAAAAACGAACAAGCCACACAACCGTTGGCGCTGTTCCAACAGCGATAGCCGATGAGGCGCAGATTATTGCCTTTATGGTCGAGGACGCCCTGGCGCTGCGCGCGGGCACCTTGGGCGCACCTAAGAATATATTCGACACCAACGGTCAGGCGATTTCGATGTTTGCAACAAACAAAGAATATGCCGATAGCATACGCGGTGCTGACCTTGTCCATGCAGATGGGCAATTCATCGTTTGGATGTCCAAGCTGAAACCGCAACAACAGGTGCCAGAGCGGACGGCAACGACCGATCTGATCTTCTCTGCATCTGAAGCGGCCGCCGAACATGGAATTAAATTCTACCTTCTTGGCGGAAGCGAAGAGATTAACCGCGCATGCGCGGAGGCGCTTCAAAAACGATATCCAACTTTGCAGATTGTAGGCCGTCGTAACGGCTACTTTACCGATGCAGAAGAGCAAG
>JBCAZI010000124.1:0-6963 GCA_038533095.1 Pseudomonadota bacterium
CTGTCATCGGTTTGATATCTGCACTGATCCTGACCGGCCCAACGATGTTCTGCTCTATGAACTCTACACCGATCGCGCCGCATTCGACCTTCACCTTGCCAGCGATCACTTCAAAAGCTTTGATGCGCAGGTCACACCAATGATCACGACAAAATTCGTGCGCACATATCAGGACGTCACAACATGACCGATTGGGAAGTTTACTGCCTCAAATACGCCGAACGAAATAGCCGCACCCGTGCGGATAGTTTCATCTTTGATGACAACCACGATGCGCCGCATGCGATGGACTATTTTATCTGGGTCCTGCGGCGCGGCGCCGAGGTGATTTTGGTCGACACCGGTTATGACATGGCGGAGGCCGAGGCGCGGGGCCGCCCTATCCGCCTGGATCCAGTCGCGGCATTGCAACCGCTTGGATTGCAGCCCGAAGATATTACCCAAGTCATCGTCACCCATCTGCATTATGACCATGCTGGCGGATTGCATCTGTTTCCCAACGCAACCTTGCATCTACAAAGCGCCGAGATGGCCTTTGCCACGGGCCCATGCATGTGCCACGATACGCTGAGAAAGCCCTTCACAGCTGATCATATCTGCGAGGCGATCAAGCGGCTTTATGCGGGAAAGGTTGTGTTCTACGACGGCGATGCGCAGGTAGCTGATGGCGTGACGGTGCATTGTATTGGGGGGCATAGCCGCGGTTTGCAATGTGTTCGTGTGCGCACGCAGGCCGGTTGGATGGTGCTAGCCTCAGATGCCAGCCACTATTACGAGAATGTTTTTGCGCGCAAACCGTTCCCCATCGTCGTAGACCTGCAGAACATGCTTGATGGGTTTGATGTCTTGCACCGTCTGGCGTCAGCCCCGCAACTGATTATTCCGGGTCATGATCCATTGGTGCGCAGCTATTTTCCACAAGTCATCGCACCGCATATCTTCCGCCTTGATGCCGGATCGATCAAAGAGGTGGCATTATGAAACTGGGGATCATTGCCGATGACTTTACCGGCGCATCCGATATCGGGCTGACATTGGCCGAGGCTGGCATGACTGTGGCACAGTTTATCGGCGTACCCAACGCGCCAGCCGATCCCGATTTGAATGCAGGGGTCGTCGCGCTGAAGACGCGCACGGCGCCAGTTGACGATGCAATCAAAACATCGCTCGCCGCATGTGATTGGCTGCGCGCCCAGGGGGTAGAGCAGATTGTCCTCAAGGTCTGCTCGACCTTTGACAGTACGGTCGACGGCAACATCGGACCCGTCCTTGATGCGCTTGCGCAGCGTTTGAGCGCTGGACCCGTCATTGTCTGCCCGGCCTTTCCTGAAAACGGACGCAGTGTGTATCAGGGCCATCTATTTGTCGCAGATCGCTTGTTGAACGAAAGCGGGATGCAGGATCACCCGCTGACGCCAATGAAAGATGCGGACCTACGGCGGGTTCTGGCCGCGCAATCCACACGGGACATAGGCCATATCCCGGCCCTCACCGTTTTGCAGGGACCTGATGCGATCAAAGCAGCTTTCGACCAAGATGCGCATATGATCACTGACGCCATAACCGACGCTGATCTGCTCGCGATTGGTCAGGCAGCAAAGGGCGCGCCCTTGTTGTGCGGCGGATCGGGTATTGCGCTGGGCTTGCCCGCAAACTTTGGGGTGCAGGCGGCCGCACCCTCTTGGGCGCCAGTGACCGGGCCAGGCGCGGTGTTTTCCGGCTCTTGCAGCATCGCGACACGCGGCCAGGTCGAAACCTATGCTGCCAACGCACCCACCTATCAAATTGACGCGGACCGGGCGGTTGCAGGTGGCTATGACATCGCCCAGGTCGCGGACTGGGTCATGGCACAGGACGTCGCACCGCTGGTCTATTCCTCTGCTGACCCTGCGGTTGTGAAAGCAGCGCAGGACGCACATGGACCAGGCGTGGCGGCGGCAGCGATTGAAGCGCTTTTCGCGCAACTGGCACCTGCGATCGCCGCCAAAGGTGCGCGCAGATTGGTTGTCGCCGGTGGCGAGACTTCTGGCGCGGTTGTCACAGGTCTTGGCGCGGATAGGCTGACCATCGGACCGCGCGCCGCGGCAGGTGTACCTTTGGTGCGATCTGGCGACATGGCACTTGCATTGAAATCAGGCAACTTCGGCGGGCATGATTTCTTTGCTGCAGCCCTGAATTTGATGGAGACCCCTGAATGACCGAGATCAGCAAACTACGCGAAGACATCTGTGTGTTGGCCAAATCAATATTTGATCGTGGGCTGACCTGTGGGTCATCCGGCAACATCTCGGCCCGGCTGTCTGATGGCACGATCTTGGTGACGCCCACTGGCCGGGCGCTGGGTTTTCTGGACCCCGCACAGATCAGTCACCTCGATCAGAATTTCAGATTTCTAGCAGGCGATCCGCCGACGAAAGAAACGCCACTGCATGAGGCATTTTATGAAACACGTGCGGGCACAGGGGCTGTCGTGCACTTGCATTCGACATATTCCGTCATGCTTTCCATGCTGCCCGGCATAGACCCCGATAACGTGCTACCACCGCTGACCCCTTACACAATCATGCGGGTGGGCAAGGTGAAACTGCTGCCTTTCTTTGCGCCAGGTGATCCAGGCATGGGCGATGCCGTGCGCGGGTTAGCTGGCAAAAGGTCAGCTGTCTTGCTGGCCAATCATGGCCCCGTCGTTGCCGGCAAAGACGTCTGGGCGGCAACCTTCGCGATGGAAGAGCTGGAGGAAACAGCGAAACTGGCGATGCTGACACGCGGCATGGACCCAACACCCTTGTCCGAGGCAGATATTCAAGCGGTCGTGAAAAAGTTCGATGTGGATTGGTAGGCTGCGCCCTTAACCATCGTTGCCTAACATCTTTTCAGCCAGATTTCCGGCCAGATAAAGTACGACATCTCCCAGCGTTGTTACAAACCGGAACAGAATGACCGTGATCAAGATATCCGCGCGTGCGACGGGACCTGTCATGAGTGTTATCATCACTGCTTCGCGTACACCGATCCCCCCTGGGGCACCTGGCGTAAGAAATCCAATCAACCATGCGAGGATTGCCACTGGTATCGCCAGCGCAATAAAATCGTAGGTGACAGTCTGCAGCGTGATGGCGAAAATAGAACCCAGCCCCAACATGAACAGTGCGCCGCGCAGTATGATAAGCGGTGCGACACTCAGTAACGGCCGGTGGATGCCGCGCAAGACCCCAATCGTCAGCGCAACCAAAATGATCAAACCAAAAGGCGCAATGCTGCTCAGCGCCCATCCATATAAGCTGACCCCCTGCACAAACATCAAGGCAAGGCAAATTGCGATGCAGGCCAGCAAGGGTTGAACGATCACTTCACAAAATGATGCTTTCGCTAAGGGCTGGTGCGGTAACCCCAGCTGCTGCAGATAGATATGCCTGCTGATCAGATGCATGACATTGCCTGGCACGTATTTTGCAAGCTGTGATTTGCTATAGGAAAGCAGTCGCTTTCGCATCGGTGGCGGGTCTGGCAGGAAAGCGGCAACGATCGCGGCCCAGTTTGCCGTGGGCAAGATCAGGATTGCGGCATAGGCAACGCTAAGCCCTGCGATTGTCGCGAATTGTGCTATCGTTGGTTGCCAATCCCTGACCTGACCCCACTGGGACCAAATGGCCCAAATCACAAACCCCAAACCAAGCGCAGTGAGCACACGCCCAGCAACTGTGCCCAAATGCTTTAGCTGATCTTTGGGATCAGACATGCGCAGAGGCAAACTCAGTCACTGCCGCTCTTCCCATGCAGTGAAGACAGCAGTGTCTGGAACGCAAATGCTTTCTAATTCAGCCGCTGAAAAGTCGTGGTGGGCGATGACCCTTTGGCAGAATGCAGCGTCCCACGGTCTGTACTTTGAGCTTTGTGTGACATGATAACTTTGGGCCAATATGTTGGCGATAAACACCGCGATGCCGACCGATGCGGCAAGAACTACCGCGCTCAGCAACCGCAAACGTGGCCGTCCTAATAGATCGGTCCCATATCGATGAAGGATGCCGGGAAAGCCAAGCAGGGCAAGCGTAACGACAAGTGGCCAGACTTCGAAACGGTAACGAAAGGCGACAGTTGGGTAGCTGAGTATGAAGAGCGCTCCAACACCCGCCGCCAGCAGAACAGGCACAGCTTTGATCCCAACACCGTTCAATCGTGGCCGAGCAAGCATCATGTTGAAAATGGCCGCAAACAACCAAATCGGCCATACATATATCATGCCAAAGCGTGGTGCCTCGATATAGCCCACGCCCGATATATCTCTGGTCGCATTGTGATGCAGCGTTTCAATCTGTCGGTCAAACATCGGCATATCAAATGCATAGATCAGGGCGTTTGGCAGGATGCGCCATGGGTGAAAGCGCCCATGCTCGATGAAGACAACGCCGCGACCATCGACAGCATAGTTGGTATCAAAAAAGACCGGACCATATTGGACAATCTGATCAGGGTGGTTTTCGTCGATCTGGCCATGGGTCTGCACCGCAGATCCAAAGCGGGCCTTGTTGAGTTCAAGAAACGACATGCCAACTGCGCCTAAAGCCAGCATGCCAACCACCGCCGGGATAATCGCACGTCGCATTTCATAGCGCAGGGCAAGTGCTGTCATGATCACGGCGCCAGCATATATGCCTACCGCTACATGCGGGCGTGTATGCAGCACCAGTGCCGCCAAAACAGCAATGGGCACGAGCGCACGCCGCATTGGCATGTCAAACAGGGCCACCCGCATGAAAAAGTAGATGACACCGGCGGTGCCCGCATAAGCAACGCTAAGCGGTTCATGGTAAAGAACCAGCGTGCTGGTTAGCAAAAATCCCGGCGCGGGTATCCAGACGGCGACCGCGATAAAGACCGACCACATGACAGATATCGGGCCAGCGTATTTGTTGATAACCTGATAGGCCAGCACGTGATAGATCGTTGTCCCGACCGCAGACCACAGCCAGACTGAAAAAGCCGCTGTCGGAAATTCATGCAAGGTCACAAAGGGATATAGCAGAGCCCGTGTTAAAAGTGGCCCGATCCCATGGTATAGAATGCCGGTTCCATCACTGGCGTAGTGCCCCTCGAGCCGCAGCATCCGCAGCGGCAGGTCAAAGCGCCCTTCTAACAATCGGTAGAAATACGCATCATAAATGTCGGTGCCAAAGGGGGCGGCGGGCTGCGGAAAAACGACACCAAAGGCCATGAGCGCATAGATGACCACGCCAAGGGCGGCACAAATGCCTGCCCACCGAAGGGGTGGGTCCTTGATCACTCCTCTGGTGCCTCTCGCTTTTCAACAACATCGCGGTCTGGCGCGCCAGTTGCTACCTCAATCGCGCGTACGCGCCGCAAGACACGTTCAAGCAGCTGCCTATTGGTGGCGATTGTATCGCTCAGCAGTGCCAAAATCACCGTGATGTAACCCGCCAGCAAGAACACACCGCCCAAGACAAGCGATTGAATGTTGCCATCCCCATCGCCGATCATGAACAAAAAGAGAAAGCGCAAAACCGGGATCAGGCCGATCCCGATCATGACTGCACCCAGTGATAGAAATGCGTTCAGCGGGCGGTACATGACGTAACTGCGTACGATCGTTGCAGCTTGCTTGGCGATGAATGACCACATCGACCGAAAAAGACGGGACGGACGGGATGTCGGGTTGGTATTCACAACCACTGATTTGATCGTAAATCCCTGCTGCCCCGCATGGATCAGCGTTTCTGTCGTGTAGCTAAAGCGCGTCATCACATTGACGCCGAGAGCGGCCTCGCGCGAATAGGCGCGAAAGCCGGATACCGCGTCAGACACATCGACCTGTGCCAGATTGCTCACAACATAGCTGCCAAACCGCTGTAAGCCCCGTTTGAGTGGCGAAAACCCCTTATTCTGCGAAGGCTGCCTATCACCCAGGACGATGTCAGCGGTGTTGTTGACGATAGGTTGTACAAGATCCGCGATATTGGCGCTGTCATACTGATGGTCACCGTCAGTATTCACGATGATGTCGGCGCCTTGCAAAAGTGCGTTTTCAATCCCGATCTGAAAGCTATACGCCAATCCACGGTTTGATCGGTTTCGCAAGATATGCGTCACACCAGCCTGCTTCGCGATGGCGACGGTCTGATCTGTTGATCCGTCATCAATAATCTGCGTTTCGATGACTGAGATGCCAGGGATTTCCTTGGGAATGCCCGCCAGCACCTGCGAGAGGTTCGCCTCTTCGTTCAGGCAAGGGATCTGTACAATCAGTTTCATAACAGAACCTTACACTCCGACCTGAGATTTGAAACGCATGAGACAATGACAGGCATCTTGGTAAAAGTGAATTGCGGCATCAAAATGGTCTCATACGATCACCAAGGCAGATCGCATATGGGTGCTTAAGGCGCTTATCGCATCTTTGTCGGGATTTGGTGCCCAGGAGAGGACTCGAACCTCCACGTCCATACAGACACCAGCACCTGAAGCTGGCGCGTCTACCAATTCCGCCACCTGGGCAGGTCACGTCTGCGCGATTTACGCGCCGATCCTTGCGCTGTCAACGCGATTCGAGATGAAAAAGTAGATGCTGGTTTGAATCCATGCCCATTGCGCCTTGTCTTAAGGTAGCACCGAGGGGTAAACCCTGACACAGCTACTTATTCAAAGGCCCAGGGATGTCTCAGCTTGTCACCATCTTCGGCGGTTCCGGTTTTGTCGGACGCTATATTGCCCGTCGCATGGCGAAGGAGGGGTGGCGCGTCCGCGTTGCCGTGCGCAATGTGAATGAGGCGATGTTTGTGCGCCCCTACGGTGTGGTGGGCCAGGTTGAACCTGTGTTCTGTAACATCCGCGATGATGCCAGCGTTGCTGCTGTCATGGGTGGTGCCGATGCAGTTGTGAACTGCGTGGGTGTGCTGGATGAGGTTGGCAAGAACACGTTTTCCGCCGTCCAGGCCGAAGGTGCTG
>JBCAZI010000125.1:0-6946 GCA_038533095.1 Pseudomonadota bacterium
GCTCGGTCGGGTACCTTGCGCGCATTACATCAATTGTTAGAAAAAGGTCTGATCAGCGGCGGCGCAGTTGTAACCCGCTTCATTTTGGACAGCTTACATATAATGCGAACTTCACCCATGTGGCGCATTATACACTCAAGCATATGATCAGTGCTGTTGAGAGTTCTGGTGGAGCCTAGGGGAGTCGAACCCCTGACCTCTTGCATGCCATGCAAGCGCTCTCCCAACTGAGCTAAGGCCCCATCCTGACAGCACATCTGCTGCGTCAGCGCTGTCTATGCAGCACGCCGGGCGAGATCAAGTAAAAATCGCGCCCGCCTGCGTCGTTTTATTCGTCGTCGTTTGTTGCGACGTCGGCCAGTTCATCCAATGAGACAGTATCGTCGTCGTCATCGTCTTCCAGCACGTCATCGCCCAGATCAACATCATCGCCGTCGTCGTCATCGTCCAGCACCAGATCGTCTTCTTCGGTGCTTTCCTTGGCTTTTGTGGTCTGCGCGTCTTCGGCATCCGCAACCATTGTGCGGGTCTTGGACGTATCAACGGTGACCTCATTGCCGGTATAGGGGCTAATGATTGGCGTCGCGTTCAGGTCGTAAAAGCGTTTGCCGGTTTCGGGGCAAAGGCGCTTTGTGCCCCACTCTTCCTTAGGCATAGGCTATCCCTTCAAAAATATCGTCTTCCCTTGCGGGTGATCGGTGCCAACTGCCATAAGCAGGGGGGCGTGTCAAAGCCTTTGGCACATGAATGATAAGAAGTTGGATATGGGCCGTCATACGCTTGAAGGCAACCCCCCGATCGACGTGACTTTGCGCCATTCTGCGCGGGCCAAGCGGCTGTCGCTGCGCATCTCACGTTTGGATGGGCGGGTGACCCTCACGATGCCGCGCCGCGCGCCCGAACGCGAAGGTATCGCCTTTTTGCGCACAAAAGAGGCCTGGTTGCGCAGGCATCTGTCTGACATGAAACCAGCCCTGAAGGTCATCATCGGGCAATCTGTGCCTTTCCGCGGTGTCGCAACCCCCATTGTTGCGGGCCTTGGTCGTCGGGCCCGGATCACCGAAGCACAGATTGAGGTGCCGCCAACATCGCCAACCGCGCCGCAGGTCAAAGCGTTGATGCGACATGCCGCGCGTGATGCTTTGGCAGCTGCATCAGACACATATGCGGCCCAGTTGGGCAAAACTTATACGCGCCTGTCAATCCGCGATACCCGCTCGCGTTGGGGATCATGTTCCAGTCAGGGCGCATTGATGTATTCATGGCGTTTGATCATGGCCCCACCTGCGGTGTTAGACTATGTCGCAGCTCATGAAGTCGCGCATTTGGTCGAGATGAACCATCAGCCTGCATTCTGGGCTGTCGTAGCGCGGCTTTGCCCAGACTATGAACGACATCGCAACTGGCTGCGTCAGGAAGGTGATCATCTGCACCGCGTGATCTTCGAAGATTGACCTGCCTGCATTTTGTGATCACAAATGCCATATGATGATCCAACTCCGCCCTCAAGACAGTACCACGGCCGCGCATGAGCGCGTCTACCGCGCGCTGCGGACGCAGATTATGCATGGCGAGATTGCACCGGGCGCGGCGCTGACCTTGCGCGGGATCGGCAAGAGTTATGATGTGTCCATGACGCCAGCGCGAGAAGCGGTGCGGCGGTTGGTGGCGGAGGGCGCGCTATTTCTGTCCTCTTCCGGTCGCGTATCTACGCCCGCATTGTCAAATGAGCGTATTGAAGAGCTGGCAACCTTGCGGGCACTGTTGGAACCAGAGTTGGCTTCGCGTGCATTGCCGCGCGCTCACTTTGCACTGATCGAACGGCTGGAGGCTATCAACCACGGCGTCAATCAGGTCATCGCCCGGCATGATGCAACAGTATATATCCGGATGAATTTGGAGTTCCACCGCACCCTTTATTTGCGCGCGCAGGCCCCCGCGATGTTGGCCATGGCGGAAACGGTCTGGTTGCAGCTTGGGCCGACGATGCGTGCGCTCTATGGGCGGCTGAACCGGACAGAGCCCCCCTATCATCATAAGTTGATTCTATCGGCGCTGAAGGCCGGCGATGAACCCGGTTTGCGGTTGGCTGTCCGGGCCGATGCAACGCAGGGCCTGAGGATGCTGAAAGGCTAGGGTCCTGACCCTAAGCCGCCATCGGCTGATAGATATCCAGATCCACCAATGACAGGCTCATCACCCGGCGGAAATCTTCGCCCGGCATGCCGATGCCATGCGCAAGATTGGTCAGAAAGTCATATTCCGATGGAATGACCCGCCCGCTGGCCAAAGCGACAAAGAATGCGCCACGCATCATCGCGTCCTTCTCGGAATCACGCAGGCCCTTGCCGAAATCCAGGAAATCCTGTGGGGTCAGATCCATATCGATATGGTCGGCAATCCGGACGACCTCGGTCGATACAATCTTTTGGCGGGTCAGGCGGCTGGCTGCCTTTGTGATCAATGTAATTTCATTGGACGCGACAATACCATCGCATTTGGCCATATAGCACATCGCGGTCAAAATCCGCTGCGTCGCCTTTTTGCGCATGGGCGCTGTTGGGTCCAGCCCCAGCAGTGACTTGATCCGGCGCCAGATCACCGCCAGCAAAGCAAGGCAAAGCGCGACCCAGATGCCGTAGTTTTGGATTGTGCGCTGTAGGCTGTTGGTCGGTGTGGAAGGCAGGCTGGCGTCAATCAGGTTCAAGGATTGTGCGGTTTCCATCTGTTGCGGGCTGAAAGGGCGCTCTGCCTCACCTGCGCAGCGGTCTACGGCCAGCACATATCCGACAATGTTGCTGGACAGTCTGACACCCAGAACACGCAAATCACGCGTTTGGTGGCACAAGGATAAAGTTGCGCCACTGGGTGCAGTGATCTCTGTATCTGCGACATATTCGAGGCTGGTGAACATGCCAGAATTTTCCGTAAACGCTTGCGCGGGGCCGGAGGCCAGCAGGCTGAGCAATAGGGCAACAATGAAACGCGTCATAAGGGGTTTCTCGAACTTGTTTAATTAACTCTGTCTTCAAAAATACGCATAATCGTGGCGCAACTATGGTTTTATCCGACCCAGATGCAGAAAAAAGCAAGGTTTTGGCCGGGTAATGTGTTGTTTTTGCGGCAAGTGTTCCTTGGCTGCCGCAACAAAAGAAAACAGCCCATCTGATGAGACGGGCTGTTGAACGCGGTTACTTGCGGGGGTTTAGGCGTGAATCGCGCCATCACCGCAGGCCAAGGCGGCCTCGCGCACCGCCTCTGAATAGGTTGGATGCGCGTGGCAGGTCCGGGCGAGGTCTTCTGCCGCGGCACCAAACTCCATCGCGACGCAAATCTCATGGATCAGATCGCCCGCCATGGGGCCGATAATATGCGCGCCAAGGATGCGGTCTGTCGTGGCATCGACCAGAATTTTGACGAAACCGTCGCCTGCGAAATTCGCTTTGGCACGGCCATTGCCCAGGAACGGAAACTTACCTACCTTATAGGCGCGGCCCTGTTCCTTCAGGCTTTCTTCGGTTTCGCCGACATTGGCCACTTCAGGGTGTGTATAAATGACACCGGGGATGACGCCGTAGTTTACATGCGGATGCTGACCTGCAATGCCTTCGGCAACGGCCATGCCTTCATCCTCGGCCCTATGGGCCAACATCGGCCCGGCGATGGCGTCGCCGATGGCGTAAATCCCCGGTACATTGGTGGCATAACGGTCGTTGGTTTTGATCTGGCCGCGGTCTGATATCTCAACGCCCAACGCGTCCAGCCCCAGCCCATCGGTGAAGGGTTTGCGACCTGTGGCGACCAAAACAGTGTCAGCTTGCAGCGTGTGCTCGCTGTCGTCTTTGCGCAGTTTGTAGGTCACCGTGGCTTTGTTGCCCTTGACCGCAACGCCTTGAACGGCGGCACCAAGCGTAAACTTAAGCCCTTGTTTGGTCAGCATTTTCTGGAACTGACGTGCGATTTCTGCATCCATCCCGGGGGTAATGGCGTCGAGGAATTCGATGACCTCAACCTCGGCCCCAAGGCGGGCATAAACCGACCCTAGTTCCAGCCCGATCACCCCTGCACCGATCACGACCAGCTTCTTGGGCACTTTGCCCAATTCCAGCGCGCCGGTGGATGTGACGACGGTCTTTTCATCAACCTCGACACCGGGAAGCGACGATGCCTCAGACCCCGACGCGATGACGATATGCTTGGCCTCATGGACCTCATCACCGACCTTCACTTTACCGGCCTCGGGGATAGACCCCCAGCCTTTCAGCCAGTCGACCTTGTTCTTTTTGAACAGAAATTCGACGCCGCCGGTATTCTGGGCAATCGTTTCTTCCTTGTAGGTCAGCATCTGCTTCCAGTCGACGGAAGGTGCTTTGCCCTTCAGACCCATGGTCGCAAAGTTATGTTCGGCCTCATGCAGCATATGGGTGGCGTGCAGCATCGCTTTCGATGGAATACAGCCCACATTCAGGCAGGTCCCGCCCAGCGTTTCACGCCCTTCGACGCAGGCCACTTTCATGCCCAGTTGGGCGCAGCGGATCGCGCAGACATAGCCGCCGGGGCCGGCGCCGATTACGATGACATCATAGCTGGACATGGGGTCTCCTTAAGCGAGCAATATTGCGTACATATCCTGTACAGAACCTGTACGTACGTTTTGTCATATTACGGCTGACACTATCATCAGCATGGTTGAGAGAAACCCCACAAACCAGATCAGCGACCGCCAAGGGGCGAGGCCGAAGTAGTAGGCAGGGATATAAAGGATGCGGGCGACCAGATAAGTCCATGCACAGGCGGCACTGAACCCGGTGCCTTTGTCGCCAAGCGTGATGACGACGACGGCGATGGTGAAAAGGATCAGTGCCTCGAAATGGTTGTTCATCGCGCGGATCAGGCGGCCGGTCTTGTCGCTGACTTGTTCGACCATGGGTTTGCCCATGCGGCTGGTGTCGCGGGGTGAGAGGGTCTTGCCGACACCAAGTTCGATGTTGGCAGGGACCGCCATGAGGACGAATTGGACGCCTTGGAGCAGGGCAGCGAGGCCGAGGACGGTGAGTTCGGGGGTCATGGTGTTCGCTTCCTGGGTTGCATCATGTCCAACCGCATTTCCGATTTGATCCTATCTAGGGCTTCCGACCTTTCCTGCGACCCCATTTTGGCGGACATCCAGTCGTCCAGTGCTGTCTTCAGCTTGGTTGAGGCCACTAGCTGCGACCTTAGATGCCAGTGTCCAATCTGATACCTATTGGCATCTGTCACGCCCTCAATGTCTTGGTCACGCCAAGCTTCGAGAAAGCCAATGTATGCTTCCTTTCGCTCTGCAAAGAGTCGGTTCGTGTTCTCGCTACGAGTATTGAACCAAGACTGAGCCAAAACGGAGATTAGAGAGCCAACGCCAAGCGCGCCGACTATGGTGAAGAACTGTTCCAACTACCGTCTCCGCCCGGCTTGCCGGGCAGCGCCCGGACCTCCCCCATGGGGAGGGCGCTTTTGCAGCGTTTCAAAGTGATCCATGGTCAGCATTTGTGGTGATCTTTTGCCAATAGCAGAGGTTGCCGCGCCCGCCCCGAGGTCCGGGCACTGCCCTATGTTGTATTAGAGGTCCATCAACAACCGCCGTGGATCCTCAAGCGCTTCTTTCACCCGCACAAGGAAGGTCACCGCACCCTTGCCGTCCACGATCCGGTGGTCGTAGGATAGGGCTAGATACATCATCGGACGGATCACGACTTCGCCCCCTATCGCCATCGGGCGATCTTGGATTTTATGCATGCCGAGGATGCCCGACTGCGGCGGGTTCAGGATGGGCGATGACATCAGCGAGCCGTAGACGCCGCCATTGGAGATTGTGAAGGTGCCGCCTTGCATTTCGGCCATGCTCAGCTTGCCATCGCGCGCTTTGGCCCCCTTTTCGGCAATCGCCTTTTCGATGGCGGCGAAGGACATTGCATCGGCGTCATTGATCACCGGCACCACGAGGCCCGTGGGTGTGCCAGCCGCGATCCCCATATTGACGTAGTTCTTATAGACGATGTCCGTGCCGTCGATTTCTGCGTTCACCTCTGGCACTTCGTTCAGCGCATGGCAGCAGGCCTTGGTGAAGAAAGACATGAAGCCCAGTTTCACGCCGTGTTTCTTCAGAAACAGGTCCTTATATTCATTGCGCAGCGCCATCACCTCGGTCATGTCGACCTCGTTATAGGTGGTCAGCATGGCGGCGGTGTTTTGGCTGTCTTTCAGGCGCTTGGCGATGGTCTGGCGCAGGCGGGTCATCTTGACACGTTCCTCACGTTCGGCCTGATCGGCGGCAACAGGCGCGCGTGGGGCGGCGGCTGGAGCCGGGGCGGGGGAGGCGAGGGCGTTCAGCACATCCTCTTTCATCACGCGACCGTCTTTGCCGGTGCCCTGCACGTTAGAAAGGTTGTTCTCTGCCATCAGCTTTTTGGCAGATGGCGCGTCTTCGACATCTTTGGCTGTCGCTGCAGGGGCGGGTGTAGCTTCTACTTTGGGCTCTTCCTTCTTGGCCGCCGGTGCGGGGGCCGCATCGCCTTCGGCGATTTGTGCCAAAAGCGCATCAACACCAACGGTTTCACCTTCAGCGGCGACAATCTCGGACAATGTGCCAGCGACCGGGCTGGGCACTTCGACTGTCACCTTGTCGGTTTCCAGCTCGCAGAGCATTTCATCAACCGCGACTGCATCGCCGGGTTGTTTGAACCATGTGGCGACAGTGGCCTCTGTCACGGATTCGCCAAGGGTCGGGACGCGGACTTCGGTGCTCATTACTTTGTTCCTTTGATGGTCAGCGCATCGTCAACGAGGGCTGTTTGTTCTGCTTTATGCTTGCTGGCCAGACCTGTTGCGGGGCTGGCGGCGGCGGCGCGCCCGGCATAGACGGGCCGCGTGTGTTTGGCTTTGATACGGGTCAGGACCCATTCAATGTTCG
>JBCAZI010000126.1:0-6946 GCA_038533095.1 Pseudomonadota bacterium
GCGTGATCGGCAATGCCGCGCTCTTCGTCCATCCGCGCCTCCAACCAGGAATGGATCAGTGATGCAGGCATGGCGACGGCAAGTCCAGCGGCTGTGGTCATCAGCGCCACCCAGATACCACCTGCCAGGATCGACGGGTCCACCTGGCTGCCGGCCTCCTGCAGCGCCTGGAAGGCCTGGATCATGCCAAGTACCGTGCCGAAGAGACCGAGGAGCGGCGCAAGCTGAGCCACATTCTCGATCGAGCGCAATCCGCGTTCCAGCTTGGCAAAGCGGCGCTCGGCTTCGGTGACCAAACGGTCATTGTCTTCGTGTGTGCACTGGAACGCCATTTCGATGACTGGCACGAGGTAACTTTTGGAGTGCTTTAGATTTGATGCCGCTGCGCCTCTGTCGCCCGCATCCCAGGCATCCACCGCCTCATGCAGCGCCTTGTGGCGACCAACACCTGCGACCCGGAACTGCAGGAACTTGTAAAGTGCGACCGCCAGCACATAGATCGATGCGCCGATCAGGATTAGGATAACCGGGCCGCCCAGATCAGCGATCTGGCGCATCAACTCGAACATCTCGGTCATCCGATCAGCTCGACATCTGTGCGTGAGGAGACCGTAAGGCCAGCTGCGCAGGCCCCATCATCCTGGCCGGGCACGGAACAGGTGGTTACGCCGTTGATAAGGATACGGCCAAGGGCCGAGCACTCTTGCCCTGGGATCACAAACTGCCGGACACGGGGGCGCGCAGGCGGCAAAGACCCAAAATCAAATAGCGTCAGCAGCGTCACGGCCCCATCCGTGCCGAACAGCACAGTCTCGAACACTACCTGTTCAACACCTTGCTCATACCCGCTAGAGGTCAAAAACGTCAGCTGGCACCCAGTCTCAACCTGGCTAACCGTGTTCAGCTCAACTGATATCCCGTCGCTTGGCGGCGTGTCTTGAGCGTGTGCAAGACCCGCGGATGCCATGAAACCGACTACAGCCAAAATTGATTTCATTCGATTCTCCGATTTTCATGTGCTTGCCACTCAAAATCGGTGGTGCGCTATTTTTAGGTCAAAGTGCTCGTGACTGATGCCCAGGTGTTCCGGCTTTCCAGTACGCGACGCTCAGCTGGGTCTTCTTGTCGAGGCCAAAGGCCTGCCTAAACACTGTGCGGACCGATTGGGCGGCCTTAAACTCCCCCGCAAACCAGCCATAGCTCACGGGTTCGCTCGTACAGTCTCGAACCTTGTCTGCTATCTCATCGGTGAATGTTTCAGGGTCCATCGCTTCGATCTGCAAATTGGATTTCGGCAGATATGCCTCTAGCGCCGCCCTATCCTGGGCGGCGGCAAAGAGATGGCCGGAGATGCGCCCTTCGACGCTTTCGATCAACCGTGCCATCGCGGGTAGCGCTGTGGTGTCGCCTGCAAGGACCACATTCTTCGTATGCTCAAGCTCGAAATCGCCCATAGGACCCATGACTCCAAGCTCTTGATCATCGCCATCCAATGCAGCCCAATCTGAAATCAACCCGCCATCATGGACGGCTACATCAACATCAATTTCTCGTGCATCAGGACGTATTTCCCGAATTGTCACATAGCGTGCGTGGAGTTTGTCATCGCCTTGAGGCCAGGTGATCCCACCGTTCTCGTTCACAACCGGCCAAACGGGCTTGCGGCCGCGCTTCTCGGGCATCATGAGCCGAATGTGGATGCCGTCGCGCACCATTGCTTCCACGTCGATACCTTCAAGCGTTACGCGGATCAGGCCGGGGTACACTTGCTGCCGCCGGGTGGCCCGCAGAATTCGGAAGTTGGCAGGTAACTCCCCAACCTTGATGCCCCCCGTCCATTTCAGGCTCTGCGCAGCGTCAAAATCGAACTCCTCCAAATGTTCAGTAATCTCCTCCCGCAGAAAGGTCAGAAAGTTATCGTTTGGCGTGTCTACAAGGATATCGACGCTGTCGCCAACGACTTTCATATCAACCAGACATCCCATTTCTTCCATGCGCAACAGGCCGGGTTCGGGCCGTGTGCAAGTGATGCCGTGGCCGGTGAACTCCTCTTCACACCAATCGATGAGAGCCGCTGCGTTTTTGCTTTGCATCACGCCGGTGGACACGGCGCGCCCACCATCCAGCCCCTGATTGGACTGGCTGAGCCGTGCAATTGCGAAATAGAGGATAGCAAGCGGGATCAAAGCAGCAGGGATCGCTGCCAGGAACGCGGGTAGGTAGCCTTGAGTGTCAATGACATACCCAATAACCGGGTCCGCGAAGCCTGGAATAATGGCGTAGATTGCGACTTGCACGGAAAAGTCGAAGCCCGGCAATTCAGGGCGGATTTTGTCCATCGCTCCACGAAAGATCACGATATCGGTGATTGCGATAGCGACCCATCCGATAATTATGGCGTATTTGATCTCTTGAGGGAACGCCGCTGCGATGTAGGCTACGCCAAGCAACACCGGAATGTTGATCAGGCCAACAAGATACAGTGCTCGAACCCGCGGCATGTTCCGCAGAAGCGGTCCAAAGATCGCCGTCGCTCCACCACCGGCGCACATCGCAAACAGGCCAAACCAAACGGCAATTTCTTCCGTGCTCATCCCTTGATCGACCATCATCAGGCGCATAGGCAGCATGGTCAAAATGAGCGGCACCCGCATCGTTGCGAGGACACCAATCCAAGGCCAGATGCGCGCTTGCTTGAAAAACCGCATCGCATTGCGAAACGTTGCTGGCGGTGCACCGCGCAGGCGAGCCGGTTCCTCAACAAGTGTGAGGGAAAACAGTGGCAAAACGAACAACACCGCTTGGGCCATAACAGCGGCCCACCACCCGATCTGTCCGTAAATGTACAAAAAGCCAAAGCCGCCAATAACCGCTCCAACATAAGCACCGCCGTTTTGAAAAGTGGCCCCGAGCGTGCGTTCTGATGGTCGCATGAGAGAGATGGCCAGCGCATCAACCGCCACGTCCTGTGTGCTGACCGACAGTGTCGCGATGAAAAGCGCGACGAACAATAGCGTGAGATTACCACCAGGGTCTATCAAAGCGAGAAACACGAGTGCAAGAACGTGAATTCCGGACAGAGCGACGATCCACGATTTGTATCGGTCCCGCGCCAGCTTGAACCGGTCGATCAAAGGTGCCCAGAGAAACTTGAAAACATAAGGCAGCGCTGCGAGCTGCACGAGGCCTATTGTCGTCGCCGAATGCCCCTCTTGCCGCAAGATGATCGGCAGAGCCATAATAGCGAAAAACAAGGGGATAAATTGGGCCGAGTAGAGCAGGCCAACAACGGTCAATATTTTCCAGCGCACGGCATAGTCCCCTACAAAGGATTTAAAGGGGGCTGTAGCCCCCCATCACACTTTTCAAAATGTCCAGGTCATCGAAAAACCGACTGTGCGAGGCTTTCCAACCTGTTGAAGGCCACCGAAAGCATTTGGTTCGCTGAAGGTCTCGTAGCGTTCATCAAAAACGTTCGCGACATATGCGTCAAAGCGGAACGCCTGACCATTTGGTCGTTCAACCTGATACCCTGCTGCCAGATCGACCACTGTAAAGCTATCCAGCACATTTTGGTTCAGCGCCGCTTGTTGTGATCCGACGTAACGCGCCTTTACGGATGCATCAAAGCCGCTGTTTGACTGATATGCCAAACCAAGTGAGGCGGTTGTGTTGGGTGACAAAGGCAGCTCTTGCCCTTGTGCTCCGGCCAAGCCGCCTGCATTGGTGATCTCGGTCTCCAACAAGCCAATCGCACCGGTGAAAGTCAGATTTGGCGTTGCGCGGTATGCTGCGTTGAGCTCAAGACCATACCCTTCAGCCTCCGGCACGTTGCCGATGGCACCATCACCGCTGATTGGATAGCTCGCCGCCCCTGAGACTTGCGCATCTTCCCACTGATAGAAGAAAGCTGTTGCACCTAAATCGAGTGCGCCATTCATTGTGGTTGTCTTGGCAAAAATCTCGTGTTGCTTCACGTATTCCGGGCCAAAGGCGACCGAAGAGTAAGCGGAGCCGCTAAACGGGGCGCCAAGATCGACATCAAGCCCGCCACCGCGAAACCCTTCGGAGTAGGTGTAGCCCAACAACGTGTTTTCGTTGGGTGCGTAGCGTAAGCCAAGTTTAGGCAAAAACACCTCTTCGGAAAATGTACCGGTGCCAACAAGGTTGCCCATTTCGTCAAAGCTGGTTCTTGTCCGCTTGTCTCTTTCCAATCGACCGCCTGCGATGACAGACAGACCCGGCGCAATTCCTCCGGCATCGATTTCCACTTCTCCAAAGAGCGCGGTGTTTTCAATTTCTCCTGTGAGGTTGAAAGCAAGTACGCCGCCACGGTTGAAACCGACTTCGTCTTCGACTGTGTGTATCAGTCCGAGGACGCCTTTTTTGACGATGCCCTGATTTTCAAAAACGGCATAGACTTCTGCTTCGCTAATATCCTTGTCGAAGCCGGTTTCGCCAAAAGTGAAGCCAGGTCCAAGCGACTCGCCTGTGTCAGCGAAAAGCAGTTCGTTCTGCAGGTTCGACATGCGAGCCACGATAGTCGTGCCTTTGGAAAGTGCGTATTCAGCGCGCGCAGACAAAATAGTCTGGTCCACTGTTTCGTAAGCAGATGACAGCGCGAATAGCCCGGTGACCGACAGATCATCGATATCACCGTTGTAGAAGCCCTCCGTGGGACCTTGTGTTCGGCTGTCTTCGGCGGTGAGAAGGACGGACAAACCCGGTATCGATAACGGTTCCCAAAGAAGCTTCGCGCGCAGTTTGGAATAGCTCTCCTCGTTTGGATCCAAGCCAGACGGCAACGGAGATGGATTGGTAATGTAGCTGTCGCCGCCTGTGTATTCACCCGTGAGCCGGAACGCGAGTTGGTCCTCAATCAAGGGCGTGTTGAACATAAAGTCCATACCCTGCTCGGATTGGTCCGTGAACCGAAAGCGGAGCGCTCCTTCACGCTCAAAACTTGGGTCCTTTGTAAAGACCCGTATGGCTCCGCCAAGTGTGTTCCGCCCCGTACTCGTGGCCTGGGGACCCCGCGCCACCTCGACACTGTCCAAATCCCATGTGCTTGATTGGGCGATGTTGGACGCCTCCCCAGATGGAAGCGCCACATCATCAACTACAATGGGCACCCGGGGTTGAGCGCCAGCGGTAATGGCTGGGCGGTCACCGCCTAATCCGCCGATGCCACGAATAGACGGCGGAATGAGGCCTTCGTTGGCAAGCACGTTAGCTTCGCCTGCGATAATGTCATCAAGGTCCTGGTTGATGGGCGCAGAAGCTGTATCGCCGTCAATGACAGCGATGCTGGGAGGTGCGTCGTCTGCTGTTTGACCGATCTTTGTCCCACGCAGAATGAGTGTTCCAAGATCAACGGGTTCTTCGGCCTCTTGCGCGTAGGCTGATGACGCAGTTGTGGTCAGTAGCATCGCAAAAATGCCGACGCAGTGGCTAAGGCGTCGGTTTGACATGTTTCGGTTCCCTCGTGTTTTGCTCATGTTTTCATTGGCAAACCACAGGTGTCTAACGCATTCAGGCGGTGAACTGGTGCATTTGTGCTTTTTTTGACAGTTTTACTCAGGTATCATCCAGGCATGCCAATTGTTACCGCAGATATCGCCCGGGCGCATCTCGAACGTTTGAACGCAGAAGTGCACGGTTTGCATGTGACATCTGATCGAAACGTCATTGTGTATCACGCGACGTTTCCGGCGCAGACCGGACAGATCCGCGACATACCTGCCTTGTTTGCCACCTTGTGCGTTTCTGGCTTCGGTTCGTTGCGTCAGACTTCAGCTTTACAGAACTTGGAAGTCGATATGACACCAGGTTGTATTTGCGTAACGCCCCCAAACACAAAGGGATTTTTTGAAGTTCCGGAAGGGACGATCATCGCAATCGGCCTATCCGTTGAGACCGTAGCCGAAAGCTTCGGTCGCGATTGGCCCAAAAAACTAAAAAAAGAGACTTTCTCTTCCGCGTTTCGAGATCCCCTTGTGGAAAGTACACTGATGAACGTTGGGTACGGGAACGACAAAACGCCTTCCGATGCAACGCTGGTTCACGCTGCACATATGGTGACACACCAGCTGCTAGATGATCCCTTCGTTGAAGAACCTCTTCCAAACGATGCGCACCCGCTCAGTAAGGATGTGATTGCGAAGTTAGAGGCGTTCTTGCAAGACAATCTTGACCGCCACGTGTTGGTTGAGGAAATGGCACGATTTGTAGGCATTAGTAGACATCACTTTTCCCGCAGATTTAAGGCCGCAACTGGTAAGTCACCCTACCAATTCGCAATCCAGAGCAAGTTGGAGTTCGCCTATGCCGCTATCAAAGAAGAAGACTCTGCCAACATCTTGTCGATAGCACAGAGGCTTGGATATGATAGCCCTTCTCAGTTTTCAAAACTATTTAAGAAGCAGTTTGGGTTTTCTCCTCGGCTTTTGCGCTCTAGACATCGTCCTTAACCAGTTTGTTCTTGTTTACGGGTGGCTCATGGGCATGCGACCGCTGTGAGCCCAACCTTTCCCATGAGCATTGCGATTTTTTCGCTTTTGTAAGCGTCGAGGCGGCAGACTTTTCAAGAGAGTTCTGTCCGAGAACTTTACAGGTCATTGGTGCCAAGGTTTGCGAAGTTCGCGACCTGTGAATTCTTCTCCGAAACTTCGCTTCGCCACTAACGAATGGCAGCGATCTCTGTCGCCGCGTGGCGTCATGAATCGAGCACCTGCCGCAAATTTTGTGCTGCGCGCGCACGCAGCACAAAATCGCCATAACCGCTTCGGGCTTATTTCGTTGAAAAACTCTTCGTTGATTGCCGTGTAACTCGCTGATTCAATTCTTCCTAGATGGAGGGATTGGCGATGATGGGCCCTAAGCAGGAAGCGCAGGCGGCGCTGTTCTACGAGTTCTCGCTGGAAGAGCATGTTCCCCAGGATCATCT
>JBCAZI010000127.1:0-6934 GCA_038533095.1 Pseudomonadota bacterium
CCCGGCCGAAGGCGTCACCCTATCCAAGGCAGAAGAGGCAATGGATCAGGTGATCAGCGCCTTCATGGAAGGCGAAATTGACCCCGCACGCATGGAAAGCATCCGGACCCAGCTGCGCGCATCAGAAGTTTACGCATTGGACAATGTGCAAGGCATCGCCCAGCGCTATGGTGCGGCACTGACGCAAAGCCTGACTGTCGCCGACGTGCAAGCCTGGCCGGACGTGCTGCAAGCCGTAACACCCGAAGACATCAAAGCCGTCGCGGCCAAAGTGTTCAACCGCGATCAATCTGTCACCGGCTGGGTCGTATCGAATGAAGAGGAGGCACGCTGATGTTGCGTATTCTGATTGCTCTATGCTTGACTGTCCTTGCCACCACAGCACGGGCCGAAATTGACATCAAAGAGGTCACATCGCCTGGCGGCATCAATGCTTGGGTGGTTGAGGAACCATCGATCCCCTTTGTCGCAATTGAATTGCGGTTTCAGGGCGGTCCTGTGCTGGACCTGCCCGGCAAGCGCGGTGCGACCAACCTGATGACGGGGCTGCTGGAAGAAGGCGCTGGCGATATGTCAGCGCAGGAATTCCAGACAAGGCTGGAAGAACTAGCGGCTAGCATCCGCTTTCGCGCGTCAGATGATGTGATTTCGATCTCGGCCCGTTTCCTGACCGAAAACAAGGAAGAGGTGATTGGGCTGCTGCGCCAAGCCCTGATCGCACCACGTTTTGATCAAGAGGCGCTGGACCGCGTCCGCGCGCAGGTGCTTTCGGGCATCGCCAGTGACGCCAAAGATCCCAACGCCATCTCATCGGCGGTGTTCAATGCCGCCGCCTATGGCGACCACCCCTATGGATCGGCACGCGAAGGCACCGCTGAAAGCGTCAGCGCGCTGACGCGCGATGATATGATTGAGGCCCATCGTAACGCGCTGGTGCGCGACCGGCTGTATGTATCTGTCGTAGGCGATACAACGGCCGAGGCCATCGGTAGCTTGCTTGATGAATTGCTGGGTGATCTGCCGCAGGAAGGGCCACCCCTGCCAGCGAACGTGACCTATGATCTTGACGGCGGGATCACCATTGTGGACTTCGCTACCCCACAATCCGTGGCCCTGCTGGGGCAGGGCGGCATGAAGCGTGATGACGAAGATTTCTTTGCCGCTGTCATCGTCAACCGCGTGTTGGGCGCAGGCGGTTTTGAATCACGCCTAATGACCGAAGTACGTGAGAAACGCGGGCTGACCTATGGGATTCGGTCCTACCTTGTGCCGCGCTTTCATTCTGAGGTCATGCTGGGCTCTGTCGCGTCGTCGAATGAGACAATTGCCGAAGCAATCGAAGTGACCCGCAACGAATGGGCCCGCATGGCAAATGAGGGGATGACGGCAGAAGAACTGGAGGTCGCCAAGACCTATATGACTGGCGAATACCCCCTGCGTTTCGATGGCAATGCCGAGATTGCCAAGATCATGGTGGGCATGCAGATGGTGGGGCTGACACCAGACTATGTGACCAACCGCAATGATTTTGTCGAAGCTGTCACCCTGGAAGATGTAAACCGGGTCGCAGCAGAGCTGCTAGAACCAGACAAGCTGCGTTTCGTCGTGGTGGGCAAGCCTGTCGGGTTGGAAAGCATACAGTAGCAGCGCAGAATTTTCGGTCGAAAATTCTTCTGTCAGAAGGAAATTCCAGAATTTCCTTCGCCCGTTTTCCGCTCGCAGAATCGCGCATGATCATGCTACAAATTGTGGCATGGCCATAGCAGACCCCCAGATACAGCCCAAATCAAACGGACACCCGGTGATCCGGCAATTGGATGACGCCGCAATCAATCGGATTGCCGCGGGCGAAGTGCTGGAACGCCCCGCCTCTGCCGTCAAAGAACTGGTGGAGAACAGCATCGATGCGGGGGCCACCCGGATCGAAGTGGTCATCGCCGATGGTGGCAAGACCTTGATCCGCGTGACGGACGATGGTTGTGGGATGACTCCCTCTGATCTGCCAATGGCCATGTCGCGCCATGCGACATCAAAGATCGACGGCTCGGACCTCTTGAACATCCGCTCTTTCGGGTTCCGGGGCGAGGCTTTGCCGTCCTTGGGCGCCACTGGCCGTCTGACCATCACATCACGGGCCAAAGGGGCCGAAGCCGCAATGATTGAGGTCGCCGGTGGGCGGGCGGAAGGTGTCAAACCCGCCGCATTGTCTGCAGGCACGGTGATCGAACTGCGTGACATGTTCTATGCAACGCCTGCACGGCTGAAGTTCCTGCGCACGGACAGGGCCGAGGCGCAGGCGGTGACCGATGTCGTCAAACGCCTTGCGATGGCCGAACCTTTTGTGTCGTTTATCCTGCGCGATGCCTCCAAAGGCGACAATCGCACCGTGTTTCGTGCCGATGCAGAAACCGGCGATCTGTTTGATGCGCTGCATGGGCGGTTGCGCAACGTTTTGGGCAGGGATTTTGCCGAAAACGCGTTGCGCATCGACACCCAACGCGAAGGCTTTCACCTGAAAGGCTATGCCGCCCTACCAACCTATTCGCGCGGCGCTGCCGTGGCGCAGTTCCTTTTCATCAATGGCCGCCCTGTGCGGGATAAGATGCTGCTGGGTGCCCTGCGCGCAGCCTATATGGATGTGCTTTCGCGCGACAGGCACCCGGTCGCAGCACTATTCATAGACTGCGACCCAACACTTGTGGATGTGAACGTGCACCCTGCCAAATCCGAGGTCAGGTTCCGCGACCCCGGTACCGTGCGCGGGCTGATCATATCAGGCCTGCGCCATACGCTTGCAGAGGCTGGCCATCGCGCCTCAACCACAGTCGCCAACGCGACCTTGGGCGCGATCACACCAGAAACCACGACGCCCCGTGTCTACCAAATGGACCGCCCCAGTTTCAGCGCGCGGTCAATGACGTTTCAGGCACAAGCGCCAGGGTTTGGTGAGGCACCTTCGGCACGCATCGAACCTGTGATCGATGATGAAACCGACGATCTGCCGCTGGGTGCCGCCCGCGCGCAAGTGCATGAGAATTACATCATCGCACAGACCGAAAACGGGATCGTCATTGTCGATCAACATGCCGCGCATGAGCGGTTGGTCTACGAGAAACTGAAGGCACAGATGGCCGAAAACGGCGTCGCGGCACAGGCGTTGCTGATCCCCGAAGTAGTCGAACTGTCAGAAAACGAAGCGACCCATCTGCTGGAAATCGCAGATGACCTTGGCAAATTTGGCCTGACCATCGAACCCTTCGGCGGTGGCGCTATTGCGGTGCGCGAAACCCCTGCGATCCTGGGCGAGGTCAACGCTGAGGCAATGATCAAAGATATCCTTGATGAATTGGCCGACCAAGGCGACAGCGCGTCGGTGCAAGCGCGGATCGAGGCGATCCTCAGCCGGGTCGCCTGCCATGGTTCCATCCGCTCTGGCCGCCGCATGCAGGCGGCCGAAATGAACGCGCTCTTGCGCGAAATGGAGGCAACACCGCTGTCAGGCCAATGCAACCACGGGCGACCCACCTATGTTGAACTCAAACTCGCCGATATTGAGCGGCTGTTCGGGCGCACATGATCCAGATTGGCGAAAGTTCCTATGATCTGAGCGATCCTATGGTGCTGGCGGTTATCGCAGGTGCCCTGATCACCCTGATGGTCCTTGTTTTACTGATCATGACAGTGCGCCGGGCAGGCAAGTCAACCGAAGCTGTGCAATTCGTCGCCTCGCAGGTCGGGCGTCTGTCGCAGGATGTAAACGCGCTGGGGCAAGGCCAACAGCAACTGGCCGGCAACATCCGCACGGTCAGCGATGCGCAGGCCAACGCGCAGGTCCACGTTGTGCAAACGATGGAGGCGCGTCTGGCCGAGGTGCAGGCCCAGATGGCCGAACGACTGGCCGACAACGCGATCAAATCGGCGCGGTCATTGGCGGAAATGCAAGAACGGATGAAAGACACGCTCTCTGGCTCATCCGAGAAGACAACAAAGAGCCTGACTGAGTTACAGGAACGGCTGGCGACTATCGACAAAGCACAGACGAATATCGAAAAGCTGTCCGGCGATGTGCTGTCCTTGCAGGATATCCTGTCCAACAAGCAACGGCGCGGTATGTTCGGTGAAATCCAGCTGAACGATATCGTCTCCAAAGCCTTGCCCACCGACAGCTATGCGCTGCAATACACGTTATCCAACGGCAAACGCGCCGATTGTCTAGTGCATTTGCCCAACCCACCAGGGCCAATTGTCATCGACGCCAAATTCCCCTTTGAAGCCTATGAGGCCTATGCCGCCGCTGACACGCCCGAGTTGCAAAAGATAGCCTTGCGTGACCTGGGCAATAACGTTCGCAAACATATCAAGGACATAAGCGAAAGATACATCATCGAAAGCGAAACCGCCGATGGTGCGATCATGTTCCTGCCGTCCGAGGCGGTCTATGCCGAACTGCATGCGCGCCTACCCGATGTGGTGCGCGCTGGGTTCGACGCGCGGGTCTGGATCGTGTCGCCCACCACCTGCATGGCGACGCTGAACACGATGCGCGCGATCCTGAAAGACGCGCGGATGCGGGAACAAACCGGCGAGATTCGCAAAGCCTTGCGCATGCTGCACCGCGATGTTGAGATTATTGGCGAAAAAGCGGGCAAGCTGGAAACACATCTGCGGCAGGCGGGCGAAGATGTGTCCGGCGTGCTGACGGCAGCGACACGTGCGGGCAAACGGGCGGATCGGTTGGATAACTTCGATTTTGAAGAACTGGCACCGGATACGGAACCAAATGTCGTTCCCTTGGCTTCGCCAAAGGCATAACATAACCCAACACACTGGCCCCCTTAATTTAGAGATAGCAAAGCAAATGCCCCGGCGGTGACCGAGGCATTGTGAGTGGGGGTGCGACCTAAGTCTTAAATCCCGATAAATTTCTGCGCGATGCGCGGCACCAAACCGTTGAACCGCAGCGGTGCGTCGGTTGCAGCAAGGCAGATGCAATCCATGCCTTCATCCGCGACAGGCGTATGGTGCAGGTCTTCATTCGCAACCTCAACATCACCAGCGCTGAAACGATCCTCTTCGTCGGTAAAGGCCCCCTGCAGCACCAGCGTCAACTCGGTCCCGTGGTGGCCGTGATCCGGCACAGCGGTTCCGGCAGGGATACGTAACAAACGTACACTTGCGTCTTTTGATGTCTTCAACACCAACTGGCTGACGCCGCCACCCACCTTACGCCATTTCAGGCTGTCGATGTCGCCGCTCACATAGTCTTGCAGCGGTCCGGGGAAAATGCTGTCGACACGCCGCTTTGGGGCCGCAGGCGCAATCCCTGTGCCACTTTCAATTCGGGCCAATGTCGCCATCAACGCATCTTCAGCCATATCAACGGGGTCGGCATCTAGCATCACTTCGCCACCAACAGCCTCATACTCTGCCAGGGCGGCCCGGCATGTGTCGCACATGCTGATATGGGTCGCGACAACCAGATTGAATGCCTCAGGTAAAGTTCCGGCCGCATAACCCATCAAGAGCTCTTCTGTCAGGTGATGTTTGATCTGTTTCATATCGTTCGTCATTTCATTGCGTGGCGCAGTCTATCCAACGCCAACCTAATCCGTGATTTGATCGTCCCCAGTGGCAATCCCGTCTCTGCGGCAATTTGACTGTGGCTCAACTCGCCAAAGTAGGCGCGTTCGATCAGTTGTCTTTGTTCTGCAGGCAAAGTGGCCAAGGCCTGCCCCAGTTGTTCCGTTTCTTGTTGCAGGCCCATCGCCTCGGCCTGATCAGGCTCTGGTTCGGGGCCCCATGGCAGGTCTTCGGGTTCCGGCCTGCGCTGCTTGCGCAATATGTCGATCTTCCGATTTCGGGCGATGGTAAAAATCCATGTGGATACACTCGCCTTTGTCGGGTCGAACATATGGGCCTTGTTCCAAAGGGTCGCCATGACCTCCTGTGTGCATTCTTCTGCCAGATCCGGGCTGGCCCCCGATTTCATCAAAAACGACTTCACCCGCGGGGCGAAATACCCAAACAACTCTGCAAAGGCCTTGCGGTCCTGGCTGTCGCGCACGGCGTAAACCTGCACGACCCAAGCCATACGCTTTGCTGTTGCTTCGGAATTCACCTGCGTCGTCCTCTTCCTGCGCACCGGCGGCGCCTTGCTGTCACCATAGGCAACGTTCGGCGGCAGCGCATCCGCTTTTGTGAGGGCGTTTGGTTCCGTCAACATAAAGCTGTTACGGGGTTGTTAAGGTTTTGGATCACCCGGGACGTTATTTTTCTTTTGATCCATGCAAGTCGTGGGTGCGTAACAATAATCATAAATTGAAAGAAGAAGTTGGAGCCCCCAGACATGCCATTCGAGACCGGGACAGCCGTGCCCAGAAAAGTTGCGGTGATTGGTGCAGGTATTTCGGGGATGGGGGCTGCGCATGCGCTGGCGAAAGACCACCGTGTTGTGTTGTTTGAAGCCGAGACGCGTCTGGGTGGCCATGCCCGTACCCGCATGGCAGGCAAGAACCGTGATCTGGCTGTTGATACGGGCTTTATCGTTTTCAACTATGCCAACTATCCCAACCTGACCAAGCTGTTTGACCACCTCGATGTGCCCGTCATCAAAAGCAACATGAGTTTCGGTGCCTCTTTCAGCGGTGGCCGTATGGAATATGGGCTGGCCAGCATGAACGCGCTGTTTGCCCAGCGCAGCAATATCGCC
This sequence comes from Pseudomonadota bacterium, assembly GCA_038533095.1. Lineage (GTDB taxonomy): Bacteria > Pseudomonadota > Alphaproteobacteria > Rhodobacterales > Rhodobacteraceae > Yoonia. The sequence goes on from JBCAZI010000127.1 coordinate 6,710, forward strand.
AGCCCCAAGTTCTTGCGCATGGTCCGCGATATTTTGAAATTCAACGCCAAGGGGCTTGAAGCAAGCCAAGATGAAACGCTGACAATTGGCGAATTGCTGAAGAAGCTAAACCTAAGCGACTATTTCCGCGATCACTATCTGTTGCCCTTCTCTGGCGCGATCTGGTCCACCCCGAAAAAAACGCATCATCGCGTAGGCCGGGAAGTCGAGAATTTTTTCTTTCGG
>JBCAZI010000128.1:0-6886 GCA_038533095.1 Pseudomonadota bacterium
TTAACGAACTGCCCTCGTCAACCTGCCGTAACTTCGTGACAATCTCTTCTGGCTTCGGTCGCTTGTTGGCCATGTGTTTCCTCCGTTTTCCTAAACATAGCGGAGGACCACTTCAGTGGGGGAGGATCAGAATACCCTTATTTTGCGCGAGTACGGTACGCCGTGTGTAAACTTCCCTTCTTCAGTAGAAATCTTGTACTTGAGTTCGGGGAAACCCGTTGCAAAGCCCTCATTAATGTCGGCAAAGAAGCGGGATAGCGTCGTCTTTCCTGAACCATTCAGCCCATAAATGAGATTGTATCGCTCGAACCGCACCATGTCTTTTGGCATTTTGTAGTTAGCAAAGACGCCTAAGTGTTCAATCTTCTCAAAGTGGTGGATCATCGGTGTTTATCTATCGATTTTGATGCTTGGTTGCGTCACTCTCAGGGTATCAATGTAAGGTTGCAACACTTGTTATGTAATGTTCAAGTTGCGTTGGATGACAGTGGTATGTCTTGAGTTGAACTGTCAGATGAGTAGTCAATCGTATAGATAAGGTTCAAAGGTCCATGAATGGCCCATGTCATGAGGCTTGAGGTTTCGTATCTGCTCTTCAGATAAGAGCTGCTTGAGGAGGGCGATGTTCTTAGGCTTCATAGAAAACTGACAGAATTTTTCGTGAGCCTACATCTATGCAGGTGTATAGCGTTTTCCCCCCGCGCCCCTTGGTCGGAGTGAGTTAGGTGGTATCAGCATACTTCCGCAACCAACAAGAGAGAGCAAGTCATTGCGGTTGACTGTTAAGGCTCATGCAGCACTGTTAGTGTTGCTTCGCGATAGGCAAGGGGAGGGGTTGACAAGAAAGTCTCCAGACACGCACAAGTGTGACACAAAGTGCGACATATTACTGAACCTCGCACTCGATTATTTAAGCCTGCCAGTGGCTTAGAAAAATGGTAGCGGGTCCGGTACTCGCCTCCAAGTATTCTCAGAGCCGTACCTGCAATTTTTGGGACTACACGACGCTTGCGAGCGGTGCTTGCGCATCTGTTTCGTATTGATCGGTTGAAACAGCGCTTTCCAAAGTCTTCGGCCAGCGGATCAGCAGCATTGCTTCACCCTTGATGTCATGTCGGGCCAAAGTGGTGGCAAGGTCTTTCACAGCGCAGCTGGCCACGGTTTGGCCTTTGCGCTGCGCCTTTGCGACGATTTGGACGTCTAGCGGGATGCCAGGATGCGCGTCGTCCAAGGCCGCAGCGATTTGTGGTGCGGCGCCGACGGCCATGTAAAGGGCAACGCAGTTGCCGGGGCGTAGGGTCTTGATCGAATCGGGAACGACATAACCGCCCTGCAAGTGGCCGGTCGTCAGTGTGAGCGTGTCAACATTGCCGCGGTCTGTCAGGCTTTCGCCGATGCTGGCCGCCGCGGCACATGCAGCTGTGACACCGGGGACGATTTCGTAAGGGATACCGCCTTCTTTCAGTGCTGTGATCTCTTCGGTGCTGCGTCCAAAGATGCCCGGATCACCGCATTTCAACCGGACAACACGCTGCCCGCGTTTGGCAGCCGCCACCAGTGTTTGCGTGATCTTTTCCTGCGGCCAGCTGTGGCAACCGGGTGCCTTGCCCACATAGATGCGTTCCGCATCGCGCCTTGCCAGTTCAAGGATTTCGGGGTCAAGCAGCCTGTCATAGTAAATCACATCCGCCTCTTGCAGGCGCTGTACCCCGCGCAGGGTGATCAGGTCTTTTGCCCCGGGGCCAGCGCCGACGAGCGCGACGCTACCGGTGGTGTCATTGCCAAAATCGCCTGTTTCAATGGCGGTCTTGATCATTTTGGCGGCGTCCCGTTCGGCCCCGCTTGTGAATAGCTGCCGCGGGCTGTCGTTGAAGACCCAGCGCCAGAGGTCGCGGCGCAGTCTAGGCCCCAAACGCGCCGCCGCTGCACCGCGCAAGCGCCCGGCGAGGGCCGCCAGATCGCCCAGCCGCGGTTCTAGCGTTTCTTCCAGTTTGGTCTTGATTTGGCGGGCAAGAACCGGGGCCGTGCCTTCTGTACCGATCGCCACAACAACAGGGTCGCGATCAACGATCGAGGGGGTGATGGCATCGCAAAGCTGGGGTTGATCCACCACGTTTACGGTGGCCCCTGCCGCTTTGGCCAAGCTGTGCAACGCCATATCCGCACCGGGGCAACCGGTGGCCACAAAGACCAAAGCTGTGTTTGCGAAGCTTTCCGGTGTGATTGCGCCTGCGTCATGTGTGATGCGCCCGGCCGTGACAAGATCGGCCAGCTCTGCGTCCAGTTCCTGTGCCAGAATGGTCACTTCGGCCTCTGACTTCAGGATCAACCGCGCCTTTTGCGCTGCTTGTTCACCGCCGCCCGCGATGACGACACGGCGTCCGGCCATTTGCAAAAACATCGGAAAGGTCTTCATGCGGATAGGCTTTCTGGTTGGTGGCGCGTGGCCCAAAGGGCCTCTGCCATGGATTGTGCATCTTGCAGGTTGGGCGCGGCTTTAAGCGCCCAAAGGGCAAGGGCCGCGGTGCCGGTGACAGTCGCGGTGCTAAAGTCATCATCCAACTTGCCTGCCCAAAGCGCGGGCAGATCGACCGTGGCGTTGACGTCATGCAAGCGGCGCTTTTCGCTCAATACTGCATCGGCGCTATCGGCGATATGCACCCCATCCCGTAGTCCAAAGACCGCAATATCCTTGGAGGGGTGGCGTTCAAATTCGCCGCCGCCGCCTTTGATGATCATCAGGTCCTGCTGGCCCAGCAATGCTGCGGCTTCGGCCTGTAGGCTGCGGTAGGAGGGGTGGAATACGCCCTGCACCGACACCGGCGCTGCTGACGGGTTCCACATGCGTAGCACCGTGTTGAAGCAGGACCGCAGCCCCAGTGCATCACGTAGGTTCAGTAGATCAAACGCCTCTGGGCACAATGTCTCTAGGGCCGAATAGCGCACCTGCGGTCCCGCCACATCAAGGGCAGCGCGGACAGAGGCTTGAGCCGATTGATGCGAATTCCAGCCGTGCATGGACACGCTATAGCCTGCCTGCGCCAACAGCCGTGCGGCCAGCAAGAACAGCGGCGCGCCACGGCTGCGGCCTGCGGCATAGGATGGCCAATCGAGATCGGCCTTGGGAAGCTTCTTGGCAACATGCGCCCGCAAGGCGGCGGTAAAACCTGCGATTTCGGCGGGTGTTTCACCGCGCAGGCGCATGACCATCAGCAAGGCACCGACCGCTTCGGGTGCTGCGTGCCCTTGCAGGATCACGGTCATTGCCTCTTGTGCTTCGGCCAGAGTCATGGCCCTTGCGCGCCCTTTGCCCCGTGCGACGATCTGAACGAAAGGTGCCAGGCTCATTCCGCAGCCATCGGGAGCGATGCCTCTGCCAAAAGCGCGGCCAGTTCCGGTTTGCATGACCCGCAGTTCGTGCCTGCGCATGTGGCGTCACCCAGGGCCGCAACTGTGCGCGCACCATTGGCCGCGGCGGTCAGCAAGGTGTTACGACCAACGTTGAAGCAGCCGCATACCGTCGCACCCGGGTCAGGCTGGTCTGCCGGTGCGCGCCCGGCCAAAGCGCTTAGCGCGGTGTTCTGGGACCCGATCAATGCGACAGCGGCGGCGCGTGATACGATGACGGGTGTTGGTGCCGCAAAGAAGAGCGCCTTGATAATCCCATCAACCGAAATCGCGACACGGGTCAGCCCAGTGGCCGGGTCGCTGTGCAAAGCGGCATCGCCACCCTTTTGCCCAGACAACAGACACGCCTCTACCACCCAATCGATAGGGCGCTTGCTGCCCGCGACCTCTGCCTGCCAGCCGGTTTGCGTAAGTGCCACTGCAGCATAGGGCGTTCGCGGTGTCATCGCATTAGCGCTGACGATAAAGCCATACCATTTCGCCTCATACACGCTGGCCGATACCGCACCCGACTTCAGCGCTGGTTGGCCTGATACAGGGTCTGTCACCGGGGCCGTGAGGCTGTTCACGGTGCCGGACGTGGTCAATTGGCGGGTCCAATGCATCGGTGCAAAAAGTTGGCCGGGTGATACGCGCGATGTCACAAGCGCGCGCAGGATGGCCGAGCCATAGGCGCTTTCAACCCGGATCAGATCGCCCATGCTGGCGCTCAGTGCTGCTGCGTCTTGCGGGTGCATCTCAACATAGGGTTCTGCCAGATGCGACCCTAATCGCGGAGATTTGCCTGTCCGGGTCATCGTGTGCCATTGGTCGCGGTTGCGCCCGGTGTTCAACTGGAAACGCGGCTGTGTCAGGGCAGGGGCGCTGACGGGGACCATCTGCGCTTTGCCGTCAGGGTGGTAGAAACGCCCATCGGCAAAGAATCGTTGGTCATTGCGCGGCCATTGTGTCGGGATCAGATTGGCATAATCGGCATCGCCAAAAATGCTCAAGTCCAGATCGCGGGGAAATTGCGATGTCGCGGCATCAAGTGCCACATACTCGGCGAAGACATCCTTTGGCGTGTCGTAAGCAAATGCATCACCAAAGCCCATCCGGCTCGCAACATCGCTGATAATCCGCCAATCCGGGCGCGCCTCGTCCGGCGCAGACAAGAAAGCGCGTTGGCGCGAGATACGACGCTCTGAATTGGTCACTGTGCCGTTCTTTTCACCCCAACCTGTCGCTGGCAGCAGGACATGGGCCAGATCATTGGTGTCCGTCTTTTCCATGATATCGGAGGTGACGACGAATGGCACATTTGCGATTGCCGCTGCGACACCATCTGCATCCGGCAAGGAGACGGCGGGATTGGTCGACATGACCCAAAGCGCCTTAATCTGTCCCTTTGCGCAGGCGTCGAACAGGTCAACGGCCTTCAACCCGGGTGCGGTACAAATGGCCGGGCTATCCCAGAAATCCTGTACAGCTTGGCGGTGGTCGGGGTTGCCCAGTTCAAGGTGATTGGCCAGCATATTGGCCAGCCCACCCACCTCGCGCCCGCCCATCGCATTGGGTTGTCCTGTGACTGAAAACGGGCCCATGCCGGGCTTGCCAATGCGCCCGGTAGCCAGGTGGCAATTCAGGATCGCGTTGACTTTATCTGTGCCGGTTTCGGATTGGTTCACACCTTGCGAATAAACCGTCACGACCTTTTCTGTCTTGGCCCACATCAAGAAGAAATTGGCCAGGTCTTGCGCGGAAAGACCCGTATCGCCCGGATCAGATTGGCGGGCCGCGGCGATCGCGGCCTCCATGCCGTTCACGTGCTGCGCGGTGTATTGCGCATCCACTTTGCCGCTATTGGTCAAGTGGGTCAGCAGACCGTTGAATAGCGCAATATCGCTGTCAGGCGCGATTTGCAGGTGCAGGTCGGCCAGATCACTGGTGGCTGTGCGCCGCGGGTCAATGTTGACCACACGCATGTTGGGGCGGGCCTCTTTCGCCGCAACGATGCGTTGGTAAAGCACCGGATGACACCAGGCGAGGTTTGAGCCAACCAGGACGATCAGATCAGCCTCTTCCAGATCGGTGTAGACGCCAGGAACCGTATCCGTGCCAAAGGCGCGCTTGTGCCCTGCCACGGAAGACGCCATGCAAAGCCGCGAATTCGTGTCGATATTGGCGGACCCAATGAAGCCTTTCATCAGCTTATTGGCGACGTAGTAATCTTCGGTCAGCAGCTGACCTGAGGCATAGAACGCCACGCTATCGGGCCCATGTTCTGCAATGGCTGCGCTGAATTTGGATGCGACCAGATCAAGCGCCTCGTCCCATTCCGCCGCGCGCCCTTCGATTTTTGGCTCTAAAAGCCGCCCGTTAAGGTCAATTGTCTCACCCAGCGCAGAGCCTTTGGAACAGAGCCGTCCAAAGTTGGCTGGATGATCAGGATCACCTTTGATCGTGCCGTCAGCCCCCGCAAGCACACCGCAACCAACGCCACAATAGGGGCAGGTGGTCCTTGTCAGTGTCATGCGGCGGCCCGTGCCCGCAAAAAGGCGCGATCCAGCAGGACCCGCCCACCTTCAACACGGGCGGGGTAGGTGGCAACACGGCCTTCGTCTTCGCCCTGCGCTTCGCCGGTTTCAAGCGAAATGACCCAGTTATGCAAAGGGCAGGTCACGGATTTGCCGTGCACAATACCTTCGGCCAATGGCCCTGCCTTATGCGGGCAGGCGTTGTCGAGGGCAAAGACCTCATCCGCGCCGGTCCGAAAGACGGCGACGCACCCCAGCGCGGTTTTGACCATGCGCGCACCGCGTTGCGGGATGTCTTCAAGGGCCGCGATATCAATCCAGTTGCTCATTCCGCGGCCTCCAGTGAGAGATTTGCCAAGGGTTGATAGCTTTCTGCCTTTTTGCTGGCATGTTCGGCCCAAGGATCTTTGCGATAGATGGATTGGCTGAGTTCGAACCGGTCGACCAAGGCCGCCCGCTCATCCAGATCATCGACGATACGTTCCTTGATCCAATCAAGACCGACCTTGCCCATCCATTTGTAGATCCGGTCAAGGTATTTGGCGTTTTCGCGGTAAAGCTGCGTGACCGCTTTAATCACCAGCACCGCATCTTCCTCTGTCGGGACCTGCACCAACAGTTCCGTCTCTTTGACGTCCATGCCAGCGGCACCGCCGATACTGACCTGATAGCCACTATCGACGCAGACAACGCCGATATCCTTGCACGTCGCCTCAGCGCAGTTGCGGGGGCAGCCAGAGACAGCGAGTTTCAGTTTATGCGGCGTCCAAGACCCCCAGAGTTCCTTTTCCAACTTGATGCCCAAGCCAGTACTGTCTTGTGTGCCAAAGCGACAATGGTCGGTCCCGACACAGGTTTTAACTGTCCGCAGCCCTTTGGAATAGGCATGACCCGAGACCATGCCCGCCGCGTTCAGATCGGCCCAGATGTTGGGTAGGTCCTCGCTTTTCACACCCAACAGG
>JBCAZI010000129.1:0-6825 GCA_038533095.1 Pseudomonadota bacterium
TGACCAAGGATGAGGCGCGCGAGACATTGTTGATCACGCGCGATATCTCGGAAAAGCTGTTCCGCTTTTCCTTTGATCTGGCCCAGAACCGCAAGGCGGCAGGGCGCGGCAAGGGCCGTGTGACCTGCGTTGATAAGGCAAATGTATTTCGGGCCTTCGCCTTCTTTCGAGAAATGTTTGATGCAGAGGCTGCAAAGCACCCCGACCTGATCGCGGACCATGCCTATGTCGATGCGACGGCACTTTGGATGGTGCAGAAACCTTGGGATTTTGACGTCTTGGTTACTGAAAATATGTTTGGCGACATCCTGTCAGACCTTGGTGCTGGGTTGATGGGCGGTCTTGGTTTGGCCCCATCCGCCGATATCGGGCTGGAACATGCGGTTTTCCAGCCCTGCCACGGCTCTGCCCCTGATATCGCTGGACATGGTCTTGCAAACCCCTTTGCCATGATCCTGTCCGCGGCGATGATGTTGGATTGGTTGGGGATCAAGCATCACAATGCGGCAATGCGTGCCGATGGCACACGCCTGCGCGAAGCTGTTGAGACAGTTGTCGCTGATGGCACTGTGCTGACGCGTGATCTGGGTGGCAACCATGGCACCGATGATGCGGCTGGTGCGGTTCTTGACGCCTTGTTTGGCGCATGACCGCTACGACCCATCTAAGGGTGGCCTGCGTTGGCGCAGGCTATTTCGCCCAGTTTCACTATGATAGCTGGGCGCGCATGGGACGTGTCGATCTGGTCGGGGCCTGCGACCAGGATCTTGAAAAAGCGCAAGCAACCGGCCTGCCAGCCTTTACCGATTTGGCGCAGATGCTGGACAACCAAACGCCCGACCTTTTGGATATCATACTGCCCCCGGTGGCGCATGCCGATGCAATCCGCACAGCGCTTGCTGCTGGCATCAAATGGATCATCTGCCAAAAGCCCTTTTGCCGCGATCTGGCCGAAGGGCAGGCCATCGTGTCTGAGACACAAGCGGCAGGGACCACGATAGTCGTGCATGAGAATTTTCGCTTTCAACCCTGGTACCGCACGATCAAGACGGCGCTTGAAACGGGTGTGATTGGTGATGTGCATCAAGCCACCTTTCGGCTGCGTCCTGGCGATGGTCAGGGGCCGGACGCCTATCTTGACCGGCAACCCTATTTCCAAAAGATGCCCCGCTTTCTGGTGCATGAAACCGGGGTCCATTGGGTTGATACTTTCCGGTATCTCTTGGGCAATCCCACGGCAGTCTATGCCGACCTGCGCCAAATGAACCCCGCGATTGCGGGTGAGGATGCGGGCTATGTGCTGTTTGACTACCCAAATGGAGTTCGCGCCCTGCTGGACGGTAATCGCCACCTTGATCACAAGGCTGACAACCTGCGCCGCACAATGGGCGAAGCCTTGATCGAAGGGACCCAAGGAACGCTGCGTCTGCATGGCGATGGGTCGGTGACGCATCGTGCCTTTGCCGCTACCACAGAAACCACCTTGCTTGTAGCGAATACCTGGGATGGCTTTGGCGGCGACTGCGTCCATGCTTTGCAAACCCATGTCATGCATGCCGTGTTGGATGGGCAGCCGGTTGAAAACCTAGCCGATGATTACCTGACCGTGGTGCGGATCGAAGAAAAGATTTATGCCTCTGCGCAAACAGGCCGAAAGCAACAGATCGATGGGTAATATGGCCAACAGCAAGCCAATCTCGAACGCCTTGCGCGCCCTTGGCAAACTGCGCGAGATGATCTTTGCCGGCGACCTGCCCGCCGGATCGAACCATCTGGAAACAGAGCTTGCAGCGCAACTGGATATGTCACGCACACCAGTCCGTGAAGCATTGTTGATGCTAGAGGGTCAGGGGCTGCTTGAACTGCAGCCACGCAAAGGTGTGCGCATTTTGCCCATTTCGCCCAGCGATATGGCCGATATCTACGATGTGCTGACCGAACTGGAAAGCCTGTCGGCAGAGCGTGCGGCAACCGCAGGGCATTCCGCATCGACACTTGCCGCGCTTGAAACCGCGATTGACGATATGGACAAGGCCATTGCCGCAGGCCACCTTGATGCATGGTCCGAGGCCGATGACCGCTTTCATAAGGAACTGGTTCGGCTGGGCGGAAACGGCCGGGTTGCCGCGATTGTCGATATGATGAGCGATCAAGTGCGGCGTGCGCGCACGATCACCTTGGCGCTGCGGCCATTGCCAACAAAATCAAATGAAGACCACCGCAAGGTGTTTCAGGCGATCAAGGATGGTCAGCCTGACATCGCCCGCGAAACCCACCGGGCGCATCGCCGTCATGCCAAAGAGATCCTTGTCGCAGTTCTCGAAAAACACAGGCTACGTTTTATCTGAATGGCCACTCACGCCTCCGACGCCGGCCCCGCTGCTGCTGTGTAGCAGCGGGGCCTTTGTACAGCGATAGTGCGTTACTTATTCGAAGACAGCCGCCAGCTTGTCGACGCTGACACCTTCTTTGATATCACGCAGGCGGGCATAGATCAGCGCAGCCCCGATACCGGACAGGCCGTAGGTCAGGCCATTGATCAATGCATAGATCAGGATGCCAACGCCAAAACCTGCAGTGTTCAGGCCAATGATCGGGACAATCGCAGAGACGACGAATGTCGCGACAATGCCCAGACCAATGGTGCAGAGACCCAGCAAGATCAAAACGCCAATCACAGGCCAGCGGTATTCCTTGGTCAAAGCGGCAGAGCGGCTCATGCCGCCGAAACCAGCACGTTCAATCATAATCGCCGGTGTCGTGACGCAGAAGACTGCGTAGATATAGAGACCCGGAATAACCAAAAGCATAAAGCCGACACCTGCCAGGATACCAATGACAAGTGACAAAACCAGGATCGGCACAATCGCCTTGATCGCTGGTGATAGATAGGCAATCGGCGTGATCGGCTGACCCAGCTTGGCGTCATAGGCAAGCTGCACCAAAAGCGCGATAATCAGACCTTGCAGCGCCAATTGCACCACTACGCCAAGCCCGATCAGGACTGGTGATGCAAAGCTGACTGGTGCGCCAGTGTCGACACCCAGTGTCAAACCAACACCGTTTGTCATGACCGAGAATATCAAGCCAATCAAGGATGGAACAAAGGCCACAATCATGACCGGGATCAGGTTACCAAACAGAATAGAAAAGCTGTTGGATACGATGCCGCCGACGCCCAATGGCGTCTTGGCTGCAGGGGTTGGGGTGCTCGTCATGAGGTTTTCCTAAGACAATTATCGTTGATGTAAGCCGCAAATCGCACGGCTTTCGTTCATTGTAATGCACGGCGCTACTGGGTGGATTCTAGACAAGAATGCCGCGGCCCCCAAGGGACTGCACCCGATTGCAGCAAATATACATCAGTCCGGGTCCACTTTATCTGCATGGAACTTGTCCTGCCGCCGTTCGCCGAACAGCTGCTTTTGTTCAAGATGGGCACGCTGCGCGTTATAAAAGGCCCGCAAGAAGGCAACACTGTCAGCGGGCTGCACTTTGTCGGCATAGCCGATCTTATTGCGGATTTTTTCGATAACCGAATCCAATGTCGCCTTGTTGCGCGCATTGGTCTGCATAGCGGGCCGGTTTTCTTGTGCCCGCAGTAGGTCTTCCAGCGTTTGCAGCTCTAATGTGCCATAGTGATCCAATTGATGCGACAGGAACACGAACTTGTCTTTCACAGGCTTGGGCACCGATTGCGCTAAATCCTTCAACAAGATCGGCGTGGGCAGATCAATCACATAGGTCCCCGCAATCATATCACCCAGTCGCTGCCGTCGTTTGTTGGTCAGTGGCACCGCGATCGTGCCAATGACCCAGCCCAGCGCGATCAATGACGCAATGGGTGATGCCGCGTCCAGCGTCAGCAACAGTGTGCCGGGCAGAAAGATCTCGGCCTCTTTCATCAGGTTCCGCACGACCAGCGCATGCGCGCTGAGTGACAGCCCATCGCGCGAGACAACTTTGATCTTCAGCATCCGCTTGCCAATAGTCTGGCCGTTCCAGGCCAGCTCGGTCAGCACGTAATAGGGGATGCGGATGATGAAAAAGAGCAAAGCCGATATGGCCCATAGCGTTTGCGGCGACGTCAGATCCATCACGGCAAGCAAGACGACGAGGGCAATGGCCCCGATCATCGTGATCAGAATATCAGTGATCTGCGCCCCAAAACGTGCACCCATGCCCGCAACGGTAAGGTGCAATGGCACCCCTTCCGGGGGCAATAGGACATTGGGGTCAGGGGCCGCTGTTTTGGCTTTATTGCGCAGCTTCATGATTGCGTCCTCCCGCCACGGATAAACCACATCAGCCAAAGCCCCCCGATGGTCCAGCCAATGATCAACCGCGCGTTCCTATCCTGGATCAGCTGCCGTCCGAACCCTTCGATCAATGCCGCAGCAATCAGCATAAGCGCCGCAATAATCGCCAGCTTTGCCGCATCGCGCCCTGCGATGCGCAAAGCTTCGGCCCTTGTATTTTGCCCCGGAAACAGCACGGCGGCGCCCAGCTGAATGCCACCACCGCAGGCGATACAAATCGCCGAAAGCTCGGTCACGCCGTGGATCGACAGCCAACCAAACAGGTCCCATCCAAGGCCCCGGTCCACATGCAATCCGACAAAAGCGCCAATGGCCAACCCATTGTAGAAAGTCAGCGCGATGGCAGGCGCGCAAAGGAAAACACCAAGCCCGAAAACAAAAATCGCGATGCGGGTATTGTGCGAGAAAAGGAAGGTCGCGAAAGCGCCCAATCCAGATGCATCCGGGTCATCCTGATAGATCACGGATCGCAGATAATCTGTTGTCGCATCAGGGCCGCGTCCCCCTGCCAGTTCGGGCGGCATCAGGACGTAAAACCAAGCCGGATCGTCAAAATAGAGCAGATACCCTGCCAGCAGGCCCAACCCCATGCTGAGGAACCCCAGCATGACAAAGAACCACGAGTTGCGCATTGCGACCGGTCCGCTTTTGCTCAGGAACCGGCCAATGATACCGCGTGCACTTTCCTGTGGGGCGTAGACCGACAGATAGGCGCGTGCCGTCAGTGCCTCCAGATACAACAGCAACCCTTTATCGAGCGAGATTTCACGCGCAATCGCCAGCGATGTCGTCGCCTCGCGGTAAAGCGCCGCCAGATCGCGCGCTTCGCCAAAACTCATCCGACGCAGCCCTTGCGTTTCGGCTTTCGCCGCCAATGACTCCAGGCGCAGCCAATCCGCCTCGCGTTCTTTGCGAAACCGGGCAGAGCGGATCAGATCGGTTGGTTCTTCCATCAGATCAGCTCTTTCGCTTTGATTTCAAGGTAATGCGAGATCAGCTGCGCGGTCACTTTGCCGGGCTCTGTATCAATCACGGTGACACCCATACGCGTCAGGCGTTCCATCACGATACGGCGTTCGTCGATGGATTGGTTAGCGGCAACCAGTTCTGCAACACCGTCCATGCTTTGGGGGGCCTGCGCCACCATCTGTTCCATCTCGGGATCGCGCAGCGTGACAAAGATCACCAGATGGCGGCGCGCAAGGATGCCGATGTTTTCGATCAGCAGTTCTGCCGATGTGGTGTCGACAAAATCGGTGAAGATGATGATCAGGCTACGCTTGGGCGTGCGCGCGTTCAGCTCTGTCATCGCCAGCGTGTGGTTCGTCTCGCGGCTGACATAATCCAGATCTGCGGTCCGACTGCGCAGGCGAGCAAAGGCTTTGCGCCCCGCAGTAGGCGCGGAAAAGATGCGCGGGCGGACGTCGTAGGAGTAGAAACCAACCAAATCACCACCGATGGCAGCAGCCCAGGCGGTGGCCAGTGCCGCCGTAATCGCATGGTCGATCCGGGGCATGCCGCCGATTTCTTCGCGCATCAGATAGCCGTTATCGAGCGCGATAATGACGTGGTGATTGCGTTCGGCGCGCAGTTCCTTGGCGACGAGGGATCGTTTCCGAGCGGACCGTTTCCAATCGATGGTTTTGACGTCCATACCCTGGACGAAGTCCTGCAACTGGTGAAATTCCGACCCTTCGCCAACAGCGCGGTTTTCCTTGACGCCAAAAAGGGCAGAGTTGACCGAGGTGGTGATCTGCCCGCTTTCAATCAGCCGGATGTTGGGCACAACGCGCAGTTCCGCACCCAAGGTCAGTTTGGGCACATATTCAAAGAACCCCCAATGTGAGGTCCAGATCAGCCACAGATGCTCGCAGGTCCAAGTCCCGCGCCGGACGGCACGGCACGGGATCACGGCATGGGCGGTGCCGTCTGTCGTCTTGAACGCAATATCGGTTTCACCGCCAATACCATCGGGCCAGTCGATCTGCCCTGATAGATGCGCAGGTGCATTGGCGACTGTCAGTTTCAGGTCGACCGTTTCACCAACAAATACCTCGGATGGGAAATCAACCATGATCTCTTTGCGACCCGACCGTGACATGATCACGTCCGCGAGCACAGCAACACCCAACACGACCCATAGCCCCGTTGCCGCAGCAAAGGGGGCGTCGCCCACAAAGGCGATCAGCATCGAGATCAGCAGGGCCGCCCCGCCGACTGTCAGCAATCTGCGCGATGGCCGTATCAGTGGGGCGCCTCAACTTGATCAAGGATGTTTTCAAGGATTTGCACGGGACCACGGCCTTCAATCTCGGCCGTTGGACCAAGCACGATACGGTGGCGCAAGGCAGGCACAAACAGGCCCTTCACATCATCCGGGATCGCAAAGTCGCGGCCCGCCAAGGCAGCGGTTGCACGCGCGGCCGTCGCAATCGCGTCAGCGGCACGGGTAGAGGCCCCGTACGAGATTTCATTATTCTCGCGCGTGGCCCGCACAAGCCGCAGG
>JBCAZI010000130.1:0-6637 GCA_038533095.1 Pseudomonadota bacterium
GGCCATTGTTGGTGTAAACGCGGACGGCACAGCGGTCCGGCAAACGGCTGGCGTGGCGGTAGTTGTTCTCAAGACACCGCTTGCCGAAAATGCGCTGATCACCAAAGCGGGTCTGCACCCCGCGTAAGCATTCATGCGGCAAGGTCCGGCGATTGTTCTGGCTGTGTTGATGCTGGCGGTTCAGGTCTGACCAGCTGTTGCGGTTGATCCCGCTCCAGCTTGGCGTGTCGTGTACCTGCGTGCTGCGATTGCGATCACGGTCCCGGTTTTCTTCGATCGCGGCACCAATGACAGCGACGGCGGCCAATCCGATCAGCAGCTTGCCCACATCATCGCGGTTCAGGTTCTGCGCATAGGATGGTGTGGCGGTGGCAAACGTCAGCGACAGGGCGGTGACGGCGGCGGTCAGTGATTTCAACATCGGGCGTTCCTTTCGGTTCCTAAGCCTATCAAGTGGCGACGAGACGAAATTGGGGCCGATGGTGCTTGCCAAACAATAACGGGGGATGGTTATACGATTGCCATCGCGATAACATGTGGCGCTATTGAATATCAGAACCGCTTTGGATCAGGTGAGGCGCATGAAACATATTTCTTTCTCATTCATGGCTCTGATGCTGAGCACAAGCCTCGCCCATGCGGCCTGCTATGCCGATTATAAGGCCAAGCAGGACAATCCCCTGCGGCTGCATTACGGGGTGGCAGAGGTGCGCGGTGACTGTTCTGTCGGTTCAGCCCAGCGCCAGCTGCGCGACCGCTTGGCTGGTAACGGCTGGCAGCTGTTGAATGTGCTGGGCGTCTTTGATGACGCAGGCCTTGATGAAAGAAAGGACAGCGCAGGTGAGTTCTTCCTCCGCTACTGAAGCACGCGAAATTGGGAATAGGATCGTCGTTGCAGGAATTGCAGCGATTGTTCTGATCTTGGCCATTGCCGCTGTATTGCTCTTCATCAACCTGCCCGATGCCAACGCATTCAACATGCGGGTCGAGCGGTTGTTCGTTGAGAATGACAACCTGACCAGCAATGCCGAGATCAAACTGCTAGAGATTTTGGCGGGCTCCGGCACTGCGTTTTCCGATACGCTGGCGTCCTACCGCTTTGTCATCTTCGTGCTGCTGATCTTTGCGACCGCCCTATTAGTTGCTGCGGTTGCTTTCCTCGTGATGCTGATCGCGCTCAACCGTCGCATGGGCCGGATTGAACGGCAAGGGATCGAGGTCAACTCCCTGACAATCAGCCGCGATCAGAAGGCAGTCTATCTGAACGACTTTGAGTTCAAACTGACAGATGCCGCCATTGAAACGCTATCAGTTCTGGCCGAGGCACGGATGGATGATGAAGTGCTGACAGGCGCCGAAATCGAAGGTGTGATCTCTGGTCGTGACGCCGCCGACTGCGACGAAGCCGCAGGCGCCACCCGGATCAAACGCCTGCGCGACACGCTGGGCAACCAGATGATGAGCGAACTGCTGGTCAAGAACATCGCGCGCAAGGGATATGTTCTGGCGATTGATAAAGACGTCATTCGGATGATCTAGGGACCGGATCGCCTGAAACCTGTAGGCGATTTGAAACGGCGAAGAACGCTGACCCAAAAACTGATGCAAAGTGTAGCTTTGCAAGCAGCCCTCTCGGATCGCACCTAACCAGCTATCCAAAAACAGTGTCTCCGCCGGTTGGGATGGACGACAGGACTGTCCGCAAAGTCCACGATCATCCCAAACGACAAATCAGGAGACCCCGCTCAAAACGACAAACTCACCCGAAAAGACGTGCCGTCTGCACAAGGCATCACGCCCTGACAGCACAAATGAAAATCAACTAGAAAGACATATGAATGAAAAAACTCGTAGTTCTAGCCGTTGTCGGCCTTTGCGCTTGCGAAACACCGGCAGAGATTTCGGCGCGCAATCAACTTGATGCAGCTTGCGTCGACGGAGATCTGCAAGCGTGCCGCGCTGTTCAAGAAAGGGTTGCAGCCGAAAACCAAGCCTTGGCGATATCTGTCGCCGGGATTTGAATAGGGCGGCCGATAGCCTCCAAACGGGTATCGGCAACGCAAAAGACCTTCGGGTCAGAACTTGGGCAGCGTTGGCAAGGAATGCCTCATTGCACACGCTGCCCAATTACACTTTCGACACGGGCCACGGACGACATCACCGCGCTATCTTGTGGTGGCTAGGATGTATATGCCGACAAGCACGTGCGGTATTGCGCTGGCGTTGTGGCCGGGCATATCACCCTCCCCGACAATCAGGTTAAAAAAACGCGAAATGACATTGGCATTATCCATCAGCATCCTCACCACGGGTATTTGCTTGTTTTGCGGGCATCTTTTGCTGCTTAGGCGACAAGACACCGGTGTATATCTGCCGCTGGCATTGCTGTTTCTGTTCCAAGGCGCCTCTACCGGGGTCGCTGCAATCGCCGAAGCCTATGATCCGGGGGCCTTGGGTATCCTGTACCGGCTCAGCCTTCTTGTGGGTGGCTTGGAAATCACCCTGCCGTTCCTTCTATGGGCCTATGTGCGGGCGCTGACGACAGAAGGGCAATTGGAACGCATCCCAAAATTGCGGTACCACTTGATCCCAATCGTATTTGTCCTGGTTTGTTTCTGGTCGCTCTTTTTTCTACCCGAGGGGTTTGCCGAAACTGAGCTGGCAGATGATGACCCACAGCTGCTGAGGGCCGTCCTTGTCGCGCTTGCGGTCCTCTTGGGTGACTTTGTGTTTATGGCGATGATAGCGACATATATCTACCTGATCATTCGCCGCCTTCTGGCTTATCGCAAGCGGCTGAGGGATGTTTTTGCCAGTACAGAGAACCGAGAGCTGACCTGGATTTGGGCCATCTTGATCTCTACGGGTCTCTACCTTTGCGTCAGTGTCACCCTAACCGTGACGGTTTTGTCTGGCCTGTTGGCCGAAGACAGTTTTGATAGCTGGTTGCCAATACTGCACAGTTTGGCATTGCTATGTCTATTCTGGACCATTGGCATTTGGGGATTACGACAACGTCCAGGATTGACACGCCAACCCGTCGTCGCACCCCTTGAGCCCGATGATCCCGCGCCACCGAAGTACGAGAAGTCCGCACTTGATCATGATCGGCTGGAACGCATCGCTCGCAAGATTGAAGCCGCGATGGTAGAGGACGTCCTTTACCGTGATCCAAACCTGTCACTTTGGGACTTAGCCAAGCATATTGGCGTGACTTCTCATTATGTGTCTCAAGCCCTGAATACCAACCTAAACAAAAGTTTCTTTGATCTAGTGAACGGATGGCGGGTCAAGGATGCGATCGCGCAACTCAATACGACTGACCAGACAATCCTTGCGATTGCCTATGATGTTGGCTTCAACTCACGTTCGGCATTTTACAAGGCGTTCAAGCGAGAAACAGGAACAACCCCTTCCGATCTGAGGAAATAGTTCAAGACAACGCGGATGAAATCAGACGTTACCTAACGCCGAAGCGTATCACCCGCCGCCAACGTGGGTTCCAGCATGACTGGCGTGTTCTCAACTGCTTCACCCGCATTCAGCGCCGCGATGATCTGTGCAGCCTTCACCCCAATTTCACGCCGGCAGGCATCCATCGTGGCCAGCCTGCGCGGCAGACCTTCTAACAATTCGACGCCATTGAAACCTGCAAGCCCGATCTGGCTGGGCACATTGATCCCCTGCTCTTGCAGATAGAGCAACCCACCCGCACCGATCATATCATTCGAGTAGTACAGAAAATCCAAATCAGGGGTGCGCTCAATCATCTTGGCCGTCATCTCACGCCCCTTGGCCAAGGCTGAGCCGCCAGAATAAAACTCCTGATCCGCAATCTCGATCCCGGCCTTGGCCAGCGTGCGCGTGAACCCCTCAAACCGTTTGCGCGCGCGGTGGTCCAGCGGCATTTTCGTGCCCATAAAACCAATACGTTTGTACCCGGCCGCGATGATCTCTTCCGCCATCTTGCGCCCCGCACGGCGGTGCGAAATGCCGACGCAATGGTCGATAGGCTCACCATCCGTGTCCATAATCTCGACCACAGGAATTCCGGCCTGCTGCAACATGGCCTGCGCGGCCTCTGAGTGTTCAAGCCCCGCGATGATGACCCCGGACGGACGCCAGGACAGCATCTCAAACAGCACCTTCTCTTCTTTCTCGGGCAAATAGTCGGTGACGCCAACGACAGGTTGCAACCCGGTGTCTTCCAGCGTCTCAGATATCCCCGATAGGACCTCTGGGAAAACCATATTGCCCAGTGAAGGAATGATCACCGCGACCAAGTTGACCCGCTGCGAGGCCAACGCGCCCGCGATCTTGTTTGGGACATAGCCCAACCGCTTGGCCGCATCCTGCACCTTTTGCCGGGTAGCAGCACTGACATCGCCTTTATTGCGCAAAACACGGCTGACGGTCATTTCACTTACGCCAGAGGCTTCGGAAACATCACGGAGTGTAAGGGGGCGTCTGGGTGGGTTGGTCACGGTGTGATCCTGTGGTCATTTTTCCTATTGTTAGCGGGGCTTGTGGATAAAAGCCAGAACAGCATCACCGTTGACCCCTGTGCCAAAGGCAGGCATTCCACTTTACATGGCCCCGTGGCTCAACTGGATAGAGCAGCCCCCTCCTAAGGGGCAGGTTGCAGGTTCGAATCCTGCCGGGGTCGCCAAAACCACCTGAAAAATATGTCTTATTTACAGGACGTTGTGCAGAAGCTTGCAAAAAGGCCCGTGAGCTTTCAGGCCGAAATCGGCTGAAACGGCCGATTTCTCGTACAAAACCTGTACAAAATTCGCACGTTTGTGCGTATTTTAGGGGTCAATCATGAGCCGCCATAGCTTTGATCCTGAAATCGCCGGACGTGTTGGCCTGAACGCGGCGGTGATTTTCCAGAACATCACCTTCTGGATCGAAAAGAACCAAGCCAATCGCCGCAACCTGCGCGACGGTCGCTACTGGACCTACAACTCCATCTCGGCTTTTGGTGAGCTGTTCCCCTATCTGAGCGAAAAGCAGATCCGAACAGCGCTCGAAAAGCTGGTCAGCGCAGGGCTGATCATCAAGGGCAATTTCAGCGATGATCGCTATGATCGGACCTGCTGGTATGCCTTGGGCAACTCCATTTGCCCAAATGGGCAAATCGATCCGACCGAAAGGGAAAATGATGCATTTGCCCCTGAGGGCAAGCCATCTGCCCCAGAGGGCAAATCCTATAAGTACAGATATAAACCATATCAAAAACCAAATCCTTCGCACGCGAAGGCGGTGGTAGAGGATGAGATTTCAGAAAAGATTTTGTCCGCCTATCCCGAGGATCGTATTCGCAGCAAAGCGGTTTGCCTCGCACAAATTCGCCAAGCGCTGGCCGATGGAGTGGATGCCAAAGACCTCGAAGACGCCGTGCGGGCCTATGCGACGGAGAGCGAAGGTTTCACCCGCTCGAAGGTGTGCTTCTCCGACAATTGGTTCACGTCTGGACGTTGGTTGAAATACCTTCAGGACGTTGAGGAGGCGCGAGAAGCAGGCAAGGCCAAAGAGGCCGAGTTGCTGAAAGGTCTGGCCGATTGGGTCACAGACCGTCATCCGCTGTGCCGCCACATCACACCCGGCCAAGTGACTGCGTTGCTGGCTGCAAACCTGGTCAACCCTGCTGAAATCGAAGCGGCGGGGCTCAGAGCATGAGTGCGGCCGATCTCCAAAATGAGCAGAGAGCAAGGTTACCCACCGATTACATCGGCGGGACTTGTGAGGGGCGGCAAGCCTCCCCTTCAAACCCCAACCAAACGCACGCAAACGGCGTCAAAGAGGGCCTTTCCGAGAGCGTGATCTTTCGATGCACCCCGTCGGAAAAGGCAGCGCTTGTGGCCAAGTCGCGCGCCGCTGGTGTGCCCAATGCCACGCTGATGCGCGAGGCCTTGGGGCTGACTGAGGCACGTCGGCGCAAGCCCGTCCCCCGAGTTGACCCGAAGCTGACCTTTGCGATTGCCCGTGTCGGCGGCAACCTCAACCAGCTGTCACGCTGGATCAACGGCGCGGTCAAATCCGGCCGTGCGAGCCAGATCGATGCGCTCAAGGTCGCCGCTCAGCTGGTGATCATCGAACGGCAGATGGCGCAGATCGTGGCGGTGCACACAGGCGAGAACTGCGAATGATCATCTCGTTCTTCTCCACCGGCACAGGTGGCGGTGCGGCCCCCGTCGACTACCTGACAGCGCGTGAAGTTCTTGCCTATGACGTCAACCGCAACCTGATCCGCGACGACACCGGCCAGCCGCAAACCAAGATCCGCGACCCGCTGCCCGAGGTACTGCACGGTAATCCAGACCAGACCCGTGACCTGATCGATGCGAGCCCCAACAAGTGGAGCTACACGGCAGGCGTGATCAGCTTTGCCGATAGCGATGATCCCAGTCCCGACGCCCAGCAAGAGGCCATTGAGCTATTTGAGGCTCTGGCCTTTGCTGGGCTGGACAGGGACCAATACGATTGCCTCTGGGTGCGCCACTCGCACGAAGGTAATGTCGAGCTCCACTTTTGCACACCACGCCTTGAGCTCAGCACTGGCAAGGCGTTGAACATCGCGCCGCCAGGCCATGAAAACGCCTTTTCCAGTCTGCGCGACCTGATGAACAAGACG
>JBCAZI010000131.1:0-6573 GCA_038533095.1 Pseudomonadota bacterium
TGGACCGGTCCAAGCGCTATTCCATGCTGGTCGACAATGGTGTTGTCTCTATCCTGAACGAAGAGCTAAGCCCCGGCGAATGCGAAATCTCAGCGGGCGAGACATTGCTGGCAGCGATGGATTTTCAGGAAAAAGCCCTGGACTGATTGAGAAGAGGCAGCAATAGCTGCCACCTTTTGATCACCTAATTAGAGGTCCTAGCCGCTACAAGCATCCACATAGGCTTCAAAGGCGGTCCGGATTTCAGCGCTGTTTTGGCTGCGGTTTGGGTGCACCAGTACGAAATCAAATTCCTGCGCTTCACGTGCCTGCAATTGGCCAACCACTTCGTTGGCATAGGCCGCAAGTGTTGTGCGCGGTGATCGGGGCTCAAAGTTATCGCGCCCTGAGTCCAAGGCGAGCCCCCCACGGACCGCCGCATTGCTTCCGTTTTCCATAACACCTTTCGCGAAAGGCGCTTGCGCCTGGCGCGTTTGGTCAAGCGACAGCTTTGATGCGTCAAATGATGCGCTGAACAGATCGATCTCTGAGATATTGCGCCTGCTGATGTGGAAGTAGTTGTTGAAGTAGACGATATGCACGTTGCAGTCCGCGCCAAAAATCGACAGGCCGGTCTCATCGTCCTGATATTGCGCAACCGCGCGCAACGCCTCTAACTTTTCCGGGATCGACACATCGCTTTGCTGCACCTCGCTGGACTGTTCTTCCATCAGTCGGGAAATGGCACCAAAACAGGCAATCTGCGCCTGGGGATCATCGGCAATGCTTTGACAGTTTGCCATGAGATGAGAGAGGAAATAATCCTCCCCATCCACGGTGACGATTTGGTCAGCTTGTGCGCCGCTTGCCAAAGCCCCAAGCGACAATGCAATACCCCACATCAGCATCTTCATTTACTTTACTCCGAAACAAGATCGCCGCATCTTGCGCAACTCTCTTACTGATTACTCTTCACAAAACTGGCAGACGATGGCCTGCTTGCCCCGCCGCGACCTGCTGTTTTGCCGCGACGGGGATGTATTCAAAGCGCTAGTTGTCCAGCACAAATTCGCTGCGGTCGATACCGTAGGCCTCTTTCGCTGAGTTGATCCGAATACCGATGGTTTCTTTCAGCGCGATCCAGACAAGGCTGGTTGCGACGCCAACATAAGCCATGATGATCAAAACCGAGGAGAGCTGGCCCAGAACCGAAGCATCTGGGTTGGTAAAGCCAGCAGCGATCGTGCCCCAGATGCCGCAGAACAGGTGAACCGGGATTGCGCCAACGACGTCTTCAACCTTGAAGTAATCCAACAACTGGACCGCCCAATAGATGATCAAACCACCCCCCATACCCACGGCGAAGGCCCAGAATGGCGTTGGGAAAAGCGGCTCTGCTGTGATTGCAACCAACCCGCCAAGCGCCCCGTTCAGCATGAAAGACAAATCAAAGCGGAATTCGCGTAGGTAGGACACAAAAGCCGCAACGATCACCCCACCTGCGGCGGCCAGATTTGTGTTCAGGAAGATGCGCGCCACATTGGCTGCATCTGCATCATTTGAGAAACTCAGGTAGGACCCGGCATTAAACCCGTACCACCCCATCCACAGGATCAACGTACCGATTGTTGCCAATGGCAGGGAATAGTTGCCCAAGGCAACCTTCGTTCCGTCAACAAAACGTCCGTCACGTGCACCGATAAACAGCGCGCCCGTCAGGGCCGCCATGCCACCAACAACGTGAACAACGGTGCTGCCGGCCAAATCCCGGAACCCCAAATCAGAGGCGAGAAAGCCGCCGCCCCAGGCCCATGACGCCTGAATAGGATAGATCACGGCGGTCAGAACGGCAGTGAAGATGAAGAACGACACCAGTTTCACGCGCTCGGCAATGGCGCCGGACACGATGGATGCGACCGCAACGCAGAACATTGACTGAAAGAAAATATCAGCGGCGCCCGCATGGCCACGGCCAACGAAATCATCGCGGCCACCCACGACATCCACAATTTCAATTGCGCCCTCGAACCCAAGCACACCGGGCAGGATCCAGTTGCCATTGGGGAACATAAAGCCATACCCGCTGAGGATGAATGCGGTCGACGCAATGGCGAAAAGGCCGATATTTTTAGCGCATTGGGTGACGACATTTTTCTTGCGTACAAAGCCCGCTTCGAGCATCGCAAAACCCGCTGTCATCCACATGACCAACACGCCGCAAAAGACGATAAACAGGGTATTCATCACGAAAGGGGAGACGCCTGACGACGCTTGTTGTGCTTGCGCAGGACCCGCAAAAAACACAGCTAGCAAGCCGAGAACAGTGAACTTTTTACTCATAACACACTCTTTACATTACTGATTCATAATGCATTTGAACGTGAATTGGGGCAAATTTGTGTCAAACTTGGCCCGATTATGCGGCCCCACGCTAAATTATTAACAATGTGCTAAAATTTTTGGCCGAAAACAAACTTTTCTTGCGCTAAAGGGCATCGCCTCGCAATGCCTCTGATCAATCCGGCGCGACCACGCCGGATCTGGCCCTAGGCCTGCACATGCATCACTGTTTGCGTCGGGAATGGGATATCCACGCCCGCGGCATCCAATGCCTCTTTCACCTGCCGTTTCATGTCAGCCTGAAAGGGAAAATAATCGGCACTATCGCACCAGACCCGCACCAGAAAATCGACTGAGCTGTCGCCGAGGTTATTCACTTGAACGAATGGCTCTGGCTCTGCCTTGGCGCGGGGGTCGGCCAGAATTGTATTGCGGATTGTTTCTTCTGCCAGTTTCAAATCAGCGCCATATCCCACACCAAAGACCCATTCAGCACGCCGGGTGTTATAGCTGGAATAGTTGATGATCGTATTGCCCCAAACCTGGCTATTGGGCATGATGATCTGCACGTTACTGACAGCCGCCAGCTCTGTGTAATTCAGGGTGATATCCTTCACGGTCCCCATCTGCCCGTTCACCTCGACAAAATCGCCGATTTTGATGGGGCGGAAGAACACGATCATCACGCCAGCCGCGACATTCGACAGCGTTCCTTGCAGGGCCAGACCAATCGCCAGACCCGCCGCACCGATGACAGCCACAACAGATGTGGTCTGCACCCCAAAGGTGTTGAGCACGAAAAGGAAGGCAAAGCCGATAACCACGTAGCGCGCGACATTGCCCAGAAAGTTGAACAGCGTGATGTCTAGATGTGCATGCTTGCCACCCAAGCTGACCAGGCGCCGCCGCACCCAGCCCCCCAACACGAAGCCGATGAACAGGATCGCAAGTGCCGCCAGAACACTGCCGACGGCAGAGGCCAAGAATTCAAGTGTCAGCAGGTCCGCGATGGATTTCCCATCCCAGATCACGGTATTCAGCAAGCTATCCAATTCAGCCCCCGGCGAGTTTGTCCAGTATCGCGCCCAATTGCGCGTCCAGCGCGCTTAGGCCACCGGCGTCATGCGTCGTCAAGGTCACTTCGACGGTCTTATAGACGTTTGACCATTCGGGGTGGTGGTTCAGTTTTTCAGCATGGATCGCCGCACGGGTCATGAAGCCGAACGCCTCAACAAAATTAGCGAAGACATATTTCTTGTAGATCGCTTCGCGCCCGTCGACCAAGGTCCACCCTTCAGCCAGCAGCGGGTCAATCTGAGCGGCATGTTCAGCTTGCGTCAATTTTTCGGTCATTGGTGATCCTCCATTTGCGTTTTGCGGAACGGGCCATAGCTGGTCAGCACCTCTATTTCATTGTCCACCGCATCGCGTTCTGCATCCAGATAGCGGGCGACAGCATCTTTGAACCCGGCATCGCCAAACCAATGCAGCGAATGGGTGGCCACAGGCAGGTAGCCGCGGGCGAGTTTGTGTTCGCCCTGCGCGCCCGCCTCGACCTTACCCAACCCGTGCCGGATGGCATAGTCGATGGCGCGGTAATAGCAGACTTCGAAATGCAGGCAGGGGTGGTGTTCGGTGCAGCCCCAATAGCGGCCATAAAGCACATCACGTCCGATGAAGTTCAATGCGCCCGCCACAGGCCGCCCGTCTCGGACGGCGAGCACCATCAGCATGTCATCGCGCATCGTTTCATGCGCGAGGTCGAAGAACGCCCGCGTCAGGTAGGGCGTGCCCCATTTGCGGTTGCCGGTGTCTTGATAGAACACCCAAAACGCATCCCAATGCTCTGGCTGGATCTGATCGCCAGTCAGTTCAACAATCTGACCTCCAAAGCCATTCGCCTGCGCACGTTCCTTGCGCATGTTCTTGCGCTTGCGACTGGAGAGTGAACCTAGGAAGGCGTCGAAATCTGCATAGCCGTCATTCACCCAATGAAACTGTTGTCCAATGCGGGTGAGCAAGCCCATTTCAGCCCCGGCAATCGCCTCTGCCTCGGTACAGAAGGTCGCGTGCACGGACGATAATTCATTGTCCGCCGCAATCTGACATGCGCCTTGGATCAGGGCGGACATGCCCGTGACTTCAAACCCCGGTTTGGTTAGAAACCGCCGCCCTGTTGCAGGGGTAAAGGGCACCGCGATTTGTAGTTTCGGATAGTACCGCCCGCCCGCATTCTCATAGGCATGGGCCCAGTTGTGATCAAAAATATATTCGCCTTGACTATGTCCTTTGGCATAAAGCGGGGCGACCGCGATCAACTGCCCATCTTGCTTGGCCGAGACATAGCGCGGCTGCCAGCCGCTGCCGGGCCCAACCGATCCGCTGTCTTCCAACGCCTTCAAAAACCGATATGTCGTAAATGGATCGTCTGGCCGCCCATCTGCCGCTTCGGGGCAGGCGCAGCCATCCCAATCGGCCGCGTCAATGGCGTTGATTGTCGGGTGGGCTGTGATTTCGATGGGTGCGTCGCTCATAGAGTGCAACTTGTGTGCAAGGGCGGCGGCGTCAAGCCAGATAGCCCTCGAATGTCACATTATCCACGATACGGCGGGCGTCAGCCTCGGCCTTGGCCGACCGGATGGTCCAGGTGAGTATCTGCGCGCCCTGCGCTTTCAGCGCGGCCACCCGCGGGCGATCAAGGTCGGTAGCTTCGTGACTAATAAAGCAAGCGCCGACGCGGTCATAGTCAGGTATCTCGCGCAAGATATCACGCGTCTCGGCGGGCACCTCTGGCCAGAACATTGCCTCATAGCTGGACGTCACAATCCCCCGCGGAATGTGGGGCGCCAGGTCAGCGCAGGCCACGATGGCGTGAGGATTGAAGGACATGAGTGCCACATCACCTGCGTAGCCTTGCAACGCAGCACAGGTTGCTTCCTCTAACGGCCCAACATCCGGCCCCATCGCGCCATCCTGATCCTTGATCTCGATCAGCAGCGGGACTTGGCCTGCGACCACCTTCAGCACGTTTTCCAAAGACGGGATCATGCCGCCATCGTCGGTCAGCGCGATCGCTTCCAATTCCGCGCGCGTCCGCCCCCGCACAGGCCCGGTTTCAGCGGTCAGCCGATCCAATAGGTCATCATGAAACACCATCGCATGGCCGTCGCTGGTCAGCTGCACATCGATCTCGATCCCATAGCGCGCGCCCACTGCCGCCTGAATGGATTTCATACTATTCTCAACGCGGCCCGCCTTGCGATCATGCAAGGCACGGTGGCTGATGGGGCGTGCAAAGAAAGACGCAGGCAGGGTCATTTGATTTGAAAGATCGCTTCGATCTCAACCGCGACGCCAAAAGGCAAGCTGGCTGCACTCACCGCAGAACGGGCATGACGTCCTTTATCGCCCAAAGCGGCGACCATGAAGTCCGAGGCCCCGTTGATCACCTTAGGTTGGTCACCAAAATCCGCCGTGGAATTGACAAAACCCACCAGTTTTACAACCCGAACCAAACGATCAATATTGCCGTCACAAGCAGCCTTCAGCTGCGCCAACAGACTGATTGCGCAGGTCTTGGCGGCGGCGGCCCCCGTCTCTGCGTCCATGTCAGCACCCAGTTTGCCCGTGATCATCCCTTCTGCATTGGCCGAAATTTGGCCGGAGACATAGACCGTATCGCCCGCAATGACATAGGGCACGTAGTTGGCGGCGGGTGCCGGGGCATCTGGCAAGGTCACACCCAGTTCGGCCAGTTTGGTTTCAATCACGCTCATCTGATGTCTCCCTTCATGCTTTTGCCAAACGCTAGCGGGCAAAGTTCCAAGGTGCAATCGGGCCGGGCAATCAATCAGCCAAGGAATCAATTGATTGAAAAGACGGATAAAACGGGTCATGCATTTGCACTGATGAGATATGCCTTCACCCTTCTGTTCGCAGCGCTGATCCCAACGCTGGGCCAAACCGACCCCTATGATGGTGTCTATAAGCAGACAGCCAATGCTGACTGCGGTTTGATCGGCGTTGATGGCGGGTCGCTTCGGATCGCGGACAATATCTTTTACGGGGTCGAGGTGGAATGCCGGATGAGCAATCCAACCAGTGTTGAAGGCATGGATGCCACGCTTTACGACATGCAGTGCTTTGGCGAGGGCGAGACATGGACGGAACGCGCGCTTTTGATGCCGGATGCAGATGACAGCGGGCTCTATATGATCTGGGATGGCTATGCCTTCCGCTATGATCGGTGCGATG
>JBCAZI010000132.1:0-6498 GCA_038533095.1 Pseudomonadota bacterium
CCCCCCACACCCCCCCACCCAAATTATAATCAAACGCCCAAATCCGATAACTACACCTTGCTAGACACTCTTTACCTACACGACGCTCTTCAGATATTGTGTTCTTGTCTTGGGAGGTCCTGTCCCATGACATATAAGTGGTGCGAAGGCCGTGGAATTAGCCCTGGCCTTTTGGACAACTGATAGGATATCTGTCTATCCATTAGCAATTTTCAATAGGTAGGCACGTTCATAAATTATTTTTAGTGATTTTGATAGGTAGGCGTGACTGTGTAATTCTTTATTTTCATTATACCACCTGCATACATGTTTTCCTGTTTCTGATTTACTTTTGTTTCTTCTCCCACCTGCTCTTTACACCTGCTACTAACCAAACACAAACACTATACCCACACATTATGGATGGGCAAGGTGACCCGTCAGGGGGGAGTGGTTTGGGTGTGGGGTTTGGATCTGGTCAGGATGTGACAGCTTTGTCGGCAATGGCACAGCTCACCCAGGTGATTAATAGTCTTATTGAGAAGGTAGATAAAAGAGAGGCCCCAGAGCCAGAGCATTATGTCCCAGGAGTAGGGCGCACTATAGAGCAGTTCTTTGATGCATTTGAAGAGTATGCAACCCATAAGTATGGCGAATCAGAGGTAGCATGGTTGCCTAGGTTAGGTAAGTATCTGGGTGAACCAATAAGAGGATTATATATAGTAATGAGATCAGCCGGTTCTGACTACCAGAGAATAAAGAGGATTTTGCAGGAGACTTATGGGGGACAAGTTGGTGGAAAAACTAAAACTGATTATTTGCGAGAGTTTCAACAAACAGAATTTAATCATGAAGAGGGTATCCCTGGATTGGTTTGCCGTCTTCAGACATTGGCGGCAGGGGCGTACCGAGGTTTGGAGGAGGACGCTTTGGTGGAGCTGGTTAAGCAGCAATGTTGGCAAACTCTACCCCATTACATTAGGAAACCGTTACATTTTCAGGCTATGGCTAACCCTGGAATGACCTTGACAGAGTTGATTAGGTTGGGAATCACTATTCAGAAAGCAGAAGCTACTGCTGCTAGTGTTTACTCAGTTGAACGAGACAGAGACAGAACAGCTTTGCCACCTTCCTTGACGGAGAATTCTTTAGTACCCTATTCAGGGGCTGGTCACTCTAATTTTACTACACCTCCCGCAAAGTCGAGTGTGCCTAGGCTTGCCCCACCGCAACCAAAGAGCCCTTCTAAGTTTGGTGCCGCATCTGGCCAACCTAAGGTTTGTACATATTGTGATCGACCTGGTCATGTAAGAGATGAATGTTATCAGTTTAATGCAACCTGTTATGGATGCGGAGAAAGGGGACATTTTAAGAATCGGTGTCCAAATCCACAGAGGAAGGGACCCCTCAGTTCGCGGACACAAAGGGGGAGTCAACCCACAACCGCTAGGCATGCCCCAGCTTCAGGTGTGTCCGAGGCAAGGTGTCAGTTTTGTGGGGAGATTGGACATTATATGGCTACATGCCCAGGATTTGGGATATACCTTGATAAAGCTCTTGACAAGAAGTTAAACTCGAGACGGCTGCCGGACCGCGACATCTCGTAGCCGAGTCTTCCTTGTCGCCACCAACAGTAGCAGAGACTACTGAAAAGATCCTTGATGATGATCCTCAGGTATTTATGTTAAACAATCCCAGTAATTCTGGCCCACGTGTATTTTTGTCGTTAAAGTTGAATGATTATTCTTGTTATGCCCTTGCAGACTCTGGGGCGGATATTTCTGTTCTTTCTTCAAAAATTCTTGAGTTTCTTCCTGGAGTAGTACTAGATGGGAGCCAGTGTGTGACCGTTAAGGGTCACGGCCGTTCAGCAGAGTCCCGAACTCTGGGAGTTGTCACTTTATCAGTTGATATGGGTGGTTTCATCTCGCCAAACACTGTGTTCCATGTGGTCGATGAATGTGACATCCAACATGCGGTAATTGTGGGAGCAGATTTTATGTATCGTCATTATTTGGCACCTAGCCCAGCCCATGGTAGGCTTATATATGCGCCCCCGGATGCCACACCGGAATTTATTGGGAGTCCTGCACAACTAAGCCAGCCCTTGTATTTGCCAGAGACTTTGAAACTAAAGCCTCGGACTCTTAATTATTTTTCTTTCCCAGTTTCCTCTCAACCAGGGGTAGAAGTTTTGTTCGAGCCAAGTTTTGAGATAAAGCAGAAACCAGTAGCCCTGTGTCGAAGTTTGGAGACCATCAATTCTAATGGCCAATTAACCCTTGAGATCTTGTGTTATGGAGAGTGTGGCACGTCCTTGAAGAAGGGTACACTGTTGGGGCGGGTATGCACCACCGAGATAGAGAACCCCCAAGAAATGAGAGATGCAGCTGAGGCTAGGGAGGAAGATCACACAGTATTCGACCTCTTTGATTGGTCTGAGACAGAGTTGGAGGAAAGCCAGCTGCGCCAAGTTAGGGAAATCCTGATTGCCAATGAGAGTGCTATTAGCCGGAGTGATGGTGATGTGGGAAGAGTGGATGTAGTCGCTCACCAGATCCGTTTTAGTGATCCGGATCAGCTACCCATCAAGATTCCACCCAGGCGATTTTCGGGTACTCGGAGAGAGGGGATACAATCTGAAATAGATAGGATGCTGGAGGAGGACGTCATAGAGGCTAGTGACAGTCCTTGGTCTGCTCCAGTGGTCCCAGTAGTGAAACCTGATGGATCGATGCGTTTGTGTGTGGATTATAGGGCGCTCAACAAGGCAACTTATAAAGATGCTTTCCCACTTCCCAATATTGAGGATGCCCTTTACAACCTTCATGGGGTTCAGTATTTTACCTCATTGGATCTGATAAGAGGATATTATCAGGTTCCGATGGCAGAATCATCAAAACCATTTACAGCTTTTTCGACAAGTGCAGGGCATTGGCAGTTTAAACGTATGCCTTTTGGCCTTTGTAATGCCCCTGCTACGTTTCAGCGGTTGATGAATGCTGTCCTGTCTGGGTTTTCTTTGGATCATGTCATGGCATATCTTGATGACATTTTGATGATTGATGTTACTTTTGAAGATCACCTGGCTACCTTAAGCAAAATATTGACTTGTTTAGCCGAGCATGGGCTGAAAATTAACCCTCGGAAGTGCCAGCTGTTTAGACGTAAGGTTCAATTTTTGGGTCACCAGATTTCAGTAGAGGGACTCTCACCGGATTTGAAGAATGTCCAAGCCATTTTAGATTTTCCCGTTCCACAGACAGTACGACAAGTCCACCAGTTTATGGGTATGGCCAATTTTTACCGTCGCTTTATCCCTAATTGCTCAGTGATTGCGCGACCCTTGAATAAGCTTTTAGGGAGCAAGAAGTTGATATGGACATCGAAGTGCCAGGAGGCATTCGACCAGATCCGAGAAGCCCTTGTCTCTCCTCCAATATTGTCTTTCCCTGATTTTAATTCTTCGGAGCCATTCCAGCTATATACTGACGCTTCAGGTACTGGGGTGGGAGCATGTCTTTTTCAGGTGCAAGGGGGAATTCATAGGGTCATTGCATACCTTAGCACCACTTTTAATGTGCACGAGTTGAAGTACTCTGTACTAGACAAAGAACTGGCAGCAATCCGGTGGGCTGTTAAGAGATTAAAACCGTTCCTCTGGGGCCACAGATTCATCATCCATAGCGATCATAAGCCACTCTCTTATCTTCAATCTAGGAGACATCTCGATAGTCGTCTGGCTAGGATGCTGGAAGAGCTTGGAGAGTACGATTTCGAGATCAGGTATGTCCCCGGTCGGTGCAATGTGTTTGCTGATGCCCTTTCGAGAGCAGCATTCGAAGAAGTATTATCCTTGCCCGACCCACCGGAAAAGTATATGGCTCGATTTGAAGAGACGCCAGTTAAAGGAGGTGGTGATGCACTTTTCAGGTGCTTTTCTTTGTTCTCTTTTGATACAGAGGAGGAGCATGGCCATTTGCGTCAATATTTGGTTGATGATATTCTATCACATCCAGAGCGGTACAATTTAGATTCCTTAGGCCCCTGGAAACGTAAGATGAAGTTTGTCCGCTGCCCTGGTGCCCTACCTGTTTTTGAGTGTATCCAGGCCTTTAGTGATTACCTTTTGGCACCAGTTTTTGTGTATGAGGACCAGATAGGTTTTGTTCGGTATGAGCCTCGCGCCATTGCACCAGATGGTAGCCCTTGTTTTATACGTTCCTACGATGGAGTTCATTTTACATTATTGACCCCTACGCTACCTATTGATGACATATTGAATAGTCGCCCTAATATCCCAGTAGAAGCTGAGGTGCTGACCCTATGGGAGTTGGGAAATGACTCTAAGAATCTGACAGATGATGATATATCATTGGACTTTGTTGAGCCACCACGCTCCCTTCTGTTGACTCGTCCAGAAAATGGTGGGGATTTGCCCTTGCAGACATTTGA
This sequence comes from Pseudomonadota bacterium, assembly GCA_038533095.1. Classification (GTDB taxonomy): domain Bacteria; phylum Pseudomonadota; class Alphaproteobacteria; order Rhodobacterales; family Rhodobacteraceae; genus Yoonia. The sequence goes on from JBCAZI010000132.1 coordinate 4,435, forward strand.
GGAGGAAGACAGTGTTTCGTTATTGAACACTATCCCGAAGCATGTGACTTTTGACTCTAATCCTTCTTTTGTAGAATTTAATCAATCTGCACCTCCCACTGATGTTTGTAGCATGGAGGAAGATCCAGAGAGTGATGTTACTTGGAGAGGAGCTCTTAACGTAGATGCTGTCCGAGTTTGGCAGTCTCATTCAGGACAGCTGCGGAGACTGAAGGGGTTGGTTAGGAGATTTGGGGAGGACCCCGCGCGGCTCAAGAAAAGGTGTTTGCAGTCGAAGGACTTACGGAAGTATGCAAAATATGCAAGGGACATTGTGATTGATCAGGAAGGCTTGCTGACCTGCAGAGTTGAGTTGAAGCCAGGTTCTTTAACTGTTTTCCCTTATTTAATTCCTTTCTCCGTTCTTGGCAGTTTGGTGAAGACAGCTCACGAGCGTAATGGCCATGTTGGCCGGGAGAAATTGAAGAGGTTGGTTCTACCTTTTGTGTTTAGTCCTAATTTATACCTAGTAGTAGCAGATGTTACACGTAGCTGCGACCAGTGCATGGCAAGTAAGCCATTTACTGCTAAGGTTACTCCTCCTATTGTTAAAATTCAGACCCGGAGACCTTTTGAACTGCTCTCTGTTGATTTGATGGAGTTACCTCACACTTCAAGTCAATTTAGATATGTGTTGAATGCAGTGGACCACCACACCAAATGGCTGGCCTCACGTCCTTTGAAGAACAAAACCTCGATGACCTGCGCCGTAGCTTTTGAAAGTATTTTGGCTGGGGTTCCTGGGATACCTGAGAGTGTGTTATCTGACAATGGCAGAGAATTCACAGGCCATCCCTTTTCAGAGTTATTGAGACATTATAATATTAATCAGAAGTTTACTACACCCTACACACCTCAAAGTAATGGTCTGGTAGAGCGAGTTAACAAGTCCCTCATTGGTATCCTTACGGGGCTCTGCGAAGATCCAAGTCAGTGGGATAAATGTTTGTCGGAAGCTGTGTTGATATATAATCATACGTACCATCAGGAGATACGGAGGACTCCGGCTGAGAGCTTCACAGAAGTGGCTTCAAAGCTACCCCTTGGGCCTGTGCGGGAACGATTTTGGAAGACTGGCTCGGCGACTTTTGAGCCCTATCCAAGAGGCTCCCTTGTGGGTAGGAAAGTCCTTGGACCTCGGGGAGTAGCCAAGAAGTTGAGTCCCAGGTATGAGGGCCCCTTTGTGGTAGAGAAAGTGAATGTTAATGGTAAGTCTTATGAGATTTATTCTGAAGAGGAGCCAGAGTATAAGATTAAGGCTCATTATGATCAATTGAGACCGTGGACTCGCGCCCCCAAATATTTACAGAGGACTGATCCTTATCGGATTCCTGAGCAGAATGTTGAAGTACTACCCCGGGCCCATCCGCCCTCACCTGGTTGCAATGATTCGCGTGTATTCTTTATCCCGGGGATTGACCCGGATAGATTTGACTTCTCACTGGTCGACTCTTTTGGTTCTGAGTTGAGTTCCCGAAAGCCAGAGAAGAGAGTAGAAATTCGGGAAACTGATACGAATGGAATGGAGGCCGTGGCAGAGGGTGATGCTGACGGAAGAGAATTGGGGGATGGCGTGGCTGAAGGAGTTGAGGCATCGAGTAGCCCCACAGCTCGGTGTCCAGAAGCGCCCAGTTTCAGGGTCTATCCTGTGCCTGGAATGAGTGACCCAACTGGAGATGTTGGTGAGAAGGGTCCACCTATTATGTCACTGAGTGCTTGTGTTTCCTCATATAAACAGCGTTGTGTCCGTAACTTAGAGAATTTGGATGGGGCATCCGAGATAACGGCGAGTGAACATCCGTTAGGAGATCACGTGGACAGAGGGACTTTGTCGAGCTCAGAAGGATTATCTGTTGTCCCTGCTGATGGCTCTGGTTCTTTAGAGCTAAGTAATGCTTCTTATTTGGATTTCGATAGCTCTGGCCCTTCAGTTAGCTTTTCTGGGTTTTCACCCATGAGCCCTACGGGGTTGAGAAGCCAAAGTGACTGTGAGCAGGATGCCGGTATTATGAGGCAAAGATCGGA
>JBCAZI010000133.1:0-6413 GCA_038533095.1 Pseudomonadota bacterium
AGACCCTGACCGAGGATGATCTGGCCTGGGCGCAGGATCACCTGCGCATACTGTCGGGCCTTTACGGTCTGTTACGGCCTTTAGATGCGATCCAACCTTACCGGTTGGAAATGGGAAGTCGTTTGAAAACGCGGCGTGGTAAAACGCTTTATGACTATTGGGGTGACACAATCGCCAAGGCCTTGAATGCACAGGCCGAAGCTGTTGGTACAGACACGCTGATCAACTGCGCCAGCCAAGAATACTTTGGCGCGGCGGACCGTAAAGCGCTGAAACTGCGGGTGATCACGCCGGTCTTTATGGAAGTGAAAGATGACAAACCGCGCGTCGTTAGCTTCTTTGCCAAACGGGCACGCGGTGCAATGGCGCGGTTTGTTGTTGAAAACCGGATCACAGAGGCGGACGGGATCAAAGGATTTGCCACTGGCGGTTATGCCTATGATCCCGACCTGTCGGAAGACAACAAATGGGTCTTTCTGCGGGATTACCCGAAAAACACCTAAGGCTGGGCGGCAACCCCGATCACCTGCTCCTGCTGCATGCTGAGAAAGACATCCGCCGCCTTTTGCGCCTTGTCGCCTGCTGCGACGTCCTGACTGTAAAGGGCGCGCAATAGCTGGAAATCGGGCGCGCGGTCTTCGCGCGTGATGCCGGTGTTATCAAAAGTAAACAGCGATGATCCTTGCGAGTCGTTGAGTAAGCCCAGTGTTTGCATGAATTCCTCATAGAGGCACTCTGCCACCGGGGTCAGCGCATCATCCATATTGATGAAAATGAACCCGGCGCGCAGTTCATCATTCTTTGACATGACGTTGAAGTAACAGCGCATATCGCCGCCTTCGGCAAATTGGCGGCTGAGGCGTTTGGTACTTTGGGTCAGGGCGCCAAAGGTAATGCCGTCCTCAAGCCCCGTGAGAAAAACAAAGATGTTGCCGGTGACCGAAAGGTCCTGATCCTCTTCCTCACCCGCGAAAAGGGCGCGGACAATCGACCCTTCGATCCCGTTGAAATCAACAACCGGCATGCGGAACTGCGTGTTGCCTGCCAAACGCCGGTCAAATTGGGTCAGATCAAAAAACTCGATCGCGCCGATGCCGGGAAAGCTGGGAACCTGGTCATGTACCATATCCACCATGCGGTTGATCTGATCGCGGTGCGGATCACCGGTGTGAATGACCGTCAGTTTCGGCGGATAGACCCAGCGGCGCACGGTGCCGCGCTCAGATGCCAAAATCTCGACCACTTGATCGTAGACGGATTTTTCCTGTGCTGTCAAAGCGGCTGGCAGCGCGGCAAAGGTGAAAGGCAATAACGTGAGTATTTGCAGTATTTTTGGCATTTTCAGTACTTTCTGGCTAGTACAATGAAGTCGCCCCAATGCGGTTGAGTATTGGTGGGCGGCTGTCAAAAAGCGAGCGGTTTACCTCCCAATACTTGAGTTTGTCAGAAAATCATTGATCGACGTGACCTTGCCGCAACACGGGCTTGCAGGGGTCGCCTAAAAGCCGGTCATGACGCGAAAGATGCGTTAAAAGTCTGCTGCGATCCGCATGTCACGCAAAGGGCGCACCGCCTTGATCGACGCCTCATAAAGCGGATCGGCCTTGTAGGCCGCCAGTGCCGCAGCACTTTCGAATTCGGCATATACGATCACATCAACCTCAGATGACAGCGCATCTTTCTGTGTGTTTTGCCGCACTTCAAATGCGCTGGCATGAGGGATGCCGGCCAACAGCTCTAACCCTTCCACAATGCGTGGAATATCGACCTTATCCTTGGCGCTGAAGAATACTACATGGCGCAGGGTCGGGCGGTTGGTCACGGGACGGTTTTCTCACTTTTGGCGTTGGTCGTAAGAAACACGCGTGCACCGCGACCGCAAGTGCTGGGCCCTGCGTTAAATCCGCTCAATCGCCAGTGCGATACCTTGGCCACCACCGATACACATTGTGATCAGGGCGCGTTTGCCGCCGGTCCGTTCCAATTCATACATTGCTTTGACGGTGATGATGGCTCCGGTCGCACCCACAGGGTGGCCAAGTGCGATGGCCCCGCCATTGGGGTTCACGCGGGCAGGGTCGAACCCAAGTTCTTTCGTCACGGCAAGGGCTTGGGCGGCAAAGGCCTCATTACTTTCAATCACATCGAAATCATTGACCGTCAGCTTGGTTTTGACCAACAGGTTGGCGACGGCCGGAACAGGGCCAATCCCCATCACCTCTGGCCGCACACCCGCGTGCGCATAGCCAAGAATGCGGAACTTTGGTGTCAGGCCTGCTGTCTCGGCCGCTTCTGCCGTTGCCAGCACAATCGCCGCCGCGCCATCGTTTAGTCCAGAGGCATTGCCTGCGGTCACACTACCATCTTTCTGGAATACCGGACGCAGGCCTGCCAACGCTTCCAATGTCGTGGCTTTTGGGTGCTCGTCAGTGACAAAATCCACCATCTCGCGTCGTTGCTTGACGGGGACGGGGGTAATCTGGCTGTCGAGGTACCCTGCCTCCATGGCCGCAGCCGCCCTCTCCTGACTTTGAAGGGCGAAAGCATCCTGATCGGCGCGGCTGATGTCATGCTCGCCCGCAACATTTTCCGCCGTCACACCCATATGCCCGGTGCCGAAGGGGCAATTCAACGCGCCCAGCATCATATCTTGCGTGCGGATATCACCCATCTTCGCGCCCCAGCGCTGGTCTGGGATGATAAAGGGTGACCGGCTCATATTCTCTGCCCCACCTGCAAGGCCAAATTCAGCATCACCCAGCATCAGGGACTGTACCACCGAAACGATGGCCTGCACGCCCGACCCGCACAGGCGGTTCACGTTCATCGCAGGCGTTGTATCAGGGATGCCTGCGTTCATCGCCGCCACGCGGCTGACATACATATCCTTGGGTTCGGTGTTAATGACATGACCAATCGCAACATGGCCCACCTGGCCACCTTCGACACCGGAACGTTCCAAGGCGGCCTTGGCTGCAATTGTCCCTAGCTCAATAGGCGATGTTCCAGCCAAAGATCCGCCGAAGGTGCCAATCGCCGTGCGCGCACCGCCTAAGATTACGATATCAGTCATGTCAGATCCTCCGCTCAATTTCGGTGCGATGGTACTGAAGCCTGCGCAAAGAAACAGGGGAACGTGGCGGCAAATCTTGAAACAGCGCCAATCATACCTATTTAGTATGCAATAGCATACAATTTAGAGGTGGCCATGCTGCTAGACTTGACCGGAGGCAATCCAATCGTGGTTGTCGCCGTATTTATTGCCGTCGTATGGGTGCTGGTGCGCTACAGTGGCGGGCGGAACAAGAACGGTGGTGACGAAGAATGAAGGTTGGTTCTCGAGAAAAACGGTTGATGTCTTATGCAACTCCCCTTTGATATCCCGCCGTCGCTTATCCTCTTCTTGATGGTCGTTGCTTGGTTGTATCACAGCTACAAACAACGCGAGCGCGATCTAAACGAAGACGACCCACGCCCAAAAGTCATACCACGTGGGCGCGGTATGGATTTCAGCGCTAGCCGCGATGCAGCACAGCAAAACGCCCGGTTTCAGCAGACATTTATCCCTATGGAACCTGATGAAGAACCAGCTCTGCGCGCCTTTTATCTTGGCGAACTTGGCCTGACTGAAATGCGCGCGCCCAACTATCCAAAAAATGCAGATGGTTTCTGGGCCGTCAGTGGGACCCGCCAGATTTATTTCGGGACGCAACCCAGCTTTCCCTTTGATGTGAACGCGCTGCCATCCTTCCCCATCGCCAATATTGACGCGGTTGCGGAACAGCTGACCTCCGCAGGCTATCGCGCCGCCTGGGATAGCAGTATTCCCTACGTTCAACGCCTGATCGTGATTGACCCGGCAGGCACCCAAATCGCCCTGATCGGGGGTTAATCTCCGCAACAGGCGTTTCCTTCCGCAGCGCGCGTGTTACCTCTGACCGAGGGAAAGAAACACATGCTGCTGGCCGTAAAAGATATTCACAAAACCTATCAAACCGCTGATGGCCCCTTCGCGGTGCTGCGCGGCGTTGATCTGACCTTGGACGCGGGCGAGACGCTGGCGCTGACGGGCGAGTCTGGCAGTGGGAAAAGCACCCTGCTGCATCTGATTGGTGGGCTGGATACGCCAGATCAAGGGCACATCCATCTGGGCGACCAAGACATCGCGACCCTTGACGACAACGGGCGCGCGGCTTTGCGCCGGGGCACAGTAGGCGTGGTTTTTCAGCAGTTCAACCTGATCCCCAGCCTGCGTGTCGCCGACAATATCGCCTTTCAGGCGCGTCTTGCCGGGCGGCATGACCCGGCAAGGGATGCGACATTGGCTGACCGCATGGGGCTGACGCCGCAGTTGAACAAATACCCCGAACAGCTGTCCGGCGGGCAACAGCAACGGGTGGCGATTGCGCGCACCCTCGCGCCTAAACCACGCCTTGTGCTGGCCGATGAACCCACAGGCAATCTGGATGAGGCGACGGCAGCAGTAGTGCTTGATCTGATGTTGGAGCTTGTCAGCGAGACTGGCGCTGGGCTTTTAATGGTTACCCATTCCAATGACGTGGCAGGCCGTATGTCCCGCCGTCTGCACTTGCGTGCCGGGCAGGTGGCATGACGCGCGCGACCTTGCAGGCGCTCATGTCGCATTGGTGGCGCAACCCTTTGCAGCTGTTCACACTGCTGGCCGGCTTGGCATTGGCGACAGCACTCTGGTCAGGTGTCCAAGCAGTGAATGCCGAAGCGCGCGCAAGCTATGATGCGGCGGCTGCCACACTGGGCGAAGGCCAATATGACAGGCTGGTGCGCCGTGACGGGCAGCCCATGGCGCAGGAGACTTACGTGACGCTGCGCCGCGCCGGCTGGCTGGTCAGCCCCGTGGTGCAGGGGCGGCTTGATGGGGTGCGGATCGTCGGGATTGAGCCGTTAACCGCACCGGGCGGCGTTGGGCCCGTTGCACCGACCGAGGGTGGCGATATTACCAGTTTTCTGACCGGCGAAGGCCAGCTTTTCGCCAATGCACAGACAGCGGCAGAGCTCGCTGATTTCGACGTCGTCATCACGCCAGAGGCCGCACCCGGCACGGCGGTGACGGATATCGGCGTGGCGCAACGGCTGCTTGGGAAACAGGGCCAGATTGATAGTCTGATCGTCCTACCGGGCCAGCCCATGGGGCGCGTTGATCTTGCTACGCTTGCGCCAGAGCTTTCATTGCAACCTGCGCAGGGCGGCAGTGACATTGGCCGTCTGACCGATAGTTTCCACCTGAACCTGACCGCCTTTGGCTTGTTATCATTCGCCGTAGGTATTTTCATTGTGAACGGGGCGATTGGGCTCGCATTTGAACAACGTCGCCCCGTTGTGCGCACCCTGCGCGCCTTGGGCCTGCCACTGCGGCAGGTGGTCGTCCTGATGGGGGCAGAGTTGATGATCTTTGCGTTGATCGCAGGGACCATTGGCGTGGCGCTGGGCTATGTGATTGCCGCGCTGCTGTTACCGGATGTGGCGGCCACACTGCGCGGGCTTTACGGGGCTGATGTTTCTGGAACGCTGCAGCTGCGCCCGGTTTGGTGGCTGTCCGGCCTTGCCATCGCGCTGGGCGGTACGGCAGTTGCGGCCAGCGGGGCGCTTTATCAGATCGGCAAGATGCCTTTGCTTGCGGCAGCGCAACCGCGCGCCTTGGCGATGGCGGCGGGACGGCGGGCGGTGATCCAAGGTATCTTGGCCGCCATCTTGCTGGGCCTGTCGGGGGTGATGATGTTCACGGCCAATGGTTTGATCGGTGGTTTCACGCTTCTGGCTTCGCTGCTGATTGGGGCAGCGCTGGCTTTGCCGCTGATCTTGGATCGCATTTTGGCCGCCGTCAGCAGCCTTGCCAAATCGGTCACTGCACAGTGGTTCTGGGCCGACACGCGGCAACAACTGCCGGGGCTGTCGCTGGCCCTGATGGCGCTTTTGCTCGCCATGGCCGCAAACGTCGGCGTCTCGACAATGGTGTCCAGCTTTCGCCTGACATTCATTGACTTCCTCGACCAACGGCTGGCGTCAGAACTCTACACCCGCACCGAGGATGAGGCGCAGTCCGCCGCCCTGATCGCCTTCGCTGAACCGCGCACGGACGCCATCCTGCCCATCCAAAGTGCCGACATCGAAATCATGGGCCAACCGACAGAGGTGTTTGGCACCCGTGATCACGCCACCTATCGCGACAATTGGGTGCTGTTGCAGCAATCCGGAAACCCGTGGGACACCACCTTTGGCGGGCAGACGGTGTTGATCAACGAACAGCTATCTCGCCGCGCTGGGCTGGGCGTAGGGGATGAGATTGCACTGCAAGGGACTACATTCGTGGTTGCGGGCGTCTATGGCGACTATGGCAACCCCATCGGACAGGCGGTGATTGGGGAAGAGATTTTCGC